>JAQXTJ010000179.1 GCA_029219425.1 Bacteroidales bacterium
TCGCGCTCTATGATGGAAATCATAGCCCAACCACCTCCAAAGGTGAACGCTCCAATCTTGAAGAATGAGAGGAAAAGACTGAGATAAAGATTTTTCATCATTGTGTTTCTTGAATTTCAGGCTGCAAAATTACAAAATTCCGTGCTAAAGAGAGAGTAATTTGCCGAAAAATTACCCTTATAGCCATCCCTGCGGTGACGCGAGACTGTGCCAAAACACGGCTTTTGTCGTCAATTTCGCCAATTTCACTGTTATAATAAGTGAATTTTGCGGTTGGTTAGGCTCTTTTTTAGTAATTTTGCAACTGCTATACAAAATAAAGAAACACACAAAGTTAAGACAATGAAGAATCTGTGGATTGCACTGGTTGCATTGATTGTAGGCACACAAACGGTAACGTCGGCACCTGTTGCGGCAGTTAATGATTCACTAATAGTGAGTGCCGCTGAATCCGACTCGCTTGTGGCTGCTACCGATAGCGCAGAGCATAAGCGCGGCCTTATGCAGCGTTTCTTCGACTATTTTGGCGACGCCAACAAGGAAAACAATAAGAAATTCGACATAAATTTCATTGGCGGGCCCTATTACTCCTCTGACACGAAGTTTGGCATTGGCCTCGTGGGGGCAGGAATGTATAGGATGGCAGGCTGCCCCAAGACGATGCAGCCATCCAATGTGTCGCTCTTTGGCAGCTTCTCCACCGTGGGCTTCTGGATGGTGGGAGTGCGAGGCAACAACCTCTTCCCCGACGACCGCTACCGAATAAACTACAAGGTGTATCTCTATTCCTTCCCCACCGCCTACTGGGGCGTGGGCTACGACAATTGCTGCAACGACGACAACGAAACCGAAATGAACCGCTTTCAGGGCAGTGTGTCGGCCGAGTTTCTCGTGAGAGTGGCCAGGAATCTCTATATGGGTCCCATGGCAGCGTGGGACTACATAAAAGGCTCGGAAATCAAAGGTCACCCGGAGCTATTCGATGGCGACTCGCTGCGCATGAACAACTATGGCATTGGCGTGTGTGTGCAATACGACACCCGCGACATAATCACCTGTGCCTCGCGCGGCATCTACTTTTATCTCTCGCAGATGGTGCGACCCAAGTGGCTTGGCAACGACAAGGCTTTCTACACCACCAACCTGCGCTTCAGTTTCTATCAGCGCGTGTGGAAGGGGGGAATCCTTGCAGGCGACCTCAAGGGCGAGTTCGTATTCGGTCACCCCACTTGGGCCAACATGGCCCGCCTCGGCGAGCAGGGCAGTATGCGCGGCTACTATGAGGGACGTTACCGCGACAAGCACAGCATGGCGGCACAGCTCGAGCTGCGACAGCATGTGTGGCGGCGCAATGGCGTGGTGGTGTGGGCAGGAGTGGGCAATGTGTTTCACGATGGCCGCACTTTCCGCAAGCTGCTGCCCAACTACGGCTTGGGCTATCGCTGGGAGTTCAAGAAAGGAATGAACGTGCGCCTCGACTACGGGCGTGGCCGCAATGGTGAGAGCGGCTTCACTTTCAACATCAACGAGGCTTTCTGATCACACCGACATTTTTCACATGAGGTGTAAAAGGGGAGTGTGTATCAAAATTCGGTATGATAATATTTTGATGTAGGGACGCACCCCGGTGCGTCCGCGTAACAGCCTCATAACTAAGCGACTGTGGGCGGACGCACCAGGGTGCGTCCCTACATAAGAGTAGTTGGCCGGGGGAGGTTAGGCCTCGGGGTTGCAACCCACTTTTTCGAGCACTGTGGCATCGATCACGGCGATGGTGGTGAGGTTGATTATGTCGCGCACCGATGCGTCGATCGATGTCATGTGAATGGGCTTGCGCAGGCCTATCTGTATCGGGCCAATCACTTCGGCAAGACCCATCTCGAGCAGCAGTCGATACACGGTGTTGGCTGCGCTGAGGTTGGGGAACACGAGTGTGTTCACGTCCTTGCCAAAGAGGTTGTTGAATGGGAAGTGCGTGTCGCGCAGCTCCTTGTTCATGGCGTAGTGCACCTGCATCTCACCATCGATGACAATCTCGGGATATTGCTTGTGCAGAATGTCAACAGCCTCGTGCACCTCGATAGGCCCGTGCTCCTTGTTGGAGCCGAAGTTGCTGTAGGACACCATTGCAATCACCGGGTCGTGGGCGAAGTAGCGCACGGCGTGGTCGGCAAGGCGTGCAATATCCACGAGTGTGTGGGTGTCGTTGTCGTGATTAATGGAGGTGTCGGCTATGAAGTATGTTCCGCGCTTGGTGTTCATGATGTGCATTGTTGCGAAGTGGTCGTATCCGCATCGAATGCCAATCACCTCCTTGGCTGTGTCGGTTATGATGCGTCGGCTGCTGGGGTAGGTGCCGGTGACGAAAGCGTCGGCCTCGCCCATCTCCACCATCATCATGCCGAAGTAGTTGCGGTCGAACATCTTTTCCAGAGCCTCGGGGTAGGTGAGTCCGTCGCGCTGGAGCTTCTTGGTGAGGTGCTTGGCGAAGCGGCTGCGGCGGTCGGCCTCGCGGTCGTGGCGCAGGTTCACGATTTCCACATTCTTGAGCTTGAGTCCCAGGCGCTGGGCGCGCTTCTCAATCATCTCCTCATTGCCGAGCAGCACGGGCGTGCAAATGCCCTCGTTGCGTGCCATGATAGCTGCCTTGAGCATGTTGTCGGTGTTGGCCTCGGCAAATACCACACGCTTTGGATTGCGCTTGGCCTCCTCGGTGAAGCGGCGCATGAGGTTGTTGTCGTAGCCCATGAGTCGCTTCAGTTTTTGCTCGTAGGCCTCCCAGTCGGTGATAGGACGTCGGGCCACGCCCGACTCCATTGCGCCGCGTGCCACTGCCGGAGCCACGGTTGTGATTAGGCGCGGGTCGAGAGCCTTGGGCAGTATGTATTCGGGGCCAAACGACATCTCTGTCATATTGTAGGCGGCATTCACGATTGGCGGCACGGGCTGCTTGGCGAGGTCGGCGATGGCGTGCACGGCTGCGAGCTTCATCTCCTCGTTGATGGCAGTGGCACCACAGTCGAGAGCGCCGCGGAAGATGTAGGGGAAGCCGAGCACGTTGTTCATTTGGTTGGGATAGTCGGAGCGTCCGGTGGCGAAGATGATGTCGGGGCGCGATGCCATAGCCTTGCCATACTCAATCTCGGGGTCGGGGTTGGCGAGGGCGAATACGATGGGGTTTGGGGCCATCGACTGCACCATCTCAGTTGTCACCACGTCCTTCACCGAGAGACCGAGGAACACGTCGGCGTCCTTCATAGCCTCGGCGAGAGTGTCGATGTCGCGGTCGGTGGCAAATTCGAGCTTCTGCGGGTTGAGGTTTGTGCGTTTCTTGTTGAGCACGCCCTTGCTGTCGCACATCACGACGTTCTCCTTGCGGATGCCCAGGGCAATATAGAGCCTTGTGCACGACACGGCAGCCGCGCCTGCGCCATTCACCACGAGGCGAGCCTCCTCGATTTTCTTGCCCTGAATCTCGAGGGCGTTGAGCAGACCGGCAGCCGATATGATGGCGGTGCCGTGCTGGTCGTCGTGCATCACGGGGATGTCGCACTCTTCCTTGAGGCGTCGCTCAATCTCGAAGCACTCGGGCGCCTTGATGTCCTCAAGGTTTATTCCGCCGAAAGTGGGTGATATAGATTTCACGATTTCTATGAATTTGTCGGGGTCTTTCTCGTTCACCTCAATGTCGAAGCAGTCGAGTCCGCCGAAAATCTTGAACAGAAGGGCCTTTCCCTCCATCACCGGCTTACCGGCGAGGGCGCCGATGTTGCCCAGGCCAAGCACGGCAGTTCCATTGGAGATAACAGCCACGAGATTGCCCTTGCTTGTATATTCGTAGGCATCCTGGGGATTTTCCTGAATGTCGAGGCAGGGATAAGCAACCCCCGGCGAATAAGCGAGAGAGAGGTCGGATTGCGACGAATAGGGCTTTGTGGGCACAACTTCGATTTTGCCCGGCTTACCTTGCTTGTGGTAGTCCAAAGCCATTTCTTTAGTGATCTTAGTCATAGTATGTATGTGTTGTAATGTAGTAAGACGCAATGAGATTCTGCAACCAGTTGCGAGGATATTTTCTCACAATTGTAATGCAAAATTAGGGAAAAATGTTGGAATATAAGCGTTAAAAAAAAGAAATCGGCGAAAAATGTGGCAAAATACAGAGATTTCGCAACACCGGGTGTGGCACAGGTGTGAAAAATCTTGGCCGTTGGGGAGGGATAATTGAAATAAATTCCTTAATTTTGCAAAGATAAACGGCGCGGCGCGGGTGGCAGGTGAGCTGCCTGCCGTGCATTGTTGTACCATATTGGGAGCTAAATTACTCACACTAAAACGAATAACTCAAGTGATAAGAATAAAAAGACTATATCTCTTTGTGTTGCAGACGTTTCTGCCATTGTTCATGATGACGTTTTTCATCTGTCTTTTTATTGTGCTTATGCAGTTTCTGTGGCGCTACATCAACGACCTGGTGGGCAAGGGACTCGACATTGCGGTGATTGCAGAGCTCTTTTGCTATGCCGCCATCTCAATGGTGCCCATGGCGCTTCCGCTCTCCATCCTGCTTGCGTCGCTCATGGCATTTGGCAACCTTGGCGAGCACTTCGAGCTGACGGCGATGAAGTCGTCGGGGGTGTCGCTGCTCAAGGTGATGAGTCCGCTCATAGTGTTCCTTGCCTTCGTGTCGGTGGGAGCATTCTTCTTCCAGAACGATGTGCTGCCCAAGTCGCAGGTGAAAATGTGGAGCCTGCTGTTCTCTATGAGGCAGAAGTCGCCCGAGCTCGATATTCCCGAGGAAACCTTCTACGACCAGATTGACGGCTACAACCTCTTTGTGAAGAAGAAGAACCGCGAAACAGGCATGATGTACGACATGATGATCTACGACGTGAAGAACGGTTACGGATATGCCAACGTGATTCTTGCCGACTCGGGCAAGCTCAGCTTCACCGACGACAAGAAGTTTCTCTTTTTGCACCTCATGCACGGCGAATCGTTTGAGGACCTGAAGGACGACCGCCCCAACCGCGGCAAGCAAGGAATGCTCTACCGCCGCGAGTCGTTTGCCGAGAAGGAGATACTCATTCCGTTCGATGCCAATTTCAACCGCATGGGCGATGAAACCATGCGCCAGCAATACATAGGCAAGAACTACACCGAGCTGCGCCACACCATCGACTCGGTGAAGGTGCGAATCGACTCGCTCGGCGATGAGTTTACTTTCGCACTGCGCGGTGAGCCGCTATGCGGACTGCCGCAGCGACGCACGGTTTACAAAAACGGCGAGCGCACCGAGGAGGGCATCCTGCAAGTGGCGATGAGCCGCCCCATCGACATGGACTCGGTGTTTGCCTCCTCCACGCCGCTGCAAAAGCGCAACTACATTGAGAACGCCAAGAACAAGGCCATGCGCATGAAGCAAAACACCGAGTTCCGCGCCTACAACATTGAGGATATAAGCCTCACCAAGCGCCGCCACGAGATTGAGCTGATGAAGAAGTTCACACTCTCCTTTGCCTGCCTCATCTTCTTCTTTATTGGCGCTCCGCTCGGCGCAATAATTCGCAAGGGCGGACTGGGAATGCCAATTGTGGTGTCGGTGCTGCTCTTCATCGTGTATTACATCATCGACAACTCGGGCTACAAGCTCGCCCGCGACGGGCACTGGGCCGTGTGGGAGGGAATATGGCTCAGCTCAGAGGTGCTGCTGCCACTGGGTATTTTCCTCACCTACAAGGCTATCAACGACTCGGCGGTGTTCAACCCCGACGCCTACCGCAACTTCTTCCGCCGCATTGTGGGAGCGCAGCAGGTGCGCCACATTGAGATGAAGGAGGTGATTATGGACGATGTGGTGGTGGCCGATGCCGAGGCTATGGTGACCGACCTGCGTGCCGACATTGCCGACTTCCTCGCCGCCAACGACAAGCGACAGCACTACCTGCGCTACTGGACCCGTGGCATGTGCCGTGGCGATGTGGAGCGCATCACCACCAAGATGGAGGCAGTGGTTGATTACCTTTCCAACTCCCGCTCGCAGCTCGTGATTAACAAAGTGATGGACTTTCCCTGCCTGCGCAGCCTGCTGTTCTACTACCCCGTGAGCAATCGGCGCGTGGGCTGGTGCATCGCTGCCCTCCTCCCCATTGGCGTGGTGGGCTACTTCATCGGCATAAAGTGCCAGAATGGCCTGAAGCACGACCTCTGCGCCTCCCTCAAGGTGTGCGACACCCTCCTCACCATCCTCCCCACCGACACCGCCGACCGGTAACCACCATAACTACTAACTCTTACCTAAAATGAATACAGAAACCAGACATAAACTAATAGAACGAGTGCAGACGCTCGACGGCATAACCGACGATGAGCGTGCTGCTCTTCTCGGCTTGCTTCGTGAGAGCAAGACTTATGGTCTTGTGTGGGAAGACAAACCGGAAGATGTGGAAGAGCGTCTGCGAGAAGAATTGCCTGTGCTCGTGGAAGATGAGGAGAAGGCTATTTTTACCCCCCCCCAATTTGTGGATAATCAACAGATTAGCAATCCAAACCACATAATCATTGAAGGGGATAATCTTGAAGCCTTAACTGTATTATCTTACACTCACGCAGGGAAAATCGACGTTATCTATATAGATCCTCCTTACAATACGCTAAAGTCAGAAAAAGACGACTTTACTTATAATGACAAGCGTATTGATTCCACAGACCCATTTCCTCATAGTAAATGGGCTTCGTTCATGTACAAAAGACTGAAAATTGCAAAATCACTTCTTTCTTTCAGAGGTTGTATATTTATCTCTATAAGTGACCACGAGTTTGCGAATCTAAAACTTATTTGTGATAAAATTTTCGGAGAAAAGAATTTTGTTGGTAACATAATTTGGAACTCCACAAAATCGGTTACAAATACAGCACTTATATCTGTTTCTCACACATATAATTTAGTATATTTCAAAGATATAGATTATATAACTGAACACAGAACGAAATTCAGAATACCTGATACTGAAGAAGGATTTTCAAATCCTGATAATGACCCAAGAGGCCCTTGGAAAGCAGACCCGTTTCAGGTGGGTGGTTGGCGACCTAATCAACAATATGTAATAATAAATCCAAACACTGGTATAGAATATAGGCCCAATCCTAATTGTAGTTGGAAAAACGATTACGAAAATTTTCTGAAATTACAAGCTGATAATCGTATCGTTTTTGGAAAAAGTGGTAATGGTGGACCTCAAAGAAAAAGGTTTCTTTCTGAAGCATTGGAAAGAGGCAGAGTAACTAAAACGATATGGGACGATATTGAAACTACAACAAACGGAACACAACTTGTAAAGAATATTTTTAACGGCGTAACGGCTTTTTCTAATGCAAAGCCAGTAAGCCTAATTCACCGTATGTTGCAATTAGGTTCGTATTTTGACTCTACTGTCCTCGACTTCTTTGCCGGCAGCGGCACCACGCTTCACGCTGTGATGCAGCTTAACGCAGAGGACGGCGGCAAGCGCACTTGCATTCTCTGCACCAACAATGAAAACGGCATCTGCGAGAACGTCACATACGAGCGTAACAAGCGAGTGATTAACGGCTACACTAAGCCTAACGGCGAAGCAGTGGAAGGACTACACAGCAATAATCTCCGCTACTACCGCACCGCTTTCGTAGGTCGCAGTCGCTCGGTTCAGAATATGCGTCGCCTCGTTCATCTCTCCACCGATATGCTCTGCATAAAGGAAGACCTTTACACAGAGAAAAAGCAGTTTGCCGGACAACAAACTTACAAAGGTGTGTTCCGCTTCTTCGACGACGGCAAACGGCAAATGCTCGTGATTTATCGGGAGGAAGCCATCGCCGAACTCGTGCCGCTCATCGCATCAACCCACTACGCCGAGCCAATAAAGGTGTATGTGTTCTCGCCGAGCGAAGACCCTTGGGAGGCAGAATTTGAGGACGTTGCCGACAAGGTGCAACTTTGCGCCTTGCCGCAAGCAATCTACAACACATATAAACGCATTTTGCCAAAGCCAAAAGACCGCAACATCGCTGCTGAAGAACAGCCGGCAGAACCGAAGCAAGACAGCCCGGGCGGACTTTTCGACTTTGCAGAGGAAGGAGGTGAAGCATGAAAAATCTACAATACCAACAGCGTGCCGTCAACGAACTTGTGGATAAGACTATCCGACTGCTCAACGACGGTGGAAGCCGACAAAAATTAGTTTTTGAGGCTCCAACAGGTGCAGGCAAAACCGTAATGGCTTGCCAGGCACTCGCCACACTCATCGACGAAATGCACAGCCGTGGCGGCAGCAAGTATCAAGAGTGTGCATTTATTTGGTTCGCTCCCCGACAGCTTCACATTCAGAGCTACCGCTCACTGAAAGGCGCTTTTGCCGAAACTCGCAAACACACGCCTGTAATGTTCGACGAACTCGACCAAAGCGAGGGCATACAGCCCGGTGAGATACTTTTCGTGAACTGGGAAAGTATCAACAAGAAAAACAACGTGCTTGTGCGTGACAGCGAAAGCAGTGCTTCGCTCTACGAAATCACACGCAAGACACAGGAAGAACTCGGACTGCCGATTATTGCCATAATCGACG
>JAQXTJ010000180.1 GCA_029219425.1 Bacteroidales bacterium
TCGCAACTATCGGCGAGGGCGGTTACTGCTGGTACAATGGCGGCGAGATGACCAACAAGGGCTTTGAGGGCCAAATCAACTGGCGTAGCAAGGCCGGAAAAGATTTCAACTATGAGGTTGGCCTCAACTTCACCGTGCAGAAGAACAAAGTCACCGACCTGCTCGACGACATTTATTACACCTACGGCGGTGGCTATGCCGACCACTCTCTCGTGGGTCAGTCGCTCGGCTCATGGATGGGATTCAAGACCGATGGCGTGTTCCACACACAGGCCGAAGTCGATGACTACTGCTCGAAGTATCAGGTGGAATTTGGCAGCCCGGCTGTGGGCCGAATAAAATATATGGATGAGAATGGCGACGGCAAAATCAACTACAACGACCGCACCTGGCTCGGCTGCGACCTCCCAAAAGTGCAGCTCGGACTCAACCTTGGCGCAAGCTGGCGCGGTTTCGACCTCAACATGTTCTTCAGCTCCATTTTCCGCGATGCCTTCAACAACTCGAAGTATTACACCGACCTCTTCCAGTGCTGGAACGGCAACCATGGCACACGGTTGCTCACAGCAGCACAAGCCTACGAGACCTTCCTCACCACAGGCTATTACGACTGCGATACCCCGGCGCCTACCACCGACAATGGAAACAATGAGCACGAAGTGTCGCAATTCCACATCGAGAATGGCTCATTCCTCCGCCTGAAGACGCTCTCGCTCGGCTACACACTCCCCTCAACCGTGCTCGGAAAGCTGCACATGACCAATGCCCGCATCTACTTCCAGGCCCAGAATGTGTTCACCATCACCAATTACACCGGTGCCGACCCCGAAGGCCTTGGCTATCCCTACGCAATGCCGCGCCAGTACACATTTGGCATTCAGTTTGGTTTCTAATCTCTAACAATTGAAAATTTCCAACTTTAACAAAAAAAATTACGATGAAACTTAATAATATATTTCTCGCTTTCGGTTGTGCCGCACTTCTCGCATCGTGCAGCGATGATTTCTTGGAGAACAAGCCTCAAGGTAGCCTCTCCGACGGCGTGATGACTTCGACCGATGCCATCGAACTGCTCGTAAACTCAGCATACGCCGGTCTTACAGGCCATACAAATGAACAAGGCGACCCCTGTATGCGTCCAACATCAAACTGGAGCTACGGCGAGGTGCGTGCCGACAATGCCTACAAGGGCGGTGGCGGCGAAGGCGACATCTGGGACGTGCACGCGATGGAAACTTTCCAGGTGCAAGCCAACAACGGCAACCTCGACGGCAAATGGTTCAACCTGTACAGCCTAATATCGCGCTGCAACGCCGCTCTGCGTGTACTCAACGCTGCTGATGAGAATGTGGTGAAGACAAAGGCCTCGCGCATCGCCGAGATGAAGGTGCTCCGCTCACACTTCTACTTCGAACTTGTGCGCCTCTTCAACAAAGTGCCTTACATCGATGAGAATCTTGCCACTGCCGACTATGTGAAAGTGGGCAACGACGAGTTTACCCGCGAGCAGCACCTCGACCGAATTGCCAATGAGCTTATCGAGGCTGCCGGGAGCCTTCCCGACCGTCAGGCTGAGGTGGGCCGCATCAACAAGAACATAGCCCTCGCCTACGCCGCAAAGGTGCGTCTGTATCAGGCCTATCAGCAAGACCCTACAACTCATGCAGTGACAGCCATCAACAAGGAACTGCTCCGCGAGGTGGTATCGCTCATCGACCGCGTGCAGGGCTACGACCTCCTTGCCGATTTCCAGCAGCTCGACCTCACTGCCTATGAGAACGGTGTCGAGTCGGTGTGGGCTATCCAGTACTCTATGAACGACGGCTCGGGCGATGCCGGCCGCGTGAACTGGAGCAACCTCCTCAACTCTCCCGGCGGCAACAGCCCCTACCACGGCGACGGTTTCTTCCTCCCCTCGCAGGACCTCATCAACGCCTATCAGACCGACGACAACGGCCTTCCCGTATTCGACTACCAGTCACGTCCCGACTATGCTGTGGTCACTTTCGTCGATGACCAGAACCAGTCGCTCAGCAACACCACTCCCACAGTGGATCCTCGCCTCGACTTCGTGGTGGGCCGCCCCACTATCACCTTCAAGACCTACAAGGAGACTCCTTGCCAGTCGTGGGTGCGCGACCGCGGTGTATATGGCCACAACTGCGCAAAGCGCTTCTGGGTGTCGCCCGAGTCGCCCGATATGTTCCAGGGATGGCCATGGGGTGCATCTCAGCTCAACTGGCAGATTATCCGCTACGCCGACCTCCTGCTCTACAAGGCTGAGGCTCTCATCGAGATTGGCGAAGACCTGGGCACAGCACGCGAGCTTATCAACCGTGTGCGCTCTCGAGCCATGAACAGTGCCTATGTGAAGGACTTCAACGACCCATCCAAGGACGCTGCCAACTACAAGATTGGCCTCTATCCCGCCACCGGCTGGACTCAGGACTATGCACGCAAGGCACTCCGCACCGAGATGCGCCTCGAAAAAGCCCTCGAAGGCGAGCGCTACTTCGACCTCGTGCGCTGGGGCATTGCCAAGGAGGTGATGACGGCCTACTTCAATGCCGAGAAGGACCAGCGCATCTACTACAAGGATGCCACTTTCGATGCCGGTGAGGAGTATTACCCAATCCCCGTGGCCCAGTACAACTTCTCGGGAGGCCTCTACAAGCAGAACCCCGGTTATCCCGCTTTCAACTAAAAAATTGACCCATAGATATATCTGCGTTGTCCCGATAATTTTTTAAGGCCGAAAAATAGCAATCACCTAAATAATCAAAAAACAACACTTTGCTATAAGCAATCGACGAAGATAGATTGTTTAAGGATTAGAAGCATTTGGGTATTGCACAATTGGTTTTCAAGCAAGAGTATTAAGGTTTAAAAAAAAAGGTTGTTTTATTAGTTTTTGTTTTAGTTAAGAAAAGCACACCCCGGCAGCACGCGAGTGCCCCCGGGGTGTGCGATTTTCTATACCTCAGCTACAGGCGAGCCACTCCGAATGCTCCCTCGGAGTGCACGGCTCTATGCTATCTTTCCAAATCGAGCCTGGTGAGCACCACGGTCACATTGCCCTTGTCGTCGAGCAGCTTTATCTCGCGGTCGCTCACCTTCTCGCAGAAGCAAGTCTCCTCGAGAGCCACAAGCAGGGCCGTCTCTGTGCGCATGTTTGGGCACATCTTGCGTGTGGAGATGAGCTGCTGGAACTGTATTGCACGGTCCTTGGTGGTGTCGATATAGATGCCGCCATTCACAATGTTGCAGCCGGTGCATCCGTGAATCTTCAGCTGGTCGGTGTCGATCACCAGGCGCACCTCCTTGTCCTCGGTGGGAGTGCCGGCAATCTCCTTCACCGTCCACGCGCCATTCACAAAGTTCACATTCTGGCGGCGCAGCTTCATCAGCGAGTGCCCTTTGGCATTGAGCAGTTGCAGGAAGTGCACACCATTCTTCTCGGTGAGCTTAAAGCCCTCCACCTCGCCAAGAGCCTTCATCACCGCACGCTCGGTGCCCGAGTTCTCGCACGCCATCATGGTGCTTATCATCTCCGAGAGAGTGAGCCGGGTGGCATCGGCGGTGAAAGTGCCATTTATGTAGTTACAGCCATTGTTGCCATAGATGCGGTTGTTCTTGAAGTCGAAGTGCAGATAGGCGCGTGGCTCGCCGGGAATGTTCTTCCCATTCACGCTCACCACATTCCACTCGCCTCCAAGCTGAAGGGCAATGTCGTTGACACCCACAAGTGTGGTTGACGCATTCGACGTTCCTTTCTTGCCCGACGTGCTTCCATCCACCTCGGTGCGAGTGCCGTTCGTCCTGGAGCTGCCGGTGGCATTCTTAGTGGAGCTGCACGATAATGCAATAATTGTGATGAGTGAGAGAATTGTGAAATTGATTACTTTCATCATTAGAGCTAAAAAATAAAAATTTGGTTAATAAAAAAATTTTTTGTCACGGCGGTGGGACTATAAGCTCACCGCGAAAAGGAAATTACAGTTTCGAACTTCAAATTTCGCAAATTTTCCTGAAACGAGAGAAATTGCGCCTCTTGAAAAAGCTGAAATGCAATTAATTAATGTTAAATCGCCTCTTGGTTATACCTTTTGCGAGATGATTATTCTTATATTTGTGTGACTAAAACAACCGGTCTTGGTTTAATTGGCGGTGCTTGCACCTGCCATTTATAGGTTTTATTTTTCTTTGAAGCAAATGACGACTGACAGCAACACACTCACCGACGCACGCCTCATTGTGGCAGCGTGCCTCGCCCTCATAGCCTCTATCCTGCCGCTGAATGCTCAAATCAACACTCAGCAGGTGATGAACATTGGCCGCAACGCCCTCTACTTCGAGGACTATCTCCTCTCAATCCAATACTTCAACCAGGTGGTGAAGGCAAAGCCCTATCTCGCCGAGCCTTATTTCTACCGCTCCATCGCCAAGCTGGAGCTTGAGGACTACAAGGGTGCCGAGGAGGATTGCTCGCTCGCCATAGAGCGCAACCCATTCATTGTGGATGCCTACCAGGTGCGCGGCATTGCCCGACAGACGCTCCGCGACCTTCGCGGCGCAATCGCCGACTATGAGGTGGGGCTGCGCCACATGCCCGAGCACAAAGTGTTTCTCATGAACAAGGCCGTGTGTGAGCAGGAACTGAAGGAATATGGCAAGGCCGACACCACCTATGCCACCCTGCTGCGCATATACCCGAAATATGAGAACGCCTATCTGGGGCGCGCACAACTGCGCCTCGCACAAGGCGACACCATTCAGGCCGTAGCCGATGTGGACCACTGCATAGAGCTGAGCCGTAACCTGTCGTCGGCCTTCGTGATTCGAGCCGAAATCAGCATGAAGTACCACAAGGACTTCGCCCTCGCCCTCAAGGACATGGACGAGGCTATTAAGCTCGAGCCCAACTATGCCGGCTACTTCATTAACCGCGCCTACATGAAATACAACCTCGACGACTACTTCGGCGCAATGGCCGACTATGACTATGCTGTGAGCCTCGACCCCACCAACGTGACAGCACACTTCAACCGCGGACTGATGCGCACAGAGGTGAGCGAGAACAACAAGGCCATTGAGGACTTCAGCTATGTGCTGCGCAGCGAGCCCGACAACTTCCTTGCCCGATACAACCGCGCCCTGCTCTATTATAAAACCGGCCAATACCGCCAGGCTATAGCCGACTACGACCTCGTGCTCGAGCGATACCCCAACTTTGAGGCCGGGCTTTTCGCCCGCAGCGAGTGCAAGCGCAAAATTGGCGACATGGCAGGGGGCGAACGCGACTACAACCGCTCACGCGACCTGCAAAAGCAGAAAAAGCGCATCACCGAGGCAACCGACGCAGGTGAGGAAGAAGCCACCGAGCAGGTGGAAAGCGAGTCGGCGGTGATGAACAAATTCCACACCCTGCTCACCGTGGAAACCGACAACAGCGTGAAAGCCAAATACGAGAACAAAACCCGCGGTCGCATTCAGGACAACAACGTGAAAATCGACCCCGAGCCCATGTTCTTCCTCTCCTACTACATAAAAGAGGACAAGCTACGCGACAACACCAACTACATAAAGGAAGTGACCGACCTGAATGCCTCCCGGCTCCTGCCTTTCACTCTCGGACTATCGAATGTGCCGGTGCGGCTCTTTGAGGATGAGATACAAAAGCACTTCAACTCTATCGACTACTATAATGGCGTGCTTGCCGCCGGCCGGCAGCACCGCTCGGTCGATTTCTTCGCCCGCGCCATGGACTTCATCATGGTGAAGAACCCGGCACAGGCCATTGCCGACTTCACGCGTGCCATCGAGGCGAGCCCCAAGTTTGCCCTCGCATTCATGGGCCGCTCCTACGCCCGCTACCAGCAATTGCAGCTCGACACCCAGGCCACCCCGGCCGACAACCGCCCCACCACCGGCACCACGGCAAAGCCCGGCGGCGAGGGAATGCTCATGGAGAAAAAGACCAACTACACAATCAATGAAATTATCGCCGACCTCAACCATGTGCTCGAGCTCTCGCCACGCAACGTGTATGCCATGTTCAACAAGGGCAACGCCTACATCATAATCAAGAATTACACCGAGGCAATCACCTGCTACACCGAGGCAATCGACATAAAGCCCGACTTCGGCGAGGCCTACTACAACCGTGGCCTCATGTACTTGCGCATGGGCAACAAGGAACGCGGCGTGGCCGACCTGAGCAAAGCCGGCGAGCTGGGAATCCTCCCCTCCTACAATGTGCTGAAGCGCATGTCACGCTGAACCCTCACAATATAGTCCACCTCTGTGTGGTCAGCCCAGCGACTCAATCAGCGCCGAGCTGACGAGCATGTAGATGAGCATTCCAATGATGTCGTTGGTGATACTGATGAAGGGCCCCGTGGCAAGAGCCGGGTCGATCTTCAGCTTCTCGAGCGTGAGCGGCACAAAGGTGCCAAACACCGAAGCAAATATCACCACGCAGAACAGCGACACCGACACGGCAATAGTGGTCACATTCGTGGGGTCGAGGCGGAAGCAGTTGTAGCAAAACACCAGCAGCGAGATAATAGTGGCATTGAGCAGTCCCACACTCAGCTCCTTCCATAGCTGGCGTGCCGAGTCCTTAATGTCGAGGCTGCCATTGGCAAGGCCCTGCACAATGATGGCCGACGACTGAATGCCCACATTTCCACCCGTTCCACCGATGAGAGGGATAAACAGGGCCATTGCCGGATTGGTGGCAAAGCCCTTCTCAAATCCACCGAGAATCACCGAGTTGGCAAGTCCGCCAATCATGCCTATGAGCAGCCATGGAAGTCGGGCCTTGGTCTGGGTGAAGATATTGTCGTCCGACTCCACGTCGGTGGAGATACCCGAAGCGAGCTGATAGTCGCGCTCGGAGTATTCACGCACCTTGTCCATCACGTCGTCGAAGGTGATGCGCCCCACCAAGCGCCCAATGGAATCGACCACGGGCATTGCCGCGAGGTTGTATTTCTCGAAGTCGTGGGCCACATCCTCAATGGGTGTGTCGGTTTTCACCGAGAATGGGTCGGTGTCCATCACATGCTTCACCTTCGATGCCGAGGGGTGAGTGATCATCTTCTTCAGCGGGAACACGCCCCTGAGACGGTGGTCGTCGTCCACCACATACACGTTGTAGATTTCGTCCATGTCTTCGGCCTGCACACGCATTTCCTTGAGGCACTCGGGCATACTCCAGTTCTCATTCACGATAATCATCTCGGTGCCCATAAGGCTACCTGCGGTGTCGTCGTCGTATTTCAGGAGGTCGATGATGTCGCCGGCCTGCTCCACGTCGTCGATGTGCGAAATCACCTCATCGCGGTCCTCTTCCTTGAGGTCCTGAATAAGATCCACGGCATCGTCGGTGTCGAGGTGCTCGAGCGACCTTGCAATCTCCTCCTTTGGCATATTTGCGAGTAGCTTGCGGCGCTCATCCTCGTCCATCTCCATGAGCACCTCGGCCGCAGTGTCGTCCTCGAGCAGCTCATTGAGGAACTCGGCGTCGTCGATGGCAAGGTCCTCGAAAAGCTCGGCGATGTCGGCAGGGTGCAACTCGGCAAGGAATTCCTTTGCCCGCTTCACGTCGCGCTCACGCACGATTTGCTGTATGGTGTTGAGATACTCCTCAGTATATTCTTTCATAGTGCAATGCGGTGGTTTCTTAGCAGTGAGCTAATTGCGGGGACACCGCACCCCCCTTCGATGATATGTATAGATAGATAATCTCTCTCCTTGTCTCAAGCATTAGCCTCGGCCACCATATTGGTAAGGGCAATAAATTCCTGCACTCCAAGCTGCTCGGGGCGCTTCGCCATTACCGGCTCGGCAAGCAGGGCCGACTCCTTCGGCAATAGTCCGCGCAAGGAGTTGCGAAGCGTCTTCCGTCGCTGTCCGAATGAGGTCTTCACTATGCTCCTGAAGAGCTGCTCGTTGCACGCAAGCGATTTCACAGAGTTGCGTGTGAGGCGAATCACTCCCGACTTCACCTTTGGCGGTGGATTAAACACATGCTCGTCCACAGTAAACAGGTATTCTATGTCGTACCACGCCTGTAGCAGCACCGAGAGTATGCCGTAGGTCTTCGATCCGGGAGGGGCTGCTATGCGCTGTGCCACCTCGCGCTGAAGCATTCCGCTGCAACAGTCCACCTGGTCCTTGTAGTCGAGCACCTTGAAGAAGATTTGCGACGAGATGTTGTAGGGATAGTTTCCTATGATATTGAAGTGGCTGTCGCCATAGATGCGCTTCAGGTCGAGCTTCAGGAAGTCGTGGGCTATCACTCTCCCGGCGAGGTCGGGGAAATTCACGCCAAGATACTCCACCGATTCCGAGTCGAGCTCCACAACTCGCAAGTCGTGCCCTGCATCGAGAAGAAACCTGGTGAGCACTCCCATTCCGGGGCCCACCTCAAGGAGCGGCGTGGCGGTGTAGCCAGCCATAGTGTCGGCTATCCGCTTCGCCACCGAGAGGTCGGTGAGGAAGTGCTGCCCGAGCGATTTTTTTGCCTTTACCTGCTGCATCTGTCGTAATTTTTATATTAGATATTCTGTTTTTTGCAAAATCACTAAATTTCTCCCTTGTTGTTTATATTCACAAAATTACAAAATTTCCTCCAATATTCACATATCCTCAACCATTTTTTTGCAGCTGCAATAGCAGGCCTGCAGGAGTGGCCGGACAAAGCCCGCAGGGTGTCAGTTTGACAGCAAAGCAGCCGAGCTTGCGCGATTTTTGTTACAAAAGCGTCAATTATGTTGTTCACTGTTAATTTAGCGGCTTTGTTTTTTGACAAATTGAAAATAATGTTAAGCAATGGTGAATTTATTGCCAATAAATTATGTAGCACAGCACAAAACTATTACCTTTGCATCAGTTTTCATGGTAAATGATTTTAAGGTGACATGATTATGATTGTCGCGAGACAAAAGATTAGTCATTGATTTTTAGTTTTTAGGTTTATGTTAATGGTATTAGAAGGTTAATTAGAAAATTATCTTAGGCAGTGATGTCTGGGATTTTTTTTTGCGCCATGCAAGACATAGCCACTAAAAAAAATCGCCACAATCCACAAATGAGGATTATAGCGATTTCATTCGTACTCGGAGCGGGACTTGAACCCGCACAGCCGCTATGGCCAAAGGATTTTAAGTCCTTCGTGTCTACCATTCCACCATCCGAGCAGCCTTATGGCTTTTGCAGCCCGAAAAAAACCGGCATAGAGCAGTGCCCTGCCAATTTTCGTGCAAATTTAGCAACTTTCTGCCATTCCCGCAAGTCTTTGCGAGATTTTTTTAGCCATCTCACTCAACCAGGGCCTTTAGGGTGTCCTCGAGCGACTGGGCCTTTTCGAGATTCATCTTCTGTCGCAGGCGGTGACGCATTATGTTGACGCTCGCGCGTGCTATGCACATCACGTCGGCTATCTGGTCGGTGTTCTGCTCAAGGGCTATTAGCATGGCGAGAATTTCCTCACGCTTTGTGACCGAGACTGCCATCTCGCGCAGACGGCCGAGGAATTGCGGATACAGGCACGCAAAACGCTCGCGGAAGCGCACCTCGCCCTCCTTGCGCAATGCTTGCGGAGTGAGGGTGGCGAAGCGCTGCCAGTCGTCGTCATCGGCAGTTATGGAGTTGAGCCGCTTTTCCATCTCGTCGCTTCGCTTGTTGGCCTCGTGCAGATTCTCAATGAGCGAGTCGATTCTCTGCTTGGCAATAATGCTCTTCATGCGGTACAGGCGACGGCGGTTGACTATGAACACCACGGCGAGGATGAGCAGCAGCGAGAGAAGCAGTGAGAGCAGCACATAGTAGCGGAGCTGCGCATTCTTGCGGTTGAGCTCGGCTTCGGCGGCACGCATCTGGGCATCGTTCTTGTCGGCCTGGAACTGAAGCATCTGCCCCACCACCGAGTCGTAGGTCTTGCGGTTGTAGAACAGCTCCAGCTCCTGATTGAGCTTGCGCGAGAACAACTCGATTTTGGCCTTGTCGCCCTTGCGCAGATAGTAGTCGAGGCCAAAGTGGTAGGCTTTCTCCACATACAGTGGCCGCTCAGTGATATTGAGCAGGTACACCATGCTGTCGAGGCAAGCCTCACACCGTCGGTGCTGCCCGGTGACATTGTAGCCCTCGGCAAGCAGATAGAATGCGCGTGCGCGTGTCTCGGCGACCACCGATTTGTCCACCACATTAGCCAAGTGCCCGATTGCCTGAGCCACAGGCATCTGCGGCACCGTGTCGTGCACGCCCATCTCGCCCATCGACGTTTCGAGGTCGGCCATTCCGCTGTCGTAGGGAAGGGTGGAGAAAACGCTGTCGGCAAGGTTCCAGTAGTGCATTGCCGAGTCGGGCCTGTTTTGTTGGCTCATCACACGCCCCTTCATAAGCAGCGCATAGCCTTTCATCTTGGGATAGTCGAAAGTGCCGGCAGTCTCAATCATCCTGAAGGCCTCGGTGGCATACACATCGGCAAGCCCCGGCGTGTTGTAGGTGAGATAGAGGTCGCAAAGCATCACGCAGGAGTTGACCCCGGCGTAGGGGTCGTGCACCTCGGCGGCCACAGTGTAGCTTTTGCGGAACATGTCGATAGCCTTGCTCACCTCGCCCGTGCGCTGATAGAGCGAGCCGAGAACCGACGAGAGCCACTGCATGCCTGTGGCATCCTTGCCACGCGCCGCAATCTCAACTCCCTTCTCGCACCACTCAATCACGTCGCGCTGCCTCTCGGGAATCTCGAAGCATGCGGCTGCGGCGTAGGAGTAGATGAGATTCTGGCGAGACACCGGGATACTGTCGATGTCCGCCTCCATAGCCTTGTCGATGGCCTGAGAGGCAGCCTTGCTCTCATTGTTGCGCGAGAGGGCGTAGCCGAGAATGGCGTAGGTATCGGGCATGAGGTAGCGCTTCACTGCCGGAGTAGGTTGCTCCACTATATGCCTGAACTCGGCAATGCACTCAAGCGGCGCGCCCATCATCGAGTAGCAGTTGAGAATCTGCACCAGCGACCAGTGCACATTGTCCATGGTCACACTCCAATAGCATCCGGCAGTGTCGGCGGGAATGTCCACCGCCAGCACCTTGCGGAAGCCCTCTATTGCGGCATTTCCATCGCCGGCAAACTGCGCCGCGCGAGCCCTGAGCATTGCCACAAATGTGGAAATTGCGGGGGTCGACTTTGCAAGTGGGTCGGCCTCTATCCTGTCAATCTCACGCAGCAGCGAGTCGGTGTTGCTGTTGGTGAATGCCTTGTCGATGGTTTCACACTCATCAAGAATGCGCTCCACAGCCTCGTCGCGGCCCGAGCACGCCGTGGCAAGCAGCAGAGCGGCAATCAACGCGATAACTGAAGTGAACTTAGGTTGTTTCATTGCCATTCGATGTGTTATGTAATAGTATTATTATCAATGTTTGTTTATTCATCCATCCTGAAGATTGAGAAATTCACACTGCCGTAGGCGCGGTGCTGCGTGAAGTGGGGCAAGTGAGAGAAATCGAATGTCTTGCTGTGTTCCACAATCACTATGGTGTCGGGGTAGAGCATCTGCGAGTTGAGGATTGCCTCGGGCACTTTGGCAAAGTCGGGCAAATCGTAGGGAGGATCGGCGAAAATTATGTCGTACTTCTGCGTGGTCTGCTCCACAAAGCGAAACACATCGCCCTTCACCACCGTGAGGTTCTGCTCCTCATTCAGCATCTGCCGCACGCGGCGAATGAAATTGAACTGAGTAGCCGATTTCTCCACACACGTCACCTTGGAGCACCCTCTCGAGAGGAACTCAAAGCTGATGGCACCTGTGCCGGCAAAGAGGTCGAGCGCGGTGCATCCCTCAAAATCCACAATGTTTTCGAGCACATTGAATATGTTCTCGCGGGCAAAGTCGGTGGTGGGCCTTGCCGTGATATTCTGCGGCACGTCGAATCTGCGACGGCCATATTTTCCACGAATTATTCGCATAAGAGTAGTAATAAAATTAAGTCGAAGGGGGCCTTTGTCGCATCGTGTCCCATGCGCATGGATGCGGCAGGGAAGATAGCAGGCATCACGTATGTAATGTAGTTGCGCAGCACCGGAGCAATGGCATCGCGCACCGGGCGGTCGCCAATGAGCTGCAACTCATCGCCCACAGGATTGAGCCCGAGCTGCCGCCAGGCGTTGAGCACATAGAAGGCGGCATCGTCAGCGTCGCTGCATGAGTAGGTGTTGGCAAAGCAGAATGAACCACGGCGATAGATGCACACATCGGCAGTGCCCTCGTGCAAGTACACCATCTCGCGGCTCACTGCCGCGCCCTCGCACTTCGCGGCGAAGTGCTCAATCACAGCCCAGAGATGATGGTGAAGCGTGGGGCGGTCGAAGGTGCGCTCAATGAACCGCAGCATCCCCGGCTGGAGCTGATACACTATCTTCACGCCTGCGCGTGTGGCCACGTCAACCATGGTGTCGCCCGGCACAGAGCCATAGAGGGCATCGAATGCCGCCCTGGCCTGCTCATCATCCATTTGGCATGGCACAAGCATGAAGCGCCGCGAGGAGATGGCTATGGTCACCCGCTTATAGTCGAGAAGCAGCATAGGATTGTCGTAGATGCAATTCTCCAAGGCACAAAGATAATTCTCCGTGCCACCTTCGAGCATCAATTCCCTGCTGATGAGGGAATCGGGCTCCACATCACTATGCGCAGCCACGAGCACGCGGTCGGGCGCCACGCGCAGCACGAGCTTAGTCGCTGCCGCATTTCCTATTTCGTCGCCGGCTTTTATTATTGGCATTGAATCATTCATCTGCTCTAACAGTAGTTTTCTTTTTATTCTCACACTTGGGACACGGCCACACTCCCATTTTTTATTTATGAATATTCTTTTGTTAATATTCAAGCAAAGTTAACGATTCCCCTGGCAACCACAAAACTTTTAGCATTTATTCACAAATTTCACCTGCCACACTACCCCTTGCCGCTACCGACGCAGGCCGGCAGTGATGGAGAAAAATAGCACGCCAAGGGAAATGGCCGGGCCACACGCAATAATTTTTTGCAAAATTTGGCTGTATTGCAAAATTTGGCTAAAATTTAAGGTTGTGTGGCGGCAGTTTAAGCGATATTTCGTAAATTCGCAAGGCGAAATGTGTGCACACGCAGCCCATGAGGCTGCCGTGCGCCGCACTGTTCCATAAAAAACATATTGAGCGAATATATGAAACCACTGACAAACATACTGCTGATTGCCCAGCTCATCGTATATAGCTTCCTGCCTTTCTTCGATGTGGCACTCGACGGAAGCTGGAGCGGACTGAAATACACAGCCGAGACCATATCGAATGCAGAAAGCCTCCTCAACGAGCTCTTCGCACTGCTCCCCTTCGCCGTGGGCTTCGGGGCGATTGCCATCAATTGCATGAAGAACCGCTACTGGGGACTTGCCGTGGCGGCCTGCATAGCCGTGGGGCTATACTTCTACATCGACGCACGCGACTTTATCCACATTGAGATGCCGCAGTTCTATGCTATAAAGTCGCTTGGCTTTGGTTTTGAGATTGGCTACTGGCTGCTCATCGCCGCCTTTGTGTCGGCCGTGCTCTCGGTGCTCCCCTTTTCCATCAATAAATTCCTCGCCCGCGAAATACGCACCTTGCGCAGCCACCGCCCCAAGAACGACCAATAAGGGGACTCTGCAATCCACGCGCCGGGCTATTCCACCTCAAGCCGGGAATTAATGAGATACACACGCTGTGTGGCTCGCGTCAGCGCAGTGTAGAGCCAGCGGTAGAAGTCGAGCGTCACCATAGCATCATCGGGAATCGACCCCATGTCGATAAACACGTTCTTCCACTGTCCGCCCTGAGCCTTGTGGCAGGTCACCGTGTAGCCATATTTCACCTGAAGGGCATTGAAATACCCATTCTTCTTCAGCTCCCGGTAGCGTGCGCGGCGGTCGCCCGTCAGCTCACTCTGCACCTGCATGAAGAGCTTGTCGCTCTGCTCGCGTGTGAGCGCCGGGGCATCGGTGGTGAGCGCGTCGAGAATAACACGCGCATCGAGTTCCACCTCGTGGTCGGGGAAGTCGAGTGTGACTCGGGCGAAACGGAATCCGTAGGCCTCTTCGGTGCCACTCACGCGGCTCACCCGCGCCACATCGCCATTGGCAATGAAATCGATTTCGGCATACTCCTCGCTCCAGAAGTAGTTGTTCTTCGCCACCAGCAGCATGTCGCCGCTCACCAGCTCGTCCTCGCGATAGAGCACCTGGTTGCGCACGCCAAGATTGAAAAGAGTGGCACGGCGGTTGGAGCGAGTGATGATGATAGTCTCATCCACCCCGTCGCGGTCGTAACAGTCGCTTATGGTC
>JAQXTJ010000181.1 GCA_029219425.1 Bacteroidales bacterium
GGGACGCACCCCGGTGCGTCCGCGTAACAGCCTCATAATCAATAGATAGACAAAGCGACTGTGGGCGGACGCACCGGGGTGCGTCACTACATAAGTGGATACTTCCCAATTTCGACACAGCCTCGCGTAACAGCCTCATAATTAGGCGATAGACAAAGTGACTGTGGGCGGACGCACCGGGGTGCGTCCCTACATAAGTGGTAATTTTTTCCAATTTTGATACACTCTCTTTAGGGCGATACATTGAAAGGCACTGCCGCTTCACGGTGGGAGTGAAGCGGCAGTGTATGTGGGTGATTGCGTGGTGTATGTAGCACGCGTGGGTTAGTCGTTCATTGTGAGGAGGAGCTCCTCGTTGGAGCGTGTGCGCTCCATGCGGTCCTTCATGAACTCCATTGCCTCGATTGAGTTGCGGTCGCTGAGGAAGCGGCGCAGCACCCACATGCGGTTGAGGGTCTCGCGCGAGAGGAGCAAGTCGTCGCGGCGTGTGCTCGATGCCATGATATCGACGGCAGGGAAGATGCGCTTGTTGGAGAGCTTGCGGTCGAGCTGTAGCTCCATGTTGCCGGTGCCCTTGAACTCCTCGAATATCACCTCGTCCATCTTCGAGCCGGTCTCGATGAGTGCCGTGGCGATGATTGTGAGGCTGCCGCCGTTCTCAATGTTGCGGGCTGCTCCGAAGAAGCGCTTGGGGCGCTGCAGGGCGTTGGCATCGACACCTCCTGAGAGAATCTTGCCCGAAGCGGGCGACACGGTGTTGTAGGCGCGTGCCAGTCGGGTGATAGAGTCGAGCAGAATCACCACATCGTGTCCGCACTCCACCATGCGCTTTGCCTTCTCGAGCACAAGGCCTGCGATTTTCACATGGCGCTCGGCAGGCTCGTCGAAGGTGGATGCGATGACCTCGGCATTCACGCTGCGGGCCATGTCGGTGACCTCCTCTGGACGCTCGTCGATGAGGAGGATTATCATGTAGGTCTCGGGGTGATTCTCCGAGATAGCGTTGGCAATGTCCTTGAGGAGAACGGTCTTTCCGGTCTTGGGCGGAGCCACGATGAGTCCGCGCTGCCCCTTGCCGATGGGCGAGAACATATCCACCACGCGAGTGGAGATGTTGCAGGTCTTGCCGCTGGTGAGGTCGAATTTCTCATCGGGGAAAAGAGGCACGAGGTGCTCAAATGGGATGCGGTCGCGCACAAACTCGGGCGTGCGGCCGTTGATAAGCTCCACCTTGCACAGTGGGAAATACTTCTCACCCTCCTTGGGCGGACGAATGGAGCACTCCACCACGTCGCCGGTCTTGAGGCCGTTGAGCTTAATCTGGCTCTGCGGCACATAGATGTCGTCGGGCGAGGTGAGGTAGTTATAGTCGGACGAGCGCAGGAAACCGTAGCCGTCGGGCATCACCTCGAGCACGCCTATGCCGTGAAGAATGCCCTCGAAACTGAATGGGTCGTCGGGCATAGCCACATCGGCAGGCACCGGAGCCTGGGCCTGCTGCTTGGCATTCTTGCGCTTGTTGCGCTTGCCATTGCCGGCTTGTGGCTGGGGGTCGGGCTCGGCCTTTGGCTCCTGAATGATGATGGGAGCCTTTGCAGCCTCCTCGGCGGCACGGCGGGCCTCCTCGGCTGCGCGGCGGGCTGCCTCCTCTCGCTCTTGCTGCGAGCGGGGCTTGAAGGTCTTGCGCGAGCCGGTGTTGAAGAAAGAGTCGAGCGAGAACGAGGGCTTGCGCGGCTCGTTGCTCTCCTGACGTGCTGACGGCTCATCGGCAGCTATAGCAGCCTCGACAGCCTCGGGCTGACCGGCGGCAGGCTGCTCGGCAGGGGCGTCGGCCGGCTGTCGGGCAGCATCATCGGGCTGCTCGGCAGGCAGCTCGGCAGGAGCGGGCGCCGGGGCAGCAGCCTCGGCTGCGTCGGGAGCATTATTGTTTTCGGCCGGCTGCTGGGCAACAGCCTCGGCCTGATGACTCTTATCGCTGCGCTTGCGGCGGGTACGCTTGGAGGTGTCGGCAGCTGCCTCGTCGGCTTTGGCAGCCTCGACAGCCTCGCCGGCAGCATTCTGCTGGTTCTTGGGCTTGCGGCCACGCTTGGTCTTTGTCTTATCGTCGGCGGCTTCGGGCTTGGGTGAATTGCTGTCGCCCTGCTCTGTGGCTGCGTCAACAGGCGCATCGGCCTTCTTTTCGGGCTGCTGCTTCTTTGCCTTGGGCTTAGGTCCGCGCTTTTTGGGTGCATTGGCCTGATTCTTTGCGCTGTCGATGGCCTGCTGGTCGAGAATCTGATACACGAGGTCGTCGAATGAATCGGATTCTTTGGTCTTGAGTCCCATCGACTCGGCAATACCTTTCAGCTCAGGCTGTGTTTTCGAATTTAATTCGGTGATAGTGTACATAAATTTTCAATATGTGAGTTTCGGCGAGCCGCTGGCGCCTGTGGCCACAGTGCGGCACAATCGCTGTTGTTTTTCGGTGCTTGGGCCATGGCGTGGAGCTTTAGTGATGTGCATCCACCGAAGCCGCTTGCATGAAAATGAACGCTTATTGAATAAATTAAACTGAAGTAATAATTCCGGATTTTTTTTCTACAATCGAAGGGCGGAGATGACCACCCGCGAAGAGCACATAGCAATCGCATCGTTGCTGAAATGCTCGGCAAATATACTGCTTTTCTCGGAATCACGCAAAAATGAGCCTGAAAAATTCACTTTTTGCAGCAAAATTGGGCTTTCGGGAGGATTTTTGAAGCATTATTCGTGCACTACGTGTCACTAATCCATGCTTTTTGAGCGATTCTCCTGGCCGAAAAAAATAATTTTCGCCAAGAGGCTCAAAGCGGATTGTTTTTTTCATTAATTTTGCCACAATGAAACACAACATAGCAAAAATACGCAACGGGCTTGCCGGTATCTATCCCAAGGAGGAGATAGACGCCATGGTGCGAATCATATTTGAGCAGCTCATGGGCTACTCGCAGGTGGATATGGTGCTGCGTGCCGGGAGCGAGGTGCCGCCATTCGTGGCCGACCGCATCGACGACGTGGTGGCAAGGCTGCGCACGCACGAGCCTATTCAATATATTCTCGACGATGCCTACTTCTATGGCATGCACTTCCACGTCACGCCTGCCACGCTCATTCCACGCCCTGAGACAGAACAGCTCATCGACCTCATTGTGGAGCAGAACCCCGGCAGCGACCTGCGCGTGCTCGACGTGGGCACGGGCAGCGGCTGCATTGCCATAGTACTGGCCAGGCACCTGCGCTTCGCGCGTGTGGAGGCTATCGACGTGTCGGCCGAGGCTATCGACGTGGCACGCCGCAATGCGCTTGAGCTGAAGGCGAACGTTGCTTTTGCCGTAGCCGACATTCTCACAGCCATACCGCCACGCGACTCGGCCGACATCATAGTGAGCAACCCGCCCTACATCGCCCTCTCGGAACAGGAGGCAATGGACGACAATGTGCTGCACTACGAACCTCACACAGCTCTCTTTGTGCCCGACGACAATCCTCTGCTCTTCTACCGCGCCATTGCCCGATATGCAAGCGTGGCGTTGCGCCCCGGCGGCAGGCTATACTTTGAGATTAACCCACGGTTTGCCGACGACACCGCCACCCTGCTCCGCACTGCCGGCTTCGAGTCTGTGGAGCTTCACCTCGACTACACCGGCCGCCGCCGCTTCACCTCGTGCCGCAAATGGCTGTGAGCTGTGAGCTGTGAGCTGTGGGCTGTGAGCTGTGAGCTGTGGGCTGCATAGTTTAATTCACAGGCTCAAAGCCCATAGCTCACGGCTCAAAGCCCATAGCTCATAGCTCACAGCCCAAAACAAAAAAACATGATTATGGAAAGGAAAGGAAAGAATATTTCGCCCGAAAAGGCACTGAGCCGCGCGGCAGCACTGTGCTCGCGCAGCGAACAGTGTGAGGCCGACATTCGCGCCAAACTCACAGCCTGGGGCATCGCCGATGTTGCCGCCGCCGATGCAATCGTTGCCCGGCTGGTGAGCGAAAGCTACCTGAGCGAGAGCCGCTATGCACGAGCCTTCGCGCGCGACCGCTTCCGCTTCGCGGGCTGGGGACGCCTGAAGATTGCCTACGCCCTGCGCCTGAAGCGTGTGGCAGAAGAGTGCATCGCCGATGCCCTCACCGAAATCGACGAAGAGGACTATGCCAAGGCTCTCGCCACTGCCCTGCAGGGCAAGCTGCGCTCGGTGGCAAGCCGCGAGCCTGTGCAGCAACGTGCGGCACTCTACCGCTTTGCCGCCTCGCGCGGCTATGAGAGCGACCTTGCAGGCCGCGCCATCTCCGCCCTGCTCAGCCACAACCAAGAAGACGAATAGCCATGCTCCAGCTACTGCGCCATATTGCCGACTTGCTTGTGCCGCGCTCGTGCCCGGTGTGTGGCTCGCGGCTGTGGGGCCACGAGCAATTCCTGTGCACCAGTTGCCTTGCCACCTTGCCCATCACCCACCTGCACCGCCGGCCATTCAATGCCATGGAGCAGCTATTTGCAGGCAAGACCCCCATAGAGCGTGCCACGGGCTATATGTGGTATGAGCGCACCAACCGCTACTCGCAGATTCTGCAAAGCATAAAATACCGCAACATGCCGGCGCTGGGAGAATGGCTCGCGCGGCGATTTGCCACCGAGCTTGCCGCCTGTGGCTTCTTCGACGGCATCGACTGCATCATCCCCATTCCGCTCCACAGCAGCAAGCTCGCACGGCGCGGCTACAACCAAAGCCTGCACATTGCCCGCGGCATTGCCGCCGTGGCATCACTGCCGGTGCTCGATGTGGTGACGGCTTCCCTGCCCCACTCCTCGCAGACCGGCAAGGGCAGCTACGCCCGCTACCTCAACGTGCGCGGCATCTTCTCCATAGCCCATCCCCGGCAGCTTGCCGGCAAGCATGTGCTTCTTGTGGACGATGTGGTGACCACCGGAGCCACTCTCCTGTCGTGTGCCGAGATGCTGCATGGCAGTGTGGATGGAATAAAAATTTCGCTGGCCACCCTTGCCGTTGCCCGGCAGGGGTAGTCAACGAAAAACGTTTAACAATCAAAAAAAAATTCCACTATTCAAAGTGTCGCGGTAATCAACTACTATGATTCACAATTATGTGTGCATGATGAGGTGTCGTTCATTTCCCACGCTGCAAAGTTAGGCCATTCCATCCAGCCGGGAAATACCTAAAAATTAGTATTTTTTCTCACTGCCTCCATCCTTGCGCGCCCAGGCGCGCAGCAAAGAAGGAAAAGCGGCAATTCCCGTCACGGGGATTGCCGCCACTATATAAAAAGTGTTGTTATGAGTCAGCTCAATTACTTTATTCCAAGCTTGGCCTTCACGAGCGGAGTGGCATCCACAGCGCCTGTGCCGGTATAGACGATTGCCGGAATAGAGAGGTCGTAGATGAAGGTGAAGCCGCCCTCGGCTCCAACGGCCTGAATGGCCTTCTGAATCTTGTCGCTGATTGGTGCAAGCAGGGTCTCCTGCTGCTTTGACATCTCCTGCTGTGCCATCTGCTGGAAGTTCTGAATCTTCTGCGAGTTCTCCTGAAGCTCACGGGCGCGGCTGTCCTTTATGGATTGGGGAGTGTTCTCGTCGAGAGCCTGGAACTCGGTGTACTTCTTGTTGAACTCCTCCTGGAGCTTCTTGAACTCAGCCTCATACTTCTCCGATACGCTCTTCAGTGTGTTCTCGGCCGTAACCCTGTCGGGCATAAGGTTGAAAATCTCCTGTGTATTCACGGTTCCAAACTTGAGGGTCTGGGCAGCAATGCACATTGGCAACGCCAAGAATGCAGCTAAAATCAATTTCTTAATCATGATGTTTTATTATGCTATTAAATTTTTATAATCGGTTTTCGGGTGCAAAATTACAACTTTATTTTGAATATCCTAATTTTGCGAGCACTTCATTGCTAATATCTATCTTTGGAGAGGCAAAAATTATGCTTTGCGACGAGGCACGGTCGAAAATCACCTGATATCCGCGCTCTTCGCTCACTTTTTTCACGGCATTGTAGATGTCGTCCTGAATGGGCTTTATGAGCGACTCTCGCTTCTTGAACAACTCGCCCTGCGGGCCAAAGTATTTGTAGCGCAGCTCGGTCACTTCTTTCTCCTTTGCCATTATCTCCTCTTCCTTGCGCTTCTTCTGCTCGTCGGTGAGAAATACCATGTCGTTCTGGAAATTCTTGTAGAGCGTCTGCGCCTCCTTTGCGAGATCATCCACTTCCTTCTGCCAGCGCTGCGACACCTGGTTGAGCTGCTCGTTGGCCATCTCGTAGGCCGGGATGTTCTTGAGCACATATTCCATATCGACAAGTGCAAACTTCTGTGCCATCGCGCCGAGAGTGCAAGCGAGCACTGCTATTGCGGCAAATAAAAGACGTTTCATAACGGTATTGTCATTTAATCAATTTAAGTTAAAAAAATCATCTATATGACTGATGAAATCGCCGATGGTTTATTCAATCACGGCGATTTCACGTTTATTAAGTTTTTTTGGGCGTTGCGATTAGAATTCCTGTCCGAGCACGAAGTGGAAGTGGCTGCCGCCCTTGGTGCCATACACCTTGTCGAAGCCATAGGCCCAGTCGATACCCATCATACCAATCATCGGTAGGAAGATGCGCACGCCGGCTCCGGCCGAGCGCTTGATGTTGAATGGCGCAAACTCTTTCACCGATGTCCAGGCATTGCCACCCTCGAGGAACGCAAGGCCATAGATGGTGGTCGAAGTCTGGAGCATGAACGGGAAGTGAAGCTCGAAGCAGAATCTGGTGTAGGCATATCCTTCCTTACCGTAGGGGGTGAACGCTCCGTTGTCGTAGCCGCGCAGGGCGATAGTCTCGGTGGCGTAGGTGTAGCTTCCCGACATTCCGTCACCGCCCACATAGAACGTCTCAAACGGTGACTTGAGGCTCTTGTTGTAGCTGCCCAGCAAGCCGATGTCGGCGCGGGTCATGAGCACGAGCGTCCACTTGTCGTCGGGGCTGGTGAGCGGAGTGAAGGTCTTGGCACGGAATTTCAGCTTCCAGTATTCAATCCAGCGGTAGAGCTGCTTCTTGGCGTCGGTGGTTCCGGAGGCTGCAAGAGCGGCCCAGTCCTTGTTGCCGAAGAGCGAAGCCGGCGGAGTCATTTGCAGGCTCAGTGAGAATGAGCTTCCGCGGCGTGTGTAGAGCGGGTTGTCGATACTGTTGCGCGCGAGGGTGAGGCCCAGGGTGATTGAGTTGGACACGCCATTGTTCATGTAGTAGAGGTAGTCCCAGTTCTTTAGGTAATACCACTGGTAGCCCAGCTCGGCAGTGAAAGTGAAGTAGTCGTCGGGCCAGGAGAGGCGTTTTCCGAATCCCACGGTGATACCTGCCATTTGGAGGAACTTATTGGGGTCGTAGGCGTTCTCGTAGTAGTTGTTGTAGTTGTTGTAGTTGTTGTAGTAGTTATTACCGTAGCCATAGCCATAGTAGTAACCGCTGTTGAGGTAGTTGTTGTTGTAGTAGGAAGAGTTGATACCCGTCTGGCGCGAGTAGAATGCCGACACCGAGAGCGAGTTGGGTCGCTTGCCGCCAAACCAGGGGTCGAGGAACGACACACTGTAGGCCTGATAGTATTTGGCGTTGGTCTGCGCCGAGATGGTGAACGTCTGTCCCTCGCCCTGTGGGATGATACCCTTGTAGGACGATGGGCGGAAGAGGTTCTTTATGGAGAAGTTGGTGAACTTGAGGCTGAGTTTTCCTATTACGCCCGTCTGTCCCCAGCCGGCCGAGAACTCAATCTGGTCGTTGGCTTTCGACTCGAGGTTGAAGAGGATATCCACGGTTCCATTCTCCTCATTAGGCTCAGGGCGGATGTCCATTTTCTCGGGGTCGAAGTGGCCGGTCTGAGCGATTTCGCGCGCAGAGCGCATGAGGGCTTCCTTATTGAACAGCTCACCCGGGCGCACGCGCAGCTCGCGGCGCACCACTTTCTCATAGAGGCGGTCGTTGCCGTTGATTACCACCTTGTTGATGCGGGCCTGCGGGCCCTCGATGATGTGCATCTCGAGGTCGATAGAGTCGGCACGGATGTTCTGCTCAATAGGCACGAGGTTGAAGAAGAGGTAGCCATTGTTCATATAGAGGTTGGCCACGGCGTCGTCGTCCTCCGACGTGCGCTTGTTGAGCAGCTTCTGGTTATACACATCTCCGGCCTTGATGCCGAGGATGTTGTCGAGGATATTGGATGGATAGATGGTGTTGCCCACCCAGTCGATTTTGGAGATATAGTATTTCTGTCCCTCCTCAATCTTGAGGTGCACGTCAACCTTGTTGTTGCTGTAGTTCACCACGCTGTCGCTCACAATCTGGGCGTCGCGGTATCCGAGCTCGTTGTACTTGTCGATGATTAGCTGCTTGTCGGCCTCATAGTCGTCGGTGACAAATTTCTTCTGGCTGAAGAGCTTGAGCAGGTTGCGGCTCTCGTTGGTCTTCTTCATCACGCGCTTCAGCTTTCGGTCGCTTAGCACCTCATTGCCCTCGATGTAGATTTTGTGCACCTTCACCTTGTCGTGCTTATCGACCACGATATCCACAATCACCTCATTCTTCTTGCTGAGGTCCTCCCGCTGGTCCACGCGCACGGTGGCATTCTTGAAGCCCTTACCGTCGTAGTATTTCTCGATAATCTGCCGGGCGCGTGCAGCGATGTTGGGGGTAATCTGGTTGCCCTTGGTGAGCCCCAGCCGCATTTGTATATCCTCGCGCTCGCCCTTCTTCATGCCCTTGTAGTTGATTTCGGAGATGCGGGGCTGCTGTCGCAGCTCGATTTCGAGCCAGGCCTTGTCGCCGCAAATTTTCTCCACCTTGATTTTCACCGAGGAGAAGAGCTGCTGGCGCCAGAATCGCTTGGCAGCCATCTTGATGTCGTCGCCGGGTATTTCCACCCTCTGCCCCACCGAGAGTCCGGAGTAGCCAATGATGATGTAATCCTCATAGTTGTCCACGCCGGTCACCTTGATACCGGCGATTTCATATTTCTGAGGCATGCCCGAGAATATCACTTTCGGGTTGTAGATAGTGTCGTTGGTCACCTGGGCAGTGGCAGGCGATGCCATTGCCATTAGTGCGGCTATCATTGAGAGGAGCTTCAATCTCATCGTGAAAGAATGTTTGTGTTTGTATCTTTGGGTTGTGTGAAAAAATAAGAATGTCTTAACTTAATCTCCTGTGGGCGAGAGCTTCTACTTCTCGCTTTCCACCTGTTCGCTCGTCTTGCCGAAGCGGCGCTCGCGCTGCTGATAGTCGATAATCGCCCGGCAGAAGTCGTCCTTGGTGAAGTCGGGCCAGAAGGTGTCGGAGAAATACAGCTCGGAGTAGGCGATTTGCCACAGCAGGAAGTTGCTGATGCGCAGGTCGCCTGCGGTGCGAATGAGCAAGTCGGGGTCGGGGATGCCTCGTGTGGTGAGGCTGTCGCTGAACAGAGTGTCGTCGATGTCGTCGATGCCTATTTCGCCATTCTTCACCCTGCGGGCAATGCTCTTCACGCCCTCGAGAATCTCCCACTTCGAGGAGTAGCTGAGGGCGAGATTTAGTGTGAGTCCGCAGCAGTGCGCGGTGTCGTCCATGCACTTTTGCAGGCGGATGCGGGCAAACTCGGGCATACGTTCGATGTCGCCAATCATCGTGAGGCGCACGTTGTTCTTTATGAGGTCGGGCGTCTCACGCTCTATTGCCACCACAATGAGGTTCATCAGAGCGTCCACCTCATCCTTTGGGCGATTCCAGTTCTCGGTGGAGAAAGTGTAGAGGGTGAGGAATTTCACCCCCACCTCCGAGGCAATCTCAGTGATTTTGCGCACGGTGTTCACGCCCTCCACATGTCCTTGCGAGCGTGGGAGGTTACGCTGCTTTGCCCAGCGTCCGTTGCCGTCCATAATCACCGCCACATGGCGGGGGAGGCGCGACTTGTCAATTTGTTCAATCAGTGACGACATAATTGTATATATGTTTGTCTTCCGTATTTTTTTGTTTATTCCACATAATGACACACGCGGCACCGCTTGCCAAACTCCCACGTCACGCTCACCTGTATGAGCGAATACCAGTCGGTATTCTTGGCAAATGAGCTCTTGATGGAGTTGAGGTCGCTCAGTCCGTCGATTTTGTCACCGAAACACTTGCGCATGGTGAGCTCAGCCCCCAAGTTCAGGCGTTCCTTCAGCTTGTATTTCACTCCCACCCCCATGGGCAGGTTCATTGCAAAGGCGGTGCTGCCGCTGCACGATGCCATTGTGGCGCCAATGCCAAGGGTGAGATATGGTGTGAGCCTCTTCAGGTTCTTGTATTTCGAGCCTATGCCGAAGTTGAAGAAATTGAATTCCACCTGTCCGCCCATATCCACGAGTGTGGAACTGAAGCTGTAGCTCTCGCCGCCGGCAAATGCGTAGCTCTCATTCTTGGAGTCGCCGCTGATGGTTGCCACACTGAGGCTTCCCTTGAATGCCCCCCGGTAGTCCTTGATGAAGCGGAACACTCCGCCGCCGCTCCCCCCCGGGTTGCGCATGAAGTTGCCGCGGTTCACGTCGCCAAGGTATCCGCTGGTGCCGAGCGCCGCTCCTATTTCGTAGCGATAGTCCTGCGCCATGGCATTTATTGCAATGGCGGCAAGCATCGGCACTATGGCAAAGGCGCGTAGCATGTGGCGGAGAGGCTTAGTAAATGGGCTTGAAAGTGAGGCGGTTTATCACACCGCGCCACACGTTGTTGCTCAGTGTGCCGGTGGCATTGACGCCGCCAAACACGTATATGTATGGGCACTCCCACTCCTGCACCGGCTGGGTGGCACGCGAGGCAGGCACTCCGGTGAGCACCGAGTACCACACCGGGAGCCCGATGGCGGGCATCCAGGTCCACTCGTCGTCGCCGATTGCCGAGCGCGAATCCACGCTCAGTGTGGAGGAGAACACCACAGCGTCGGCGCAGGCCACACGCTCTATGTAGTCGGGCAGCTGGAGCAGCGAGTCGCCGCGGTTCCAGTTCACGCCATTGTCGCGAGAGATGTAGAGGGTGTTGTCGGGTGTCCCGTCGGGCAGCTGTCCGCCGAATGCCACAAGCGTGGGATATTCCGTCACAGTCCAGTTGCTTGCCACGGCAAATGTGGTGTAGGGCACCATCACCATTCCCGTGTGGGGCGGGATTGCAAATTCGCTTATTTTTGCCCAGCGCGAGCCATCGAATCCCCATGTGTTGCCTGTGACACGGCCCGAGGCATCGGTTCCGCCGGTCACTATTCCCACGGGTGCGAGGTTCCACTGCGAGTCGATCATCACCATGTCGCTGGTTCCGGTCAAGGGGAAAGTGGGTTCTACCGGCACTTCAGCGCCCTCAATGGCAGGGTAGGCCACATGCTTCAGCACGCCGCCGTCGGACTGAGCCACTCCGAGAGCCGTGCCAGCATATCCGCAGGTAATCACCTTCCATGCCGTGCCGCAAGGCTGCCATGAGGTGAGATTGTGGCTGGAATACAGGTTGCCCTCGGTGTCGAGGATATATGCGGCATCGTCGGTGGCAGTGAGCGAGCGCAGGTCGGGGGTGAAGCCGAGAGCAAGCTCCTGCTTGCTCCACACGTTGTTGCCGGGGTTGTCGATAGAGGCGAGAGTGTAGCCATCGCCCTCATTCATGAGGCAATAGGCCTTGCCCTGATATTTCACAGTGCGCTGCTCGAGCACGCGGCCGCCAATGGATGGAAGGTCGCGGCGTGCGAGTCGGTTCCAGCAGAGCGAGTCGGGGAGCATCTCGTGCACGTTCACTTTCACGGTGTAGGTGCGCTTGGTCACCTCATCGGCAGCAGTGACGATAATGTGCACATCGCCGGTGAAGTCGATGCTGTCGGCATTGCTGTAGGTGAAAGTAGTGTCGGCGCTGATGCGTGTGCCATTCTTCACGTTCACCTCCACATTGGCGCCGCCCGACTGGAGATTGACGAGCATCCGGCTCACGTCGGTGCCCTTTGGCAGCGAGTCGGCATTATATATCAGAGCGCGCTCCAGGTCGATGGTGAAGTGCACCGAGTCGAGGTTGGCGAGAATCTTCGAGTTGGCCCCAAGGGAGAATGAGGTGATAGCCACATTCGAAGAGGGAACGTATTCCTCGGTTTCGTAGTCGTCGTCGGAGTTGCACGACACAGCCATCGAAGCTATCACGAAGGCGGCAAATGCGTATATCAGGAATTTTCTGTTCATTTAATTATGTGAGTTGAAATAAAGATTCAGTAATTAAGATGCAAATTTAGTAACAAAATTTGGTAATACACGCTTTGCGCGGCATTTTTTTACGCTTCTTTGCACAATAAGCCATTTTTTAACCGAAGTTGCTTGCGGGCACAAAACTTCCCGGCTTATAGGTTTCAGTTGCTATGCCGCGTGAATAAGTGGATATCGGTGCAAAAATAAGCATATTCTCTCAAATGAGAAGCATTGTTTCGCCGCAAAGCCACAATATGCCGCCTTTTTGTGGTCATTTAACATAGTGTTGATACATGGCGATGCTGTTTTTGCCGTGCCATTGCACAGATTCTGGCTGCATGTCGAGAATTGGAGCCTGCTTGCCGCCACCAAGCACCACGGGCGACGTTTCAACCCGAGCCTCATCCCACAGGCCTGAGCCGATGAAACCCGAGAGCACAGCCGCCCCGCCCTCCACCATGAGCGATGTGATGCCCTGTGCATAGAGATTCCCGAGCACTGCGGGCAGGTTGTGCGGGCTTATGTGGCCATTGTCGGCATAGACAATTGCCGGAAGCCCGTCGGTGAGCATTCTTGTGGAGGCGGCATCGAGCCCCCTGCTGCCAAGCACCACACGCAGCGGCTGCTGCCGGCATGTCCAGTGCCTCACGGTGAGCGAGGGGTTGTCCATCAGCACCGTTCCCGAGCCCACCAGCACGGCATCACACTTGGCGCGCTCACGGTGCATCCACATGGCAGTAATCGGGGTGGAGAATTTCACCGCAGGAGTGTCGCGGGAGTCGCGCAGGGCGTCGATAAAGCCATCGGCACTCTGTGCCCACTTGAGCAGCACCCACGGACGCCGGAGGCTGTGGGCAGTGATGAAGCGGCGGTTGATGTGGCGGCACTCCTGCTCGAGCACGCCCTCCGTCACCTCTATGCCGGCCTCGCGCAGCATGGCGATGCCGCGGCCGCTCACCTTGGGAAAGGGGTCGCGCACGCCCACCACCACGCGCCTCACGCCGCACTCGATGAGCAACCGTGAGCACGGCGGAGTCTTTCCATAGTGCGAACATGGCTCGAGTGTGACATAGACCGTGGCTCCGCGCAGCAGTTCGCGCCCGGCAACCGATGCGACGGCATTCACTTCGGCATGGCCCTCGCCAAAGCAGCGGTGATAGCCCTCGCCAATAATCTTGCCATCGGCCACAATCACGGCACCCACCATTGGATTGGGCGACACCCGGCCTTCGCCAAGCGCAGCGAGCTGCAACGCCCTTCTCATGTATCTTGCATCGTTTTCTTCCATAAACAGATAGTGCACACATAAATCAATGCTCGGTGCAAAGGTAGTGAATTTTTGGGAAAGATGAGAGAGTGGAGGATTTTTAACAATCGGGCGATAAAAATGGCGAGTTGAGGGGATTAAAGTGTTAAATCGGCGAGTGTTTTTGTGGAATTGGGGTGTGTGGCGATTTTGCTTTGCCATTTCGTAGATAGAAAATAATTTTGCAGCGTGATTTTTCGGCGACTCGTCAATGAAATCACTTGTCATCAACCACAATTCAAAAATGGAATATTATGAAGTGTAATTTCAAGAAGAAGCTATTTGTTGCCGCAGCTGTGGTGGCCGGTGGCTTCGCAGCGCAGGCTCAGCTCGCTGCCGACACGGTTGCCCTGCCGGCACAGTGGAGCTACACCGAGTGTGTGGATTATGCCAAGAGCCACAATATAAGCCTGCGCCAGTCGCAGCTCACGCAGCAAAGCGGGCTTGTTGACCTGGAGGCGGCGCGTGCGCAATGGTTCCCGTCGCTCAGTTTCTCCACCTCACAGGGCTTCTCCAATTATCCGCGGCCTGCCGACGGCATGAAGAGCAACAGCTACTCCGGCTCCTATGGCCTGAGTGCCGGATGGACCATCTACAACGGCGGCAAGCGCGAAAACACCATAAAGCGCAATGAGCTGAGCAATGAGGTGAACTCTCTGGCCGTGGAAGCCATCCACAACAACCTTGAGACCGAAATCATGGTGTGCTACCTCCAGATTCTATATGCCCGCGACGCAATCGCCATCGCCCGCCAGACGTGCGAGGTGAGCCGCGTGCAGAAGGAGCGTGCCGAGCAGCTCATGCAAGCCGGCCGAATGTCGCGCGTGGATTTTGTGCAGCTCGAGTCGCAACTGCACAACGATGAATACAACGTGGTGTCGGCCGAGGCTTCCTACAACTCCCGCTGCCTGGAGCTGAAGAAGCTGCTCGAACTGGGAATCGACACCGAGATGCAGCTCCCTGAGCTGTGTTTCGACGACTCGGCGGTGCTCCAGCCTATTCCGGCCAAGGCCGACGTGTATGCCGCCGCCATCGCATGGCTTCCCGAAGTGAAGAGCCTTGGCATAGAGGGCGAAATGAGCGACCTTGACGTGAAAATAGCCCGCGCGGGCTACGCTCCCACCATCACCCTCAATGGCTCGGTGGGCACTAGCAATGGCTCTGGCACCGGCTACTCCTTCGGAAACCAGCTTCTCAACGGGCTGAATGAGCACATCGGCGTGACGCTCTCGGTGCCTATCTTCGACAACAAGACTAACAAATCCAATGTGGCAAAGGCCCGCATCGACAAGCTCAACACCTCGCTGCGCCTGCAAAGCAAGCTCAATGAGGTGGCACAGAGCGTGGAGAGCTACCACATCGAGGCGCAGAATGCCCAGGCCAAGTACATAAGCGGAAAGAAGCAGCTCGAGAGCGCAGAGCTGACCGATGAGCTCACCAATGAACAATTCCGCCTGGGCATGGTGAACACCCTCGACCTGCTCTCCTCTCACAATGCCCTGCTCAATGCCCGACAGGAGCTGCTGCAATCGAAATACATGGCCATCCTCAACCTGAAGATGCTCGACTTCTACCTGAACCGGGAAATTACTCTTTAGGCGCACTCAAGGCCTGCTCAGCAATTGCAGTTGCGACTGCCTGCACACCCCCCAAAAAAAAATAATTAACAGGAAATTAATCAATCAAAACGATGAAAAAGATAAATATCGGCATAGGTGCTGCCCTCGCCATTGCACTCTTTGCCTGTGGAAAAAAGCAGCAAGTGACGCTCGAGACCGCCACTGCTGCGCGTGGCGAGATAGTGGAATCGGTGACTGCCACCGGCACCTTGGAGAGTGTCACTCAGGTGGATGTGGGCACTCAGGTCACGGGAATAGTGTCGAAGCTCTTTGCCGACTACAACTCCATAGTGAAGGAGGGACAAGTGATTGCCGAAATCGACAAAACAACCCTCGAGAGCGAGCTGAAATCGGCCAACGCCAACATGGAGAGCGCCAAGCAGACCTACGAATACTGCAAGCGCAACTATGAGCGCGACCAGGCTCTCCACGCCAAGCAGCTCATAAGCGACTATGAGTTTGAAACCACCAAGAAGGACTACCTTGTGGCGAAGGCTTCCTACGAGAAAAGCCAGAGCGACCGCGTGAAGGCTGCCCGCAACCTGAGCTACGCCGAAATCTACTCCCCTATCGACGGCATAGTGATGTCGCGCGAAGTGGAGGTGGGACAGACGGTGGTGTCGAACATGAGCGTTGCCAACCTCTTCGTAATAGCCGACCTCGACAACATGCGCGTGGTAGCCGACGTGGATGAGGCCGACATAGGCTCGGTGAAGGTGGGACAGAATGCCTCGTTCACCGTGGATGCCTACCCCAACGATGTGTTCGTAGGCAAGGTGACGCAGGTGCGCATCAACCCCACCACCACTTCTAATGTGGTGACCTACGAGGTGCTCATCAGCACCGATAATCCCGAGCACAAGCTCATTCCAGGCCTCACCGCCAATATCACCATCAACACCAAGGAGCTGAAGGACGTGATTACCGTGCCGGTGAAGACGCTCAAGTTCCATCCGCAGGAGTTTGAGGGAGCCGAAGGGCTGCCTGCCATTGCCGCGCTTCCTGCTTCACACGATGGCGTGAAGCCTCCCATGGACGGCTACAAGCCCAAAGACCCCAGCCTGCCTACCGACGACTGCCGCCGTCTGCTGTGGGTGCTGCGCGATGGCACACTCGTGCCCACCGAGGTGACGACAGGCCTTGACAACGGAATCGAGATAGCCATCACCAGCGGGCTCAATGAGGGCGACGTGGTGGCTCTGCAATACTCCTCGGCAACGCCCGACGTGCCTGGCAACGCCCCACAGGGCGGCGAAAGCCCCTTCATGCCAAAGCCACCGGGAAGCAAGAAGAAATAGTTCTATCAGTGAGGAGTTAGGAGTTCTTTTTGAGGGTAATCGTCAATGCAAATTGATTTTATGAAATAGCAAGCAAAATGAAAGAAATAATCAGGCTCGAAAACATTCGCCGATACTTCAAGGTGGGAGGCGAGGATGTGCATGCGCTGCGAGGGGTGTCGTTCACCATCTATGAGGGTGAGTTTGTCACAATCATGGGCACCTCGGGCTCGGGCAAATCCACGCTGCTCAACTTGCTCGGCTGCCTCGACACGCCTACCTCGGGCGAATACTACCTCGATGGCGTGGCAGTGCGCACCATGGGCAAGAACGACCGCGCCCGCCTGCGCAACCGCAAGATAGGCTTTGTGTTCCAGAACTACAACCTACTGCCCAAGACCACCGCGCTCGAGAATGTGGAGCTGCCTCTGCTCTACAACAGCGCGGTGAGCGCCACCGAGCGCCACGAGCGTGCCTCCACAGCCCTCGACCATGTGGGGCTGCACGACCGCAAGATGCACAAGTCGAACCAGATGTCGGGCGGACAGCAGCAGCGCGTGGCCATTGCCCGCGCCTTGGTCAACGACCCGGTGATTATCCTCGCCGACGAGGCTACCGGCAACCTCGACACCCGCACCTCCTACAGTATTCTCGTGCTGTTTCAGGAGCTTCACCGCCGCGGACGCACCATAATCTTTGTGACCCACAACCCTGAGCTGGCCGACTTTAGCAGCCGCAACATTGTGCTGCGCGACGGCAAGGTAATCTCGGATGAGCGCAACACCAATATCCGCTCGGCTAAGGAGGTGCTCGACTCTCTGCCGGTGGAAAAAGACTGATTTTAGATAGCAGATATTAGATATTTGACAGTAACAACACGACAACGAGATGAATCTATTCAACCTGTTCAAGATAGCCCTGAAGGCCCTGGGCAACAACAAGATGCGGTGCTTCCTCACCATGCTGGGCATCATCATCGGTGTAGGCTCGGTGATTACCATGCTTGCCATTGGCCAAGGCTCGAAGGAGAGCATTAAGGCCAATATAGCCGAGATGGGCTCTAACATGATTATGATTATGCCCGGAACCGACATGCGCGGCGGCGTGCGCCAGAGTTCCGACGACATGCAGAAGCTGAAGCCGGCCGACTATGAGTCGCTGCGCGAGGGTCTCACCTATGTGCAGGGCATCTCGCCCGAGGTGAGCAGCCAGGGCCAGTTTATCAATGGCAACAACAACTATCCCTCGAAGGTGAGTGGCGTGGCCATCGACTACCTCTACATCCGCAAGCTCACCGTGGAGCAGGGGAGCATGTTCACCGAGCGCGACATTCAGGGTGCCGCCAAGGTGTGCATCATAGGCAAGACGGTGGCCGATGAGCTTTTCCCCAGCGGCGAAAGCCCCATTGGCAAAGTGATAAGATTCAACAAGATACCCTTCAAGGTGGTGGGCATACTGAAGTCGAAGGGCTACAACAGCATGGGACAGGACCAGGACGATGTGGTGCTTGCGCCCTACACCACCATCATGAAGCGCGTGCTTGCCATCGACTACTTGCAGATGCTCTTTGCCTCGGCTGTGAGCGAGGAGCAGACCGAGCTGGCAATCGACGAAATAAGCGAGATTCTGCGCAAGAACCACAAGCTCAAGGCCGGCGACGACGACGACTTCAACATACGCTCACAGCAGGAACTAAGCTCCATGATGAGTTCCACCAGCGACATGATGACGCTGCTGCTCGCCTGTGTGGCAGGCATATCGCTGCTGGTGGGCGGCATTGGCATCATGAACATCATGTATGTGTCGGTCACAGAGCGCACACGCGAGATAGGCCTGCGCATGAGCATCGGCGCCCGCGGCATCGACATCCTCACGCAGTTTCTCATCGAGTCGATAATAATAAGCATCACCGGAGGCCTCATCGGCGTGATTCTTGGTTGCGGAAGCGCGTGGATAGTGAATGTTTTGTTTCACTGGCCGGTGCAAATTCAGATTTTTTCCGTAATTTTGTCGTTCGTGGTGTGCACCGTCACCGGAGTGTTCTTCGGCTGGTACCCCGCAAAGAAAGCAAGCAATCTCGACCCCATTGAAGCCCTGCGATATGAATAACAACGAAACACTGCCCCTTGGCAGCCCCGAGCCGCGCACCCGGCTGCTGCGCATAGCCACCCACATCATAGTGCTGGCGATAATCTTTGTGCTGCCCGAGGTGATAATGAGCTGGGGCCGCGGCGTGCCGCGCATTGCCTACCTGCACACGCTGGTGTATGTGGCAATTTTCTACCTCAACTATGCCCTGCTCATCGAGAGGCTGCTCTTCCGCCAGCGCACCTGGGCCTTCGTGGGCGTGAATGTGGCTCTGGTGGCACTCTTCGGCGTGCTTATGTCGGTGCTTCACGACTTCTTCTTCCCGGTTCCCCCCGAGATGAGGATGGGCAATAGAATTATGCACGAAGCACACCTCCACAACAAGCTGGGCGGCTTCATCGTGCGCGACTGCCTCATGGTGGTGCTCTCGGCCTGCCTCAGCGTGGCGCTGAAGCTCAGCGAGAAGTGGATGGGGTGGCGCGTGCTCGAGAAGCAAATCGAGGCCGAGAAAAGGGAGGCCGAGCTGAAGAACCTCAAGAACCAGCTCAACCCTCACTTCCTCTTCAACACCCTCAACAACATCTACGCCCTCATCGGCATAAGCACCGACAAGGCACAGCGCGCAGTGCACGAGCTGAGCCAGCTGCTGCGCTATGTGCTCTACGACAACGAGCAGCGCGAGGTGCCGCTGGAGCGCGACCTGCTCTTCGTGAAGAACTACATCGCCCTGATGCGCCTGCGCCTCACCCCTGCAGTGACGCTCACGGTGAACATCAACGAGAACGACGGATGCGGGCTGAAGATAGCCCCGCTCATGTTTGTGTCGCTCGTGGAGAACGCCTTCAAGCACGGCGTGAGTGCCAGCGAGCCATCGTCGATCTTTATTTCCATAGGCGTGACCAATGGCTCGGTGCACTGCCATGTGGAGAACTCCTGCACCCACCGCAAGCCCGAGGCCGACAAGAGCGGGGGAGGAATAGGCATCGCCAACCTGCGCCGCCAGCTCACCATTCTCTATCCAGGCCGCCATGAGCTGTCCACCGAGATGCGCGACGGCAAGTATGTGGCCGACCTCTCAATAGCACTTCAACCCATTAATTATCAACCCACTCACTCCGAAAAACTATGAGGAAATTAAGATGCTGCATTATCGACGATGAGCCGCTGGCTCTCGAGCTGATAAAAAGTTACGTTGAGAAAACGCCATTCCTGGAGCTTGTGGATGCCTTCCCGTCGGCATCGCTGGCTGTGCGCACAATCATAGGCAACGACATCGACCTGCTCTTCCTCGACATACAGATGGATGAGCTCAACGGCATTGAGTTTGCCCGTGTGGTGCCGCCGCGCTGCCGCATTGTGTTTATCACCGCCTTTGCACAATATGCCGTGGAGGGCTTCCGCGCCAATGCCCTCGACTATCTGCTGAAGCCGGTGAGCTACACCGAGTTTGTCGAGGCCGCCAACAAGGCCCTGCAGTGGTTCAAGCTGGTGGAAAGCGCCACCAGCGTCACCGCCGACAAGAAGTATATTATCGTGAAAAGCGAATACAAGCTGCTGCAAATCCCCGTTGACGACATACTCTACATCGAGGGGCTGAAGGACTATGTGCGCATCTATCTTGCCGATGGCAGCACGGTGATGTCGCTCATGAGCCTCCGCACCATGGAAGCCGGGCTGCCGGCAGGACAATTCATGCGCGTGCACCGCTCTTTCATCGTGCAGACGTCGAAAATCAAGGTCATAGAGCGCAACCGCATCGTCTTTGGCAAGCAGTATATCCCCATATCGGACAGCTACAAGAACGACTTCAGCGACTACATCGCCCGCAACACCCTCACGACCGCCAAGGACGAATAGCCCGGATTACCTGATGTGGTAGCTGAGTGTGGTGCCTGATGGTGTGATGGCAAGAGTGACAGGCGCACCCTCGATGAGCGGCACATTCTCCTCCACATGTCCCACAGGGAAATTGAAGCACACAGGGATGTTGCAGCCGCTCAGAATCTCGGCCATCATCGACTCGGGGCTATCGAACTCCAGATTGAGCCTTGCATTGGTGAACCTGCCGAGAATGATGCCGCGCAGGCGACTGAGCACTCCGGCACACTTGAGGCGGTAGAGCGCACGGTTGAGTGCCTCGAGGCTCTCGTTCACGTCTTCGAGGAAGAGGATTGCGCCATCGATGCGCGAGATGTCGTAGCGCGAGCCTGCAATGTCGTTGAGCACGGCAAGATTTCCGCCTACAAGAATGCCCGATGCAGTGCCACAGTGATTGAAGCGGTGTGGTGGCACCTCATAGCGTGGATAGCGTCCCTCGAGAATGGACCGCAGCATGAGGCTCAGTGAATCGGTTCCGCCATTTCGCCCTATTGGGGCACACATGTGGGAGTGTATGCTCATAACGCCCTGGGTGGTAAGCGCGGCATGCAGGGCCGAGATGTCGCTATAGCCTGCAAGCCACTTGGGATAACGCGCAAAATATCCATCGGGCAGCTCACACAGGAGCTGCACGCATCCATATCCTCCCCGGCCACAAATAATGGCCTTTATCCCGGGCGACTCGAATGCCCAGCGCAGGTCGCTAAGCCGCTGCTCTATGGTGCCGGCAAAAGTGCCGTGCGCGGCAGTGGCATACCGCCCCTTGACGGGCACAAATCCCCAGCCCTCTATGGCCTTGCAGGCAGCTTCCACATCGGCAGAATCGGGACGCGAGGCAGGGCTTATGATTGCCACACTGTCGCCAGGGTGAAGTGATGCGGGAATTGTCATTGCACGCTGAGCCATGGCACTCGATGCAAGGCATATTGCCGCAAGTGATGCAATTGCTGTAAAATAATATCTCTTCATCATCATCATTGTCGTTTTATAGATTTAAGCATCATTACACATTGCGCGCGCAGCATGTGGTCGTTGCACCGGCACCAGGGGAAGCCTGAACCCAGCAATGGGCGAGAACGACAAAACGGCCATACTGAGCGACTTGTAAGTGGATAAATCACGATTTTCCACCACAAAGTTAGGATTTTTTCAGGAAAAATCAAATAAATTCACGCTTAATCGCAGCATCGCCTCAAAGCAGGGCAAGTATTAGCCGGGGGTGTGGTCGTCGTCGAGCATACCATAGCCGCAGGATTTGTGGGTGTAGATGAAGCGGCTGTAGTCGCCGAGCTTGTGGCGCAGGCGTGTGAGAGTGGTATCGACGGCGCGCGGGGTGACGCTGTAGCCATTACCCCACACACGGGTCACGATGTCGTGGCGCGAGAAGATGCGGTTGCGGTGCGACACGAAGAGGTGCAGCAGGGCATACTCGGTGCGGGTGAGGCTCAACGGTGTGCCACGAAGATAGGCGAAGCGGTTGTTCACGTCGAGGCGCAGCTCGCGGAACACGATGTCGGGGATATAGGCGCCCTCGGAAATGTCGTGGGTGCGCTTCCGCAGCATCGCCGAGCGGCGCAGCACGCTGCGCACACGCGCCACCATCTCATCCTCACGGTAGGGCTTGATTATATAGTCGTCGGCACCGATGTTAAGGCCCATCACACAAGCCGGCTCATCGCCTATGGCAGTGCAGAAGATAACGGGCACATACTCGGTGGCGGCATTGTTCTTGAGGCGGCGTGCGAAGTCGAACCCGCTTATCTTGGGCATGGCCACCTCGAGGATAAAAAGGGCAAACGAGGGGAGGTCGCACGAGGCAATGGCATCGGTGGTGCTGTGAACCACCGACACCATGAATCCCTCTTGGTGCAAGCGGGCCGAGAGCCTCTCGCAGTGTGCCGCGTCGTCATCGACGATAAGTATTTTCAGGTCGCCTGTCATAGTGAGCAGCTTGAAGATTTTGCAACAATAAAAATTTCGCTAAATAATCATAGCGGCAAATGAATAATCATTATCTTTGCGCTATGGTTTCATAAGAATGATTTTTTTGAATTATTGACGTGCAGGTTGTCGCGACGACAATCTGCTTCTTTTTTTCTTTTCGCTGTGGCCATTATAGCCACAATAGCTACCTTGGCCGGCCGACGGACAAAGTAGCTATTGTGGTGCAAGTGGCGGTGAATCATTCCATGAGCTTGCGGTAGCGAATGCGGTGAGGCTCCACGTCGCCCATGCGGGCACGCTTGTTTTCCTCATACTCCGAGTAAGTTCCCTCGAAGTAGAACACCTGGCTGTCGCCCTCGAAGGCGAGAATGTGGGTGCAGATTCGGTCGAGGAACCAGCGGTCGTGCGAAACCACCACGGCACAGCCGGCAAAGTTCTCCAGTCCCTCTTCGAGAGCGCGGAGGGTGTTGACGTCGATGTCGTTGGTAGGCTCATCGAGGAGCAGCACGTTGCCCTCTTCCTTCAGGGCCATGGCGAGGTGGAGGCGGTTGCGCTCACCACCCGAGAGCATGGCGATTTTCTTCTCCTGGTCGGCGCCGGTGAAATTGAACTTCGAGAGGTAGGCGCGTGCGTTCATGTCGCGGCCTCCCATGCGGAACGACTCCACGCCCTGCGAAATCACCTGATAGACGGTGCTCTCGGGGTGGAGGTCCTTGTGCGTCTGATCCACGTAGGCAATCTTCACGGTTTCACCGATGGCAAATGTGCCCTTGTCGGCTTTCTCCAAGCCCATGATGAGGCGGAAGAGCGTGGTCTTTCCTGCGCCATTCGGACCGATTACGCCCACAATGCCGTTGGGCGGGAGCATGAAGTTGAGGTCGCCGAAAAGCAGCTTTTCGCCGTAGGCCTTCTGCACATGCTCGGCCTCAATCACCTTGTTGCCCAGGCGCGGGCAATTGGGGATGAAGATTTCGAGCTTCTCCTCGCGCTCCTTCTGGTCTTCATTGAGGAGACGGTCGTAGCTCGAGAGGCGTGCCTTGCCCTTGGCGTGGCGTGCCTTGGGAGCCATTCTCACCCACTCCAGCTCGCGCTCCAGGGTCTTGCGGCGCTTGCTTGCCTGCTTCTCCTCCTGCGCCATGCGCTTTGTCTTCTGGTCGAGCCACGAAGAGTAGTTGCCCTTCCATGGGATGCCCTCGCCGCGGTCGAGCTCAAGAATCCATCCAGCCACATGGTCGAGGAAGTAGCGGTCGTGGGTGATTGCAATCACCGTGCCGGCATATTGCTGGAGGTGCTGCTCGAGCCAGTCGATCGACTCGGCATCGAGGTGGTTGGTAGGCTCATCGAGGAGGAGGATATCGGGCTGCTGGAGCAGGAGGCGGCACAGGGCCACGCGGCGGCGCTCACCACCCGACAGGGTTGCAATCTTCTGGTCCTCGGGCGGACAGCGCAGAGCGTCCATTGCGCGCTCCAATTTGTTGTCGATATTCCATGCGTCGCAGGCATCGAGCTTGTCCTGAAGCTCGGCCTGGCGGGCGATGAGCTTGTCCATCTTGTCGGGGTCGTTGAGCACATCGGGGTCGCCGAAGCTCTCGTTCACCTTGTCGAACTCGGCGATGAGGTCGAGCACATGCTGCATTCCCTCCTGCACCACCTCCTTCACGGTCTTCTCGGGGTCGAGCTTAGGCTCCTGCTCTAGATACCCCACCGAGTAGCCGGGCGAGAACACCACTTCGCCCTGATATTGCTTCTCAATGCCGGCGATAATCTTCAGGAGCGTGGACTTACCTGCGCCGTTGAGACCGATGATGCCAATTTTGGCACCGTAGAAGAAAGAAAGATAAATATCCTTCAGCACTTGTTTCTGCGGTGGATAGATTTTGCTCACACCCACCATCGAGAAAATCACTTTCTTGTCGTCAGCCATAGTTATTGTAGTTCTGTTTGTTCTTGTTGTTTTCTTGTAGCTGCTTGAGCTTATTCTGCCTTCTTGCCGCTTATCGCTTGCCTTTAGCCTCTGCGCCCCTGGTGCGGTAGTCGCAGTGCACCTTGCCGCGGACGATGTTGTTGAGCTTGCTCTTTATGAGCTGCTTGCGAATGGGCGAAAGGTGGTCGATGAACACCTTGCCGTCGAGGTGGTCGCACTCGTGCTGCATCACGCGGGCGAGATAGCCCTCAATCACCTCATCGTGCTCCACAAAGTTCTCGTCCTGCCACTTTATGCGAATCTTCTCGGTGCGCGTCACGCCCTCATAGATTCCCGGCAGGCTCAGGCAGCCCTCGTCGCGCGAGAGACGCTTGCCATCATCGAGCACGGTAATCTCGGGATTGATGAGCACATATTCCGACTCTGCAAGCTCGGGAAAAGTGTCCTTGAGGGCCGAGGCGTCGATATACACAATCTTGGCACTCACTCCCACCTGCGGTGCGGCAATGCCAATGCCCTCGGAGGCATACATCGTGGCCTTCATGTTCTCAATAAGTTCGCCAAGCCCCTCATATTCGGGGGTCACGGTATCGGCCACACGGCGAAGCACCGGCTGGCCATAAAGATAAATTGGTAGTATCATCAGAATAAAAATCGTAGTTTTCCTTTTTCTTTTTCTTGATTGTCCCGCACCTTTCACGCCATTAGCTGCGTGGATGCTACAGGCCGCCCCGGGCGTTGCTCGCAAGATAATCATTGAGGATTATCGCGGCGGCAATGGCATCGACCACCTCCTTGTTGCGACGGTCGTGCTTCTTCATGCCGCCATCGAGCATGGCACGGTGGGCAAGCGTGGAGGTGAATCGCTCGTCGAACATCACCACTGGCATCGCAGGCATCACTTTGCGCAGGCGGTTGAGAAACGGCTCGAGCCACTTCATGCTCTCCGATGGCTCTCCATTGAGCTGACGTGGCAGCCCAACCACAATTTTCTCCACCTGCTCACGCTGCGTGTAGGCTTGCAGATAGTCGATGAGCGTGTGCGTGGCCACGGTGGTGAGCCCGTTGGCCACAATCTGCATAGGGTCGGTCACAGCTATTCCGCTGCGCTTTCGCCCGAAGTCGATTGCCAAAATTCGTCCCATAATGCAAAATTACACATAATCCCCGACATTTTCGGCTCATTGCGCCGAAAAAACGCTCACAGCAGCGTTTTTTTGGGTTTCTCAATGCCCTCCCTGCCTCCAAAGGCAAATCGAGTAGGTCGGGAAACGAAAGCTTTCTGACCTGCTTTCGTTTCCTTTCCTCTCACACCACCGTACGTGCCGTTCGGCATACGGCGGTTTAATTTGTTTTCAAAGCGTGACTAAACGTGTAGTAGTCCAAGCAACTT
>JAQXTJ010000182.1 GCA_029219425.1 Bacteroidales bacterium
CTGAGGAGAAAGATCCATACTACAACGATGACTTCGATGATGACTATTACGACAGCGACGATTTCTATGACGACTTCTACGATGACAACGACTTCTATGATGATGACAACGATGATTGCTATGACAATGTAGATAATGAGGAGGAAGAAGCTGCTGATGACGAACATTCGGAGGCTGAATTGCATGAAGAAGAAGCTCCCGGCGAGCCACAGAAAGCCCCAACGCCACGGCGCAGCACTCCCGCCGAGCCCGGCGAACTGGTGGCACAAGGAGTTTCATTCCTGAGTGGGCTGGCACAGACGCTAAAATCGCCTGAAGCGACAAAGGCACTTGTAGATACCATAGTGAAAACCGACCCCGACACCGGAAAGGCATCAATCAATATCCCCGTGCCCGACAAGGAGAGCGTAACGCAAATGTTCACCCTGATAGCAAAGCTATTCAACTAATAATCGAGGCAAAAATATTGCGACACACCACAATTTCCAAGCGGTGTGTCGCATTTGTTGTATTTTGTGGAATGGTTATGGGTTATTTCACAAATGTGGTGATGATGCGTGCTGTGCCGCGGAGGGTGACAGCAGGCATTGAGGCAGGAATAAGGGCTGTAGTTCCTTGCTTCAGGGCCGTAACACGACCTTCAGGGTCAACCACCTCGGCATCGCCGCTGATTGAGGCAATCACGGTGAACGACTTGCGCTCGCTGAGCGCAAGGCCAAACTCTCCATCCACATCAACAGCTGTTGTGGTGAAGTGGTGACAGTCGGCGATGGTGCTCTCGGTGTTCTTGCCCTCGGGGATAGTGGTGGGGGCAGAGTCGGCAGTATCATTGAAATTCACTGCATCAATCGACTCCTCCACATGGAGCTGGCGTGGGTTGCCCTTAGCGTCGCGGCGGTCGTAGTCGTAGATGCGGTAGGTGATGTCGCTTGTTTCCTGAATCTCGAGCACGAAATTGCCCTTGCCGATGCTGTGCACGCGTCCTGCCGGGAGGAAGAACACATCGCCTGCCTTTGGAAAATACTTGCAGAGGCAGTCGATTATGGTGTTGTCGGCTATGCGTGTGCGATACTCATCGGGTGTGATGGCGTGCTTCAGGCCGGCATATAGATAGGCATCGGCAGCTGGAGCCACGCTAATCCACATCTCTGTCTTACCCGGACAGTTGTGACGCTTGGCTGCGAGCTCGTCGTCGGGGTGAACCTGCACAGAGAGGTCGTCGGCCGAGTCGATGAGCTTTATGAGCAACGGGAACTCGCCCTTTTCATATCGCGCAAGCAGCTTCTCGCCCATAATCTCGGTGGGGAACTCCAAGAGAAGCTCCTTGAGGTTGCGACCCTTGTATTCGCCCTCGGCCACAACCGACTCATTGCCGGGCACACATGAGAGCTCCCAGCTCTCGCCGATAGTGTCGCCCTGAGAAGGCAAGCCCTTGAACTCAGCAATGCGCTTTCCGCCCCAAATCACGCTCTTGAAGAGGGGCTCAAATTTCAGAATTGGGAATGTTGTCATATAGTGCTATTATTTTTTGTAAATTCGATAATCTCATCAATATAGCCAAAAGCAAGCCCCACCACAGTGTCGGCTGCACCATAATACACTGCCACGCGCTCGCCATCATTGAGAGCCGAGCAGGGGAACACCACATTTGGCACGTCGCCGGCAAGCTCGTAGGGAGCGGCAGGAGCCAGCAAGTAGGGCTGAGTGCGATAGAGCACGCTCGAGGGGTCGTCCTTATCGAGAATTGCCGAGCCCATGGAATAGCGGAAACCATTGCAGGTGGTAATCACGCCGTGGTAGAACATGAGCCAGCCCTCCTTTGTGAGAAAAGGCACCGAGCCTGCACCAATCTTGGTGCACTGCCATGCACTCACAGGGAATGGCGTGGGACCCATCACATGGCGGTGCTCACCCCAGTATTTCATATCGGGGCTATAGCTTATGTAGATGTCGCCAAAGGGAGTGTGGCCGCTGTCGCTGGGGCGGCTGAGCATGGCAAACTTGCCATTAATCTTCTCGGGGAAAAGCACGCCATTGCGGTTGAAGGGCAGGAAAGCGTTCTCGCACTGGAAAAACTCCTTGAAGTCGAAGGTGTAGCCAATGCCAATGGTGGGGCCATAGTAGCCGTTGCACCAGGTAATCCAGAAGCGATCCTCAATCCACGCCACACGTGGGTCGTACTTATACTCCGACTCTATCATCTCGGTGTTACCGGCCTTCCACACGATTGGCTCGTGCTCTATGTCCCAGTTGATACCGTCCTTGCTGAAGCCGGCAAAGATATTCATCTGCACCGAGCGGTTGTCGCAGCGGAACACTCCTGCATAGCCATCGCCAAATGGCACAATGGCACTGTTGAACACGCTGTTCGACGTGGGGATTGCATAGCGGTCGATAACGGGGTTCTTCGAATAGCGCCACATCACTTCGCGGCAGCCTTCGGGACGCTCCTCCCAAGGCATATTAATCTTGTTCTCCATAATAAATAGGGCGTTCTTAGTTGTTTGTTTTGGTTAGTTCATTTTTTTTTGACTTTGCAAAGATAGCACACATCACTGGCCAACGCAACACGGCGTCCCGATTGCCATTGCCATGACGCAGTCTATATTATTTTCTACACAAAGTTACAAATTTCATTTCGAATCACACAACATTGCCTCACAAAAAATTATCGTCACTTATTTCTTAATGGGATATTTCACCACAAGCAATATCATGAGCAAGGCAATAATGGCCGGGAAAATGGAGAAAAGCATCCATATCATATTCTTCACCGAGTCCATATTCTCGGCAGCGATAGTCACCACCGTCTGTCCATCGGCGTTTGTCCCTGAGATGAAGCCTGCCATACCAAGCAGCAACGCCACCAGAGCACCCGATATAGCCGAGCCAAACTTCTGCGACATGGTTCCCGACGAGAAAATCAGTCCGGTTGACGATGTTCCATTCTTCTCTGTGGCGTAGTCGGCCACATCGGCATACATCGACCACAGCAAGGGCGAATAGAAGCCGATTCCCACCGAAGTGAGAATCACCATTGCCACCATCAGCCAGATATAGGCCGGATCCATAGGAATAAAGAAATATCCCACGGAGGTGACGGCACAAATCACCGCCGACCAAATGAATGCCTTCTTCTTTGAGCCAACAATCTGCGTGAACTTGGGCGAGAGACCTCCGAAAATCATACATGTCACCTCACCAAAAGTCATGAACACGGTGTAATTGATGATTAGCCCACTCACCGTGACCTCTCCACCAAGACAATAGGTGAGCATGTAGCCTGCCACCGCATAGCGGAAACCATTAAAGAAGTTGCTGCAAATACCAATTAGCGTGAGATAAATCCAAGGCTTGTTCTTCACAAGGTCGGCAAAAGGACGCAGCGAGAACTTCTCGGCACGCACCGGCTTTAGCCGCTCCTTGGTCATTAGTCCACACGCAAGGGTCATCAGCGCCGCAACGCCACCAAGGGCAGCGCCAAGCACCGCATACTGGTGAGCCTCAGAGCCTCCCACCATCTTCTGCAAATAGGGAAAGGAGAGCAGCGTGATGAAACCCATAGCATAGGCACCCACCATGCGATACGATGAAAACTGGTTTTTCTCATTGTCGTCGGCGGTCATCACGCCAAGCAATGAGCCATAGGGCACATTCACCGCCGTATAGACAGCCATCATGAGGAGATAGAGCGTATAGGCATAGATGCGCTTGCCCACAGGTCCCAACTCTGGAGTGTAGAGCAGCAGCGCAAACACGAGACCCAGAGGCACAGCTCCGAATATGAGCCACGGGCGGTAGGTGCCCCAGCGCGACTGAGTGCGGTCGGCAAGGCTGCCCATGAGAGGGTCGGTCACCACATCGAACATTCGCGCCAGCAGCATAAGCGTGGCAGTGTCGGCCACCGACAAACCAAAAATATTAGTGAAAAACAAAGGGAATGCAATCGACATCACCTTCCATGTGATGCCACCGGCAGCGGCATCACCAAGGGCATAGCCAATTTTTTCAGAGAATTTTACCATTGTAGTGTTTTATTAGTTTTGGGAGTTTATGTTAAACGCTTGATTTTTAAGCAAATTCACTCGGCCATTGCATTATGGCTAATATGAGGCCAAAGTTAGCAAAAACTCTCCTATTCTACAAATACAATTTTATCTAAAATTTGTCAGTTTTTCACAGCAGTGTCGCACATGTCGATTTCGAGCTTACCACCATGCACTATTGCACTGTGGTCGAAAAATGGCTCGGTGAGCAACTTTCCATTGAGGGCAATGCGGCCAACATATCGGTTGCGTGGGCTGTTGTTGCGCACTTCTATCACAAATTTCCTGCCACCGGCAAGGTGAATAACTGCCCTATCGACAAGCGGGCGACTCACGCTGTAAACAGGTTGGCCGGGACATACCTGATAGAATCCCAAAGCATTGAGCACGTACCATGCCGACTGGCATCCGCTCCTGTCGCTGCCACTCAGCCCATCGGGGGCATTGGCATAGCAGTTGCGCAGTACACTGTCAACAAGCTCCTGAGTGCGGTAACTGCGGCCCACATAATTATATAAGTGTGTGATATGGTGGCAATGCACTGAGGCATGAGAGTATTGTCCTGGAATAGAAAAGAGCGAATCGAGCTTCTCGGCCATAGAATCGCGTCCACCCATAAGGCCGATTAGGCCCTCCACATCGTGCGGAACCATCCAGGTCCATTGCCATGCCGAGCCACCATAATAGTCATGGCTGCCACTGCCCGATGCCAATGGGCTGAAAGGCTCACGCCAGCATCCCTTGCTGTCGATTCCGCGCATAAAGCGCGTGGCAGGGTCGAAATACACCCGATAGCCTCCTGCAAATGCACGGTAGCGGTCGCGAGTGGCTTCGTCGCCGGCAGCATCGGCAAGCCGTGCTATGCACCAGTCGTCGTAGGCAAAAGCGAGAGCCTTTGCCACGGCATCACTGTCCTTGTCGCAGGGCACATAGCCCACCTTCTCCTTCCAGTATTTTGCACGCGACGCGATGGGAGGAATTTGCACCGGATTTTCGCCTGACGGCGACGTCTCGGCACACTCAGCAGCAGCGCGGCAGGCTTGCAGCGCGTCGCCGGGGTCGAAGCCTTGGCTTCCCTTGGCATAGGCATCGGCAAAGAGCGACGCGGCATGACAGCCCATCAGGCTGCCAGAACCCACCAAGGCACACCCACTTGACGGCAGCATACTATCATTGTGCGACATCAGCAACAAGGAGCGAACACAGGCATCATTATGCCCGGAATCAATAATCGTGAGCAGAGGGTGGCAACTGCAATATGTGTCGCACACCGACGAAACGGAATAGAGCTGCTCTCCCAC
>JAQXTJ010000183.1 GCA_029219425.1 Bacteroidales bacterium
AGAATACTGAGTGCTGACGAAGATGTGATTGAAGTAGGGGCTGCGATAGCGGAACTGCACCTCTTCGGGCTTGCCAAGGCGCTTTGCCACGTCGGCCTCGAATGCCTTCACATCCACAGGCTCTTTGTAGTCGAGCTTGTGCCACTCGATGTCGAGGAGAGCGGCACCCACCAGCTCGGTGGCAGAGAAGCCCTGGTTGAACTTAGCCGATGCGTCGAGCTTCTTGATAAGCTCATCGGGGATAACCTCACCGGTCTTGTAGTGCTTGGCATAGGTCTTGAGCAGCTCAGGCTCCATTGCCCAGTGCTCGTCGATCTGCGAAGGAAGTTCCACGAAGTCGCGGTCCACGTTGGTGCCGGCCTGTCCGCGGAACTCAGCTTTTGTCATCATGCCATGCAGGGCGTGGCCAAACTCATGGAAAGCCGTTTCCACCTCGTCGAGAGTGAGGAGCGAAGGCATGTCCTTGGTGGGCTTGGTGAAGTTGCCCACATTGTAGATGATTGGGCGCTCGCTCACGCCGCCATAGTTGTACTCACCCTTAAACTCGCTCATCCATGCGCCCTGACGCTTGGTGGCACGCGGGAAATAGTCGGTCATGAACACTGCCACATGGTTGCCCTCGGCGTCCTTCACGTCATACACCTTAACTTCGGGGTTATACTTGGGGGCATCGGGCATCTCGGTGAAAGTGATGCCATAGAGGCGGTTGGCCATGGTGAAGATTCCTTGCACCACGTTCTCGAGCTGGAAGTAGGGGCGCACATCGTCCTCGCTGAGATCGAATTTCTCCTTCTTCACCTTCTCGGCATAGTAATAGTAGTCCCAGGGTGCAATCTTGAAGTTTCCGCCCTCCTTGTTCACGTAGGCCTGCATGTCGGCCACTTCCTCCTTCACCTTGGCAACGGCCGGGCGCCATATCTGGTAGAGGAGATTCTCGGCGTTCTCCACAGTCTTTGCCATCACATTGTCCATCTGGTAGGCGGCAAACGACTCAAAGCCGAGCAGCTTGGCCTTCTTGGCGCGGAGCTCGAGGATGCGGTTGATGTTCTCGGAGTTGTTGTATTTGTTGTCGTTGCTTGCGAGCGACGTGTAGGTCTCATACATGCGGCGGCGCAGGTCGCGGTTGTCGGCATAACTGAGCACTGCAAGGCGGCTTGGAGCGTGCACGGTGAACACCCACTTGCCCTCCTTGCCGCGGCGCTTGGCCTCCTCGGCGGCCTCGGCCACAGTGGCGGCAGGGATGCCGGCGAGGTCGGCCTCATTCTCCACGAGGATTTCGCTCTCGTTGGTCTCCTTGAGTATGTTGGAGTTGTAGGCAAGCTCATAGTTGGCGAGCTGCTGGTTGATGCTCTTGAGCGTGTCCTTTTCGGCAGGCGAGAGCAGTGCGCCATTGCGGGCAAAGTTCTTGTAATACTTGTCGAGAAGTCGCTCCTGAGCAGTGGTGAGGTTGAGGTCGGCCTTGCGGTCGTACACCTGCTTGATGCGCTCGAAGAGCTGCTCATTCATCGAGAACTCATCTTGTGCGGCAGTGAGCAGCGGCATGGCCTCCTCCGACACTTTCTCCATCTCGGGAGTGTTGTCGCTCTCGCTCAGGGCATAGAACACATAGCTCACCTTTGTGAGCAGCTTGCCGCTGTTGTCGATTGCAAGGATGGTGTTGTCGAAGTCGGGCATGGCTCGGTTGCTGGTTATTGCCCAGATTTCCTGGTTGCGCTCCTCAATACCTGCCTTGATGGCTGGAATGTAGTGCTCATACTTGATTTCGCTGAAAGGAGGAATCTCATACTCTGTGGTATAGTCCTTCATGAAAGGGTTTTCGGAGTTGTCCATTGTCTTGGAGCAGCTTGCCGTGAGCAGCACGGCGCATGCTGCGGTTGAGATTAATACTTTGTGTTTCATTGTTGGTAGTTTGTTTTATTTTTTTTGATTTTTAATTTATTTCATCGTTGTCACCTCCACTTAAATGTGGCGAGGAGCGGGTAGTGGTCGCTTGAGTTGAGCGAGCCGCGCTCAATGTTCACAGCATCGAAGTTGCCACGGTAGAGGATGTGGTCGATGCGGAAGTAGAAGCGGTTGCAGTGGTAGGTGATTGTTGGTCCCAGTGCGCATTCGGCGTATGCGTCGCGCAGGTCGCTGCCGGCGATGGTACGATAGGCAAAAGAGCCGGGAGTGTCGTTGAAGTCGCCGCACAGGATTACCTGGTGACGTGTGCTATTGAGAAGCTCGCGTATCCGGCGGGCTTGTTCGGAGCGGGCGCGGTAGGCTCGAGCCAGCTTGGTGATGATGGTGCTTCGCACTTCCTCAATGTCGTCGCTGCTTTTCATATTGTTGAGGTTGGTGAGCTGGCGGTAGAGGTTCTTGTCGCTCTCGGTGAGCTGAATCGACTCCAAGTGGCAGCAATAGGCCCTAATTGTGTCGCCGTGCGCCAGCACGTCCCATCCGAGCACTCGCTGGTGTCCCTTGGCATACACCTTGCTCACCACATCGAGAATGGGGAACTTGGAGAGCAGAACCACATCGCCGCGGCTATTGTGATAGTAGGGATAATGAGCCTTTATCGAGTCGATTTCGTCGCGCACATACTCGGCCTGGTCGAAGTCGGTGGTCTGCGCAGCTTCCTGTAGGAACACCAAGTCGGCATCGGAGTCGAGGATGAAGCGAATTGTGCGGTTGGGTGTGTGCTGGATGCCGGTGTTGTCGGTGAAGTTCATCACGTTGTAGGTGAGCACCTTGAAGGTGTTCTCACCCTCCTTTGCTCCAAGCGGGATGTTGAAAGGCGAGAAAGTGGTGAGTTGCCCCCAGGTGGCCACAAGCGCCACTGTGAGAATTGCTGCCGCAGTCCACCTGCGCAGGCACAGCCACACCACCAGCAGCACCGTCAGCACCCCGAGGGCGATGGGATAGCCCAGCCCCAGCACAGCCATTCGGGCCGACTCTGCCGGGTCGGCCTTGCCGCCGTAGGCCGAGGCCATATACACGGCCGCCACCGCGAGGCTCACGGCCGATGCGATGAGGGTGAACGTGAAGCCCAGGATGCTATGTCGTCGTTTTGTTACCAATACTATTTCTTTCAGTGTAGGGAAAAAAGGAACTGTGAAATTAGTTGTCTATCGCTTGCTCACTTCGAAGAGGCGTTTCTTCTCCTTGGCAGTGAGCGATGAGTAGCCCGAGAGCTTTATTTTCTTCAGAATCTCGTCCATCTCGGCCTCGTCGGCCGGGTGCATGGTGGTGCGAGGAGCGGTTTGGTGCTGCTCGGTGGCCGGCTCTTGCTTCTTGTAGTGGCCGAATTGCCATTTGCGGAAGTTGCCAATGCGCATGCGAGGAGCGCGGCGCGAGAGGTTCACAATCCAGTCGATTGCGCTGTTGAGCCACGCAGTGATGTCGGTGCCGCGTCGGTCGGCGAGGGCAAACAGTGCGCCCACCACAGCTCCGCCAAGATGGGCAATGTGACCTCCTGCATTGCTCGAGCCAATACTTATCACGTCGAGGAATATCGTTGCAATTGCAATCCACTTTAGTGAGATTTGTCCGAAGAACAGCAGGCCAATCTTGTAGTCGGGCTGTCGCACTGCGGTGGCTGTGACAATGGCAAGCACCGAAGCCGATGCTCCCAGCAGCATTCCGGCAGTGTCGCTGAAAAGAGGCAGCACATTATATGCAAGCACATAGAGCAGCGCACCGCCAATTCCGCCAAGAAAATAGAGCCCCACGAAGCGGCGCGTGCCAAAGAGCTGGTGAAACATTGCCCCAAACCAGTAGAGCCAGAGCATGTTGAAGAGAATGTGCATCACATCGTAGTGCAGGAACATGTAGCTCAAAATGCCCCAGGGCTGTTGCGCGAAGCGAGCCGGTGAGGAAGGCATCTCAAGCAGCTCCACGGCCGGCGTCGCATCGACGGCGAAGAGCAGACACACCAGTGCCACAATCCTTACCAGTGCAAACACCGCCACATTCACCATCACGAAGCGCACAGGCACTGTGGCGGTGCGGTAGCTTTGCTTCATTTTGTCAATAAATCCCGCCACCTATCACTCCTTTCTTTTTCCAGTAAAGCAGAAGCAAGAATCCAAATATCATTCCGCCAAGGTGGGCAAAGTGAGCCACCGAGGCCTGGAAACCGCTAATGCCGAAGAACAGCTCTATCGCGCCATATCCCAGCACCATCCACTTGGCCTTGATGGGGATTGGAATGAACATGAGGTAGAGTGGCAAGTTGGGGAACGTCATTCCGAATGCCAGCAATATGCCAAACACCGCGCCACTTGCGCCAATGGTGATCATTGAGTTGAAGAAGCCGTCGAGCATGCCATGCTCCACGCCGTAGGCCACTGCCTCGGCGCCTTGCATCGCTACGAGTCCTTGCGCATCCACGAGCACGAAGGTGTTCTCCCAGGTGAGCCACCACACCAGCTCCTGCACAATTGCTGCTCCAATGCCACACGAGATGTAGTAGAACAGGAAACGCCTGGAGCCGAAGACCCTCTCGAGCAACTCTCCAAACATGAAGAGCGAGAACATATTGAAAAACAGGTGCGTGAAGCCATCGTGAAGAAACATATAGGTGATAAGCTGCGCCACATTGAATTTTGAGCCCTGCCAGTAGTGAAGGCCGAGCCATTGGTTAAGGTCGATACCCTTGGATGCAAACACCGTAGAGGCTAAAAGCATAAGCACATTGATTATGAGCAGATTCTTTGTCACCACGGGAATGCGTCCAAGAAATGAGCTTCCTTGATTCATCATAATGTTACAAAGTGTTTATATCAAGATTATTGTGTTACACAATCGCTATTATTAAATTGCAAAAATACAGAAAATTCGCGAAATCTCACATCACTTGATAAAGAAACTACAAAATTTAGCACACAAAAGCCTCACTTTCACATATATTCACCAACCCTTGCCGTCGCACGCCTGATGCAAGTGGGCGGTGGAGGAGGGACAGGCGTATGGCTCAGGGCTGCCCGTGGCACTGTGGTGCACACCCGGCAATTGCACGCGCAGGACGCAGCGAAAGAGACGGCCCTGCGCACACGCTGGTGTGCCACAGGGCCGTCTGTGCAAATGCCGGTGATGAATGAGCTGCCGGTGATGTGGGCAGCATGATGCCGGCTCAAATCAGTTGTTTTCGGGGCGAAGTTTGCGAACCACCTCGCCGGTGCGCCACATCTCGCTCTCGCGGAGCTGGCGCAGCTCCTCGTTGAGCTTCTCGCGGTAGTCGGGCTGGCTGTTGGTGTCGATGGAAATCTGAGCCTCATTGCCACTCTTCACGCTCTCATAGAGCTTCTGCATCACAGGCTTGATGGCATCGTGGAAGGGACCCATCCAGTCGAGTGCGCCACGCTGTGCGGTTGTCGAGCAGTTGGCATACATCCAGTCCATACCCTTGGCTGCAAAGAGAGGCATAAGCGACTGAGTAAGCTCCTCAACGGTCTCATTGAAGGCCTCCGATGGGGTGTGTCCGTTCTCGCGGAGCACCTCATATTGTGCGAGCAGAAGTCCCTGGATTGCCCCCATGAGCGAGCCACGCTCTCCGGTGAGGTCGCTGTACACCTCGCGCTTGAAAGTGGTCTCGAAGAGGTAGCCCGATCCGACGCCGATTCCCAGCGCGATGCAGCGGTCCAAGGCGCGTCCGGTGGCGTCCTGGAACACGGCATAGCTCGAGTTGAGTCCGCGGCCCTGGAGGAACATGGTGCGGAGCGATGTGCCCGAGCCCTTTGGTGCAACAAGAATCACGTCGATGTCGGCAGGCGGAACGATGCCGGTGCGCTCCTTGTAGGTTATGCCAAATCCGTGCGAGAAATAGAGAGCCTTGCCGGCCGTCAGGTGCGGCTTAATCTTTGGCCACACGGCAATCTGGGCGGCATCGGAGAGCAGATATTCCACAATGGTGGCACGCTTCACGGCCTCCTCAATCTCAAAAAGAGTCTCACCGGGTACCCATCCATCGGCCACAGCCTTGTCCCACGTCTTGCTTTCCTTGCGCTGGCCCACAATCACATTGAAGCCATTGTCGCGGAGGTTCATGCTTTGGCCCGGGCCCTGCACGCCATAGCCAATCACAGCTATAGTTTCATTCTTCAAAACTTCTCTTGCCTTCTCGAGTGTAAACTCATCGCGGGTGACAACGTTCTCTTCGACCCCGCCAAAATTCATTACTGCCATAATAGTCTAAATAAATAATGTTATATTACGAAAAATTTAATTCTCATCAATCCCCTCTCCACAATATCCCATAAACTCCTCACTCCTCACTGAAACAGAGTCGTGCCCTGCAATGCGCCACATCGCCACACACGATTTCGGCACTAATATCGAGTGGGTCGCGGTCGTCGAAACGAATGTCCACAGTGGAGCCGCAAAGGCACTCTTTAATGTAGGCAATGTCGAGCCTGCGCAGCTCGTGGGCATCGTAGTGCTCAAGCGGGAGCTGGTTCATGAGAATCTTCACATAGCTCACGCTGTTGACGTGGCGGTTGGCGTCGATGTCGATGTAGCCAAAAGTGTAGGGCAGGCATCGGCCTCCGGTCACCGGCTGCAAGCGCGGCACGGGGCCCATGGGGCTTCGGCGGTCGCTCACGTTGCGGCTTATGTAGCTTAGTTTGGAAATGTCGCAAAGCACCCGCTGCCTTGTGTCGATTACCATCCAGATGCTCTTTGCTGTGCCAATTTCTTCGCCTCGGCCATCGGTGATGCTGAAGTTGCGCTCGGAGAAGTGTCGGTTGTAGCTTTCGACCCAAGTGGTGATGGCATAGTCCTCGTTGACATGAGGATAACGCTTCATCTCCACCGACACGCGCGACAGCACCCATGCCTGTCCGTCCTGTTTCAGCCTGGCATATCCCACTCCCCACGAGTTGGCGTGCTCTGTGGCCACTTCTATGAGCCTCGACACGATGAGAGGCATTGGCAGCCTCGACTCCGGGTCGCACTCACCGGCGGTGAGGAAATAGGAGTGAGTGTATTCCTTTACCAGCCTGTCGAGCGGGGCCTTCGATGCCTCGGAGTAGGCCTCAAGGGCATCGGCCCATGCCTCAGTGCAGGCAGAGTCGGTAGTCAGAGGTGTTTCCATTCTTCCTCAAGCTCCTCCTTGCGCTGGTTACGCTTCTCAAGAAATTCGGTGACATATTCACGGTCGCACTTGGTGACGGCAACGCGGCCGCTGCGCACAAACTGGCGAATGTCGAAGCGCTTTAGCTCCTCGAAGAGAGCCTGCGTTTCCTCGGAGTGCCCCGACTTCTCGAGCACGGTGTATTTGGGCGTAATCTCGAGAATGCGGGCATTGTATTTGCGGATAATTGCCTCGAGATTGGGCTCCACGAGCAATTTTGCCGTAGGCACCTTGAATAGAGCAATCTCCTGATACACAATTTCATCGTCGGTGTAATAGAAAGCGCGGAGCACGTCGATGCGCTTCTCAATCTGTTTCACCAGATTGTCGATAGTGGTGAGGTCGCTCACGGCCGTGATGGTGAACTTGTGAACACCCTCAATCGACGAAGGCGACACCGAGAGCGTCTCGATATTGAGTTTCCGCCGCGTGAAGATGATAGAAATCTGGTTCAATATACCCACGCGGTTCTCTGTGAACACTGCCACTGTGTAAAGTCTCTTATCTTCCATCTGTGTAATTCGTTCGTCGTTGAAAAATTCGTGATTAATCCACATACCCTCTACACACTCATCACCACGCCACCCACATATTTCTCGTCGCGGCTGAGCAGAATATTGTCCACTTTAGCACCGGCAGGCACCATGGGATAGACCATGCACATAGGGTCGATGTTCACGTTCAGCAGGTATGCACCCTTGTGAGTCACCATTCGCTCAATGGCTCCGTCGAGCTGCTCACGAGTTTCCACGTCCTCGGCCGGGATGCCATAGGCGCGGGCGAGCAGCTTGAAGTCAGGGTTGGTCATGGGAGTCTGTGAATAACGGCTGTGCTGGAACAGCTCTTGCCACTGGCGCACCATTCCCAGGAAGTTGTTGTTGAGGAGTATTATTTTCACGTCGAGCTGGTGCTCGAGAATCACTCCAAGCTCCTCCACCGTCATTTGCAGCCCGCCATCACCGGTGAAGAAGCACACAGTGCGATGCGGAGCGCCAAACTTAGCTCCGATAGCAGCGGGAAGCCCGAAGCCCATAGTGCCAAGTCCGCCCGAAGTGATAATGCTGCGTGGCATTGTGAAAGAGAAATATCGCGAGGAGAACATCTGGTTCTGTCCCACATCGGTCACGAGTACGGCCTTGTCGCCCGTAGCTTTCGACACCCGGTGAGCCACCTCGCCCATATTCATGGGGCCCGACGTTGGGTAGAGGTCCTTGTTGATAACCTTTTCCAGTTCAAGCCGGGCATCGGCCTCGAAGCTCTGAATCCACTCGGGATGCTTTGTCGCTACTATTTTCGGCAGCAGCTTTTGCAGCACCATCTTGGCATCGCCATGAATTGTGGCATTGGTGGCAATCACTTTGTCGAACTCTGCTTTGTCGATGTCGATGTGAATCACCCTTGCCTGTAGCACGAAAGCGCGAGTGTCGCCCGTGACGCGGTCGTCGAAGCGCATTCCAATTGCTATCACCACATCGGCGCGGGTGGTGGCCATGTTGGCTGCCACATTGCCATGCATTCCAAGCATGCCCACATTAAGCGGATGGCTTGTGGGAATAGTTGACTTGCCGAGCAGCGTGCAAGCCACCGGGATATCGGCCTTCTCGGCAAGCTCGAGCAGCTCTGGCTCGGCCTGAGCAATCTCAATGCCGTGGCCTGCGAGGATGAGCGGGCGCTGCGCCTTGTTGATCATCTCTGCTGCCTCGTCGATTTCTTCGTCCTGCACCTCGGGATAGGGGATGTAGCTGCGTATGTATTTGCACTTGTTGTATTCGGTCCACTCCACCATCTCGAGCTGCGCGTTCTTGGCAAAGTCGAGCACCACCGGACCGGGGCGGCCTGTGGTGGCAATGTAGAATGCACGCGACACAGCCCACTGAATGTCGGCCGCGCTGCGAATCTGGTAGCTCCACTTGGTGAGAGGCTGGGTGATGCCAATCACGTCGGTTTCCTGAAATGCGTCCGACCCCAGCGATGCGCTTGCCACCTGGCCTGTGATAACCACCATGGGAGTGCTGTCCATCTGTGCGTCGCTAAGGCCGGTAATCACGTTGGTGGCAGCGGGGCCCGATGTCACCAGCACCACACCGGGACGTCCCGACACGCGCGAGTAGCCCTCGGCTGCGTGAGTGGCGCCCTGCTCGTGTCGCACGAGAATGTGTCGCAGCTCCTTGCTGTGGTAGTAGAGCACGTCGTAAACCGGGATTATCGCTCCTCCGGGATAACCGAATATAGTGTCAACGCCTTCGGCAATCAGCGACCTCACCAAAGCCTCAGCTCCTGTAATCTGGTTACTCATAAGAATATAAAGTGTGAATTGTGATTGTAATAGATCTTCTTTGTTGTGGGTAGGATGCTTGAGTCATCGTTACTCGCGCACGCCGCCCTTGTCGGCCGATGTCACCATAGAGGCATAGGCTTGCAGCGCTTTGGAGACCACACGGTTGCGGTGCTTGGGTGTGAAAGCAGCCTTGCCGCGAGCCTCTTCCTCGGCTCGTCGTGCCGCAAGCTCCTCATCGCCAATGAGCACGTTGATGCTGCGCCCGGGAATGTCGATTTCGATTGTGTCGCCGTCGCGCACAAGGCCAATGTTGCCGCCTCGCGCCGCCTCGGGCGAGATGTGTCCTATCGAGAGTCCCGATGTGCCGCCCGAGAAGCGACCGTCGGTGATGAGTGCGCACGCTTTGCCCAGATGCTTCGACTTGATGTAGCTTGTGGGATAGAGCATCTCCTGCATTCCGGGACCGCCCTTTGGCCCTTCGTAGGTGATTACCACCACGTCGCCTGCCTCCACCTTGCCGCCAAGGATTCCTTCCACTGCGTCGTCCTGCGACTCAAACACCTTTGCCTTGCCCTTGAAGTGGAAAATGCTCTCGTCCACTCCGGCAGTCTTCACCACGCATCCGTCCTTGGCAATGTTGCCATAGAGCACGGCCAGTCCGCCGTCCTTCACATAGGCGTGCTCGAAGTCGCGTATGCAGCCGTTGGCGCGGTCGGTGTCGAGCGAGGGATAGTAGGTGGCTTGCGGGCCCAGCTTGGTGGTGCGAATGCCGCATGCCGCGCTGCTCCACATCACCCGGGCTTTCTCTGAGAAGTTGGCTCCCTCAATCGCGTATTTGTCGATTGCCTCGGCAAGTGTCAGCCCATCCACGCGCTTTAGCGACGTGTGGAGCAGTCCCTGCTTGGCGAGTATTCCCATTATCGACATTATTCCGCCGGCGCGGTTCACGTCCTGAATGTGGTATTTCGAGTTGGGCGACACCTTGCAGAGCACAGGCGTGCGGCGCGACAGTGCGTCGATGTCGTTCATCGTGAAATCCACACCCGCCTCATTGGCCACTGCGAGCAGGTGCAGCACGGTGTTGGTGCTGCCGCCCATGGCGATGTCGAGGGTCATGGCATTGAGCATCGCCTCGCGTGTGGCTATGCTGCGCGGCAGCACGCTCGTGTCCTCCATGTCGTAGTAGGCGTGGCAATTCTCCACAATCTTCTTTGCGGCGCGGCGGAACAGCTGCTTTCGGTTGGTGTGTGTGGCCACAATGGTGCCGTTGCCCGGCAGGGCGAGGCCAATTGCTTCGTTGAGGCAGTTCATGGAGTTGGCGGTGAACATTCCAGAGCAAGAGCCGCAAGTGGGGCATCCAAATTCCTCAATCTTGCTCACGGTGTCGTCGTCCACCGAGGAGTCGGCCGAGTCGATCATCACGTCGATGAGGTCGAGGGCGCGGCTGCCCAGCCGTCCGGCCTCCATTGGTCCGCCCGACACGAAAATGGCAGGAATGTTGAGCCGCATTGCAGCCATGAGCATTCCCGGCGTAATCTTGTCGCAGTTGCTAATGCACACCATCGCGTCGGCGCGGTGTGCGTTCACCATGTATTCCACGCTGTCGGCGATAAGGTCGCGCGAGGGCAGCGAGTAGAGCATTCCATCGTGGCCCATGGCTATGCCGTCGTCGATGGCAATGGTGTTGAACTCGGCCGCGTAGCAGCCAAGTTTCTCTATCTCCTGCTTCACATACTGGCCAATCTCATGCAGATGCGTGTGTCCCGGCACAAACTGCGTGAACGAGTTCACGATTGCTATCACCGGCTTTCCCATCATTTCGGGTTTCATGCCGTTGGCACGCCACAGGGCGCGGGCGCCGGCCATGCGCCGGCCATTCATCGTTATTGCGCTTCTTAATGGAATACTCATGATTAGTTCTTTGTCTTTATTGATTGTTGTAGAAAAACCTTTCCTCCGTCGTTACATCTCTCAGAATGTATTGTGGAGGAAAGGTCTTGTATCGTTGTTTATGTTTTTTCTTATTATGCTTGTCGCTTTAATCAGTGCGATTCCTCCATATTAATTTCCAATAATCACCACCACGACACCAATTAGTGCCACGAGCGATAGGATAATAGAAATAAAAATAGAAGATGCGTTCATAAAGCTCATAATATATTAAAGTGTGGTAAAAGCAGAAAAGCTCAAGTAGCCATCACTGCTAAAACGCTGGCAAAGTTAAAGCATATTAGTGTAAGTTGCAAATAATTTCTCGAAAAAACGCATCAATCCTTACAAATTATCACAAAAAAGCATGGTGTTTCGTTGAAATTTCGCTCCGTTCACCGCTTGTCGCGATTGATGATGTAGATGCCGGTGGCAGCGAGAGAGCCGGCCAGCACATATTTCCAGTAGAACGGTTCGCCGAGGCACAGGCATGATGTGACGGCACCCACCACAGGGATAAGGGAATTATAGATGGCCACCCGACCAATGGGGTTGCAACTGAGCAGCTTGTTGTAGAGAGCAAACCCAATGGTGCTTATTGCCGTGAGCAACAGGAGGATTGTCACTCCGGCTGCCGTGACCACGGGCAGAGATCCACCCATCGCCATGCCCGGCAGCACCAGCAGCAAGCCACCTATGGCGAGGCTGTAGCCGGTGCCCACAGTCACGTCCACAATCTTGCTCAGTCGCCTGGTCATGAGCGAGGCCGATGCGCCGCACAGCGCGTTGGCGATAATCAGTCCGTCGCCGAGCCACGAAAAAGAGCCTCCCACATTGCCGCCCAGGTTCAGGGCAAGGATGCCGGCAAACCCGGTGACGCACCCCACGATTTTGGGCAGCGTCAGCCTGTCGCTCTTAAAGAAAAGGCAGGCAAGAATAACCACAGAGAACACGCTGAGCGAATTGAGAATTGCCGCCCTGGCACCCTCGCTGTGAGAAAGTCCGAAATAGAAAAAAGCATAGTGCAGAGTGGTGTTGACGAGGGCAAAGGCCAGCACAAAAGCCCAGCCCGAGGGCGAAGTCACCGCAAAGCTCCTGTGCGTGCATCTCGAAATGGTGAGTATTATCAGTCCCGACAGAAAGAACCTTATTCCGGCAAATAGCATCTTGCTGCCGGTCATGTGGGTGGCGATGTGAAACTCGGCGAAGCCAAGTTTGATGAGCGGATATGCCCAGCCCCATGCAACAGCCGCGATGAGGGCAAACACGGCCACCCATCCCGGCTGTCGAAACACGCTTGTATCCTTGTCAGTCATTCGATAGAATCCTTTTTTTGTGCAAAATTACTCTATCTTCACCAAAAATGCAATGTGCAGGAGAAAAATAAAGTGGGTGTATCAAACCGAATTTTGATACACCCTCAGGCATCAGCGCACCAACACTTTGACGGAATAGAGTTTCAGCCCGTCGGAAACCCTTACGACATACACACCCTTGCTTGCAGGAATGAAAGCCATGTCGCGAGCCATATCCATCCTTTCAGTCAATGTGCCTGCCATGTCGTGTACATCCACTGAGAAGCAACCGGCAAGTTTAATGCCAATGCCATCGGCCGATGCCGTAATTTTGTAGGGGGCATCGGCAGCGTAGTAAGGCAAGTGTGTGGGCACTTGCTCACCGCGCCTCAACACGGGGTATTCGCCTTCGGTGATAATCCACACTTTGTCCATGTCCCAAGAGAGGTTTTCGCGGTAGAAAGCGGCTGTGCGGAAATCAGCGTCGGGGATTGTGACAACCTTACCTGCCGGAATTTTCACGCCCACTCCTCCGTCGCCCACATAGGTGAGCTTCAGCTCCTCGCGCACATATAGCTTATCCAAGTGCTCGATATAGGCCGGGTTGGAAAGACGGCGGCTGTAGAAGAAATTGGGAGTGTGGGCTGTGATTTCGTTGGCGAGGCAAAGCACCTCGCTCATGCGCACCGAGTGGTTTTCCTGCGTGATAGCAAGGATGCCGGCGGCATTGCCCGCGTTGTTATTCATTTGAGCTGACGAAGCCTTTCCGGTGAAATACACTCGTTGCAGGTCGAGCTTTGCCACACTGGTGCCCTCATTTGAGTGGATAAGTCCGACAATTCCACCTGCACACGAAGGATTGTTAATCAGGTTGGTGCTCAGGCTCGTGGCTTTCACGGTGGCATTGACGTAGCAGTCGTAGATGCGGTTGTAGTCGGTGTGGTTGGGGTCGCGTGCCACGCGTCCCACAAGGCCACCGGCTTCGGTAGTTGACTCGATGTAGCCTGTGACCGACACACCTTGAATGGTGCTTGCGCCAATCATGGCACCGGTTACACCGCCGGTGGGAGCAGCACCCTTAATGTTCACGCCCACCAAGTCGAGATTTTTCACAGTTCCATTGTCCATACGGCCAAAAAATCCCTTGAAGGCTGTGCCGGTGGTGTTGGTCAGTCCCTTTATGCTGTGGCCGCAGCCGTCAAAGATTCCACGAAAGCGGTCGGGGTCGGCATCGGTTGCGCTTGAGGCCCCGATAGGAATCCATTCGGTTCCTTCGGGGATTTCGATGTCGCAGGTGAGATAGAAGTTACCGTTCATGTCGGCCCGTACCAGATGGTCGATGTCGTCGAGTGAGCTGATGGCAATAGGAGTCTTCAGAGCAGGGTCTTCGGGGTTTTGAGTGTCCATGAGCGTTCCGCGGTCGCCCTGTTGCTGCATCCAAGCCTCAAGAGCCTCGCGCATGGTGGCTATGCGTCCGGCATGCTCGGGGAGTTCGGCCAGGTTGTTGAGTTCCCATGGGTCGTCTTGCAAGTCGTAGAGTTCAAGAGCCGGACGTGTGAGGTAGCCATTGACCAGTCGCTGAGCGTCGGCACTGGTTTTTGCCGTTTCGAGCCAAGACTTCCACATGGAGCTTCCCGGCTGGGTGACGTATTTGCAGTGATAGTCCACCTCGGGAGTGAGGTTGACGATGAGCTTGTAGCGCTTGTCCTGAATGCTTCGAATGGGATAGGCATTACCCTCGGGGTTGTTGTTGTGGATGCCGTAGGCCCACTGTCGGTGTTCGGCCTTGTTGCCACGGAGAACGTCGAGGCAGCTCATGCCGTCGAGTCCATTGACCGGATTGCCACCGGCTACGTCAATCAAAGTGGGCAGAATGTCCTCATATTGCACAATGGCGTCGCACACCGTGCCGGCCTGAATCTGCTTTGGATAGCGGGCGATGAAGGCACTGTTGGTGCCATAGCGGTAGAGGGTCCATTTGCCGTAAGGCATTTGCGGGCCTTGTTCGGCCAGGAAAATAACGAGCGTGTTGTCGAGTTGTCCGGTTTCTTCCAAGGCATCGTACACCATGCCTACTTCATTGTCGAGCAGGCGTATTTCGGCGAGGTAGTCGCAAAATTCCTTGCGAGTCTGCGCGTTATCGACACAGTTGGGAGGAAGCACCACATTGGCGGGGTTGAACTCAGAGGCATCGCCGGCGTCCCACGGCATGTGGGAATTGATGCTGCACACATATAGGCAGAAAGGCTCATCGGCATTACGCTGAATGAACGACTTGATGCCGTCGGTAGTTGAAACGGCAGGATGCGACTTCACGCAATTCACCTCAAATCCGCTGATTTCTTCGAATGGATAGACGGCCTGCTGTCCTGCCGGGTGGTTCTTGCCGGTGCGTCCCACCCGATAGCCGAGGTCGGTCATATAGTGAGCGGCGCTCTTCACGTTGCTGTAGGTCGCCTTGTGGTTCTGGTAAGAGCCGTTACGGGCAGGATAAAGTCCGGTGTAGAGTGAGGCACGAATAGGCACGCTCATTGCCATGGAGGCATAGTTGTTGGTCATGCGGATACCCTCGCTGGCCAGTCGGTCGATGTTTGGCGTGGTCAGGTTCTTGCCGCCGTAGCATCCAATCTCGTTAGTTCCCATGTCGTCGGCCACAATCACCACGATGTTAGGCCGCTCTGCTTCCTGTTGCTGGGCAACAGCCGGCATCGCCACTAACGACGAAAGCAGTGCCGGAAAGTAATGTCTTGTTCTCATAATCTTAGGGGAAATATACATTGAATTTTAAAAAATTAGGTAGTAGGAGTGGGCTTAGTCTCCGATTTGTAGATTGTCGGTAAAGAACGCTGTTTTGCGCTGTTGCTCAACCCCCGGTATTAGTCAATAGATTCAGAAAAAGATATGCTCCTCAATAAGCGTTTTCTTTAGATTTCGTATTGAGGAGCATATCGGTGAGTGGTTATCGTTTAAGCTAAAAAATTACTTGAAATGCTGTTTCCTGGGCTGTTTTGGTTACTTGAGGATTTTCTTGCCGTTGACGATATAGAGGCCTGGCTGGCTCATATCCTTCACTTCCACGCCCATAAGGTTGTAGATTTTGCCGTCGGCTACGTGCTCGGGGGTTGCGATAGTTTCCTCAACGCCTACGTTGCTGTCGGGACCGAGGTATTCAACCTTAAACTGGTCGACCGAGAACCATGCACCGCCGGGAGCGCCAGTCACCTTAGCACCGATGTTGAGGCTGCCGTCGGAGATTGTGACGTTGATGGGCTGAGCAATCTGGTAGTAGCCGTTTGCCACGGCGTTGCTAAACTGCCAAATGTGCTGAGGGATATACTTTCCACTGCCAATACTTAGGCCAAACATATTTTTGATTTGCGTGTCCTGGGCGTCGTCGAAGATAGAGGGGATTGGGGTTTCCTGGTCGTTGGCGAACAAAGTGGCGTAGTTGGGTATGTCACCAGCCAGATACTGCTGATAGAGAGTAGGGCCATTGGCGACTATCTTGGCTCCATCGACGGGGCTGTAGAAGCCCTGTGCCGAGATGCGGTATTTGCCGTTTGGCATATCAGTCACAGTCTGCTCGATTGAGAAATCGCCGAGAGCCCATGCCTCAAGCACAAAGTTTTGGCGGATAAAAGTAACGCCGTCGACACCGCCGTTGCCGCCAATTGCGAAGTTGTTGTTGCGCGACTTCTGCCAGGCACTGAGGCGCTCATCGACCTTGTTGCTGAAAGTGGCGCCGGGCACGAGCCAGGTTAGGTTCACGGGATTCTCAGGGCTTGCCTGAGAGATGAGGTAATTGAGCCGCTCTTCCTTGCTCACAAACTGCCACTCGGTACCCTGAGTAGCGCGGTCGCTGATGTGACCGGCGGCATTGATGCCGAGGGTGTGAAGCACACCGTCTTCGGTTCCGGTGAGCTCATAGACGTAGGCATCGCCGGCCTCAACCGGAGTAGCCGTCCAGGTGACAGTGGGTCGGGTGGTGTCCATCCACAGGCCGTTGGCCACGAGGGAGTGATTATTGCCGAATTTGGGGTTGATGATGAAAGTGAGGGCCTCGGCCTGAGGGATCAGCTGAAAATCGAGGCCAACGTAGCCCACATTGGCGTGAGAGGTCCAGTAGTCGGGGTTGCAGTCGTTGTCCTGGAGCCATTTCCCGGTAGAGATGTTGTAGAGGTAGAAATCGCCACCGGCAAAGTCGTCGGCACCCACGTTTGTGCCCACAAATGGTGACTCAATAGCCGAGGCCCACTGCGAGGCAGCAAGCATAAAAGCGGATAGAGCTAAAGCATACTTTCTCATGATAAATAGTAATTTTGTTTTTTTTGTTGATAAAAAATTATGTTAGTTTGGAATTTTCAGGCTTTTATATTTTATGCAAAATTAGTTCAAATAGAGTGAGTTGTAAGGGTAAAAATGTGCGGATAAGGTGTAAAATTGTGTATAAATAGGGTAGAAATGTGTTTTTTATAGATATTAGATAGGGGATATTGGGGGGGGGCGAGGGGGGAGAGGTGGGTTAGAAGTTTACGGAGAGGCGCACGTTGAGCTGACGGCGTGTTAGGTAGTTGGGGACGGCATACTGGATTTCGTTGACGTCGGTTACCCAGTAGTAGCTGCTCACGTTGGAGATGTCGAAGAGGTTGAAGCAGTCGAGGCCAATCCACACGCTCTTGAAGTGCCGCAGGAAATTGGATGGCTTGTGTGTGCTTCCGCCCACGAGCTGGTAGGAGATGCCGGCATCCACGCGCTTGTAGGCCGGGGTGCGGAAGTATGACACGTCGCGGGTGCTGCGAGGCGATGTGGTGGGGAGTCCGTCGGAGAAAATGGCCTTGAGGCTGAATTTGGCCTTTGGGAATTTGGGGAAATAGTCGGTGAAGAAGAGGGCAACGCTGTAGCGCTGGTCGGTGGGTCGTGGCACTTTCACGCCATTGAGGTCTTCCTGCGTCTTCATGAGCGAGAAGCTGAGCCATGAGTCGGTGCCCTCGACAAACTGGCCGAAGAACTTGAAGTCGATGCCCGACACGAAACCCTTTGAACTGTTCGTGCCCGAATATACCATCTTGAGGTTGTCGATTTCGTAGGGAATTAGGTTGGACAGGCTTTTATAGTAGAGTTCGGCGGTGAGCTTGAATGGGCGGTTGAGGGAGCGGAATGTGTAGTCGCCGCCGAGGATAAAGTGGAGGCTACGCTGCGACTTGATGTCGGAGTTGAGCACCACATAGGTGTTGCCGTGGTCGTCGGTCACCTCCTTGCGGTATTCTTTGTAGAATGGTGCCTGGTAGTAGAGGCCGGTGGCGAAACGCAGCGCGAACTTCTCGTTGCGCTTGGGCACGAAACCAACGCTTGCCCGGGGGCTTATGATGAGCTCCTTGTTGAAGTCCCAGTAGCTCATGCGCACGCCGGCGTTCACGGTGAGCATGCCGGCCGTGGTGAAGAGCTTGTAGCTGTCGAGGGCAAAGGCCGAGAAGCGGTTGCTGCTCATGTCGTGCTTGGAGGTGAGGTTGTAGATCATGTTCACTCCCGAGCCGGTGTGAGGCAGAGAGTATCCGGCCGAGTCGCGCTGCTCCCACTCGCGGGTGCGGTCGTGGATTGCCTCGTGCTTGAAGTTTACGCCATAAGAGAAATTGTTGTTGCGCAGGGCAGTGTTGCCATTGAGCGCAATTGAGAACACGCTTGCCTTTAGGCGGTTGCGTGCGTGCTCATGGTATTTGCCCACGCCCAGCTCGCCGCCTACGCTCTCGCCCGAGTCGCCAGCCGAGGTTCCTGCCTCGTCGAGCCAGTATTCTCCGTGAATGTCGTATCCCACCAGCTCATTGGTGAGATAGCCCGAGGCGAGGAGGGTGAAACTGGAGCTTCGCGAGTGTTGGTAGCTGAGCGAGAGGGCACCGAAGTAGGTCTCAAACTTATCCTTCTCCATACCATCGAAATAGACCTTGAATTGCTTGGCATTGGTGGATGTGCCGAAGCTCGTTTCGCGCGTTTCGGGGGTGAAGCGGTAGTTGTTGATGGCAATGTTGCCGAGGAATGAAGCCTTCCAGCGGCTGCTGAGTGAGAAATTGAGATTTGTCTGGTAGTCGAAATATTGTGGGTCGTATTCGCCCTTTGTCTCGAGCGAGCCAAGGAGAGAGGAATTGCGCTTGTAGCGGAAACCGTGAATCTGCGAGAATCGCTTAGTGCCCTGGCCGAAAGCCACGCTGCCGCCGAGGAGGCTCAACGATGCTGCGCCCTCGAGCGACTCAGGGGCGCGGTAGGTGATGTCGAGCACCGACGACATGCGGTCGCCATACTCGGCGCTGAAACCGCCGGTGGAGAAATTCACGCTCCCCACCAGGTCGGGGTTGATGATGCTGAGTCCTTCTTGCTGGCCAGAGCTGATGAGCTGCGGGCGGTAGATTTCTATGCCGTTGATATACACGCTGTTCTCGTCGTAGCTGCCGCCTCGCACCATATATTGCGAGCTCATCTCATTCTTTGAGCTTACGCCGGCCATTGTGGTGATTACTGCCTCCACACCGCCGCCGGCAGCGTCGGGGGTGAGGTTGATTTTGCTCACGTCGATTCCCTGCATCTGGTTGGTCTGCTTCTTAAACTCAGTGACCTCCAGGTCGCGCAGCTGCTCGGTTTTGGCATAAAGCCGGGCATTGAGGATAGTTGCTCCTTTTGGCTCGATGAGGCGACGGCGCACGTCGCTGTAGCCAATGCAACTGAAGACAACCATCACCGTGTCGCGCTGCGGCACGGACAGGGAATATTCGCCCTTAGTGTCGGTGTTGGTGCCTATGGCAGTGCCCTCTACGCGCACCGAAGCAAACTCTATTGGGCTGCCATTCTCGTCGCTCACCTTGCCGCTTAGCTTCACCTGTGCCGAGATTCCGAGCGACGACAGAAGGAGGATTGAGGAGAGGAATATTCGAAAAATGAGAGGATAATTCATTGTGTAAAAAAAAGTGCTAATACCCTTAAATAACGGCAAAACGGGCAATTTATTGCTTGGGGAATGACTCGGAGAAGAGAGTGCGATTGATGATGGAGCGGCCCAGGGTGAGCTCATCGGTGTATTCAATCTCATTGCCCACGCTCACGCCACGGGCGAGCATTGTGATTTTTACGTCGGGGTAGGGTGCGAGGCGGCGGAAGATATAGAAATTTGTGGTGTCGCCCTCCATGGTTGCGCTCAGTGCGAGAATCACCTCCTTCACGCCGCCGGCAGCCACGCGGCTCACGAGGCTGTCAATTTCGATGTCCTGTGGACCCACGCCGTCCATGGGCGCGATTAGTCCGCCCAGCACATGATACACGCCCGAGTGCTGGTGAGTGTTCTCGATGCTCATCACATCCTTCACATTCTCCACCACACATATTGTGGACTTGTCGCGAAGGGGATTGGAGCAGATGGGGCACACGTCGTGTTCGGATATGTTGTGGCACTCGGTGCAGTAGCGAATTTCCTTGCGCAGCCTGATGATAGCCTCGCCAAACTGTGTGGCCACCTCCTCGTTCTGGCGCAACAAGTAGAGCACTAAGCGCAGTGCAGTCTTGCGGCCAATGCCCGGCAGCTTGGCAAACTCATTCACGGCTGTCTCGAGCAGCCCCGATTCAAATTCCTTCTCCATGTATCTTGAAAGTGTGAGTGTGATAGTTAGTCGGTATGAAACCGGGTGCAAAATTACTGAAAAAAACTGTAGCGGAGCAGAAAAGCAGTCGTTTTTTTGGGCTTATTTGAGTGGTTTGTTGTAACTTTGTGACGATAAAAATTTTTTGGAACTTAGATTGAAAGTAAAAATACAGAATCATGACAAAGACTGCACGACGGATAATAATAGCTATGTGGACTGCATTTGGGCTTGCATGGATTTTTGTGGGCGTGATGCTCTATTTGATTTACAATGGAGTGATTGGATATATGCCGGCTATAGAGGAGCTGAAGAATCCCACCGACAGGTTTGCGTCGGTGGTGATGTCGGCCGACGGTGAGGAGCTCGGACGATACTATCACAACAAGGGCAACCGTGTGTATGTCGATTTTGACGCGCTTTCGCCACATCTCTCGAATGCGCTTATAGCCACCGAGGACGCACGCTTTGAGTCACACTCGGGTATCGACCTGAAGGCGCTGGCACGAGCCATAATAAAGCGTGGCATACTGATGCAGAAGAATGCGGGCGGAGGCAGCACCATCACTCAGCAGCTTGCCAAGCAGCTCTACTCTCCGGAGTCGTCGGGGGTGATGGAGCGTCTGCTCCAGAAGCCTATTGAGTGGATGATAGCGGTGAAGCTGGAGCGATACTACACGAAGGACGAAATAATAAAGATGTACTTCAACCAGTTTGACTTCCTGAACAATGCTGTGGGAATAAAGACGGCAGCTTGGGTGTATTTCGGCAAAGAGCCTAAAGACCTCACGATAACCGAGGCCGCCACGCTTGTGGGAATGGCAAAGAACCCGAGCTACTTCAATCCCGTGCGATATAACGAGCGCACACGCGGACGCCGGAATGTGGTGCTTGAGCAGATGTGCAAGGCCGACATGATAAGCGAGGAGGAGCTTGCCGAGCTACAGAAGGAGCCGCTCACACTGCACTTCCACAAGGTGGATCACAAGGAGGGGCTTGCCCCCTACTTCCGCGAGGAGCTGCGGCGCATGCTCACGGCGAAGCGACCTCTGCGAAGCGACTATCCGAGCTGGGGACATCAGCAGTTTGTGGACGACTCCATTGCCTGGGCAAGCAATCCACTCTATGGCTGGTGTGAGAAGAACCGCAAGCCCGACGGCACATTCTACAATATATACACCGACGGACTGAAGATTCACACCACCATCGACGCCCGTATGCAGCGATATGCCGAGCAGGCGGTGCACGACCACCTTGGGCTAAGCCTGCAAAAGAAATTCTTCAAAGAGAAGGGCGGGGCACGCAACCCCTACACCTCCAACCGCGAGGAATTACCGCTGGAGCAGCGCAATGCACTGATAAAGAAGGCTGTGAGGCAGAGTGAGCGCTACCGCGTGCTGAAGATAGCAGGAATGAGCGATGAGGAGATATTTGCCAACTTCAAGGAGAAGCGTGAGATGCATGTGTTTGACTACGACGGTGGGATAGACACCGTGATGAGCCCTATGGACTCGCTGCTCTACACAAAGTCGTACTTGCGCACCGGCATGATGTCGATGGATCCCGTGACGGGGCATGTGAAGGCCTATGTGGGCGGTCCGAGCTTCCGCTATTTCCAGTATGACATGGTAAGCAGTGGCCGTCGGCAGATAGGATCGACGATAAAACCATTCCTCTACACCTACGCTATGGAGGAAGGATACACCCCATGCGATGAGATGCTCAATGCCCAGCCGGTGCTCTACGACGAGGCTGGACGCGAGTGGAAGCCGCGCAACACCGGCAAGGCGCGCGTGGGAGAGATGGTGACACTGCGCTGGGCGCTCACCAACTCCAACAACTGGATTTCGGCACGCCTGATGGACGCACTCTCGCCGGCGCAGCTTGTGAGAAACATGCACAACTTTGGCATTACCAACAAGCTCGATGCCGTGAAGGCAATATGCCTTGGCTCGTGCGACGTGTCGGTGAGAGAGATGGTGACGGCCTACACGGCATTTGCCAACAAGGGAATGCGGGTGGATCCGCTCTTTGTGACGCGCATCACCGACAACCAGGGAAATGTGATAAGCGAATTTGTGCCACAGCACACGGAGTGCATCAGCGAGGACGCTTACTACAAGATACTTTCCATATTGCTCAACGTGGTGGATTCGGGAACAGGCAGCCGACTGCGCCGTGCGCCCTACGCACTCACGGCTCAGATGGGTGGCAAGACGGGAACAACCAACTACAACGCCGACGGATGGTTTATGGGCTTCACGCCACAACTGGTGACGGGAGTGTGGGTAGGAGGTGATGAGCGCTACATTCACTTCAACTCGATGGCCAACGGACAGGGCGCTGAGATGGCTTTGCCTATTTATGGACTCTACCTGAAGAAAGTTCTCGAGGATCCCAAGTTGCCCTACACGCAAAGCGCAACCTTTGAGTTCCCGGAGGGGCTTGATGTGTGCAGCAAGGTGTATCCGGGCGGAGTGCCTGCCGATGGTGATAGCGACCCTGTGAGCAACACGCCCGAGGAGTCTATTGACGGAGTGTTTGATTGAAGGGCTTGGAGGACTCGGAGGGGACTTGCTGACGCTCTTGTAGGAGATTAAAGAAATCCCCACACAGCTTGATGAGGCAGTGTGGGGATTTCTTGTAGCTATTTGAGCTATTGGGATTAGCGGGCGTCGATTTGGGAGAGTGCGTAGGAATAGGCACCGATTGAGATAGCCTTAGATGCACCTATGGTGGTGATTGCAAGGCCTGTGCGCTTCATGGGGTCGTAGATTACCACGTCGTCGCTGCCATATACCTTCAGTTCACGCGACTCTCCAAGGGCAAACGTGCGGAACTCTTCCTCGTTGTCGAGGTCGAAAACGGTGAGAGGCAGACGGCCGATGGTGTCGCCGGCCATGGTGCGAATTGTGGAGCGCATCTCGGCAAGGAGTGCAGGCTTGATATACTTCATCGCGCCTGTCACGCCACCGCCAACAACCACGAGGGAGTCGGTGGTGAGCACCACGGATGCAAACACGTCGCCGGCAATCTCTCCGAAGCGGGCAAACGATTTGCGGGCAGCCTCGGCATCGCCCTCCTTGGTGCCCTCGGCAATCTTGAAGATGTCGTAGGGAGTGAGGCCTGTGGCATCGGTGCCGCTGAATCGGCCATATTCACGGATGACGGCACGGATTGACACGCCATCCTCGGCCATGAACTCGGGGTCGAGCTTATTGCGCAGGCAGAACACCTCCACACAGGAGTTGTTGCCAAGGTTGAGCTTGCCATTGACCACCTGACCAATGCCGAGACCTGTGCCGAAAGTGAAGCCGGTGAGATTCTTATACTGCTTGGTGCCTCCAAGTTCCTTTATGCGGCGGTTAATCTCGGGGAGAACGCCACCTGTGGCCTCGCCGAAGGCATAGAGGTCGCCATCGTTGTTGATGAATACGGGCACGCCGAATTTCTTCTCAAGAAATGGGCCGAGAGCCACTCCGTCGCGGAAAGATGGGAAATTGGGCAGGAAACCGCCTATGATACCCGAAGGATAGTCGGCGGGGCCGGGGAAGGCGAAGCTGATAGCTACCGGCTTCTCGTCGAGGCGGGCGAAAATCTGGGTGAAGCCCTCAACAATCTGGCCAAGGCACTTGTTGAGGTCCTGAGCCTCGGAGGGGAGAGTGAGAGGCTCGGTGATGAACTCGCAGCCCTTCATGGCGCCAAACACCAGATTGGTTCCGCCGGCGTCGAGAGTGGCTACGATGCGATTGTCGTTGTGATACATATTGCAGTTTTTTTAAAATGGTTAGTTTAGTCAATAATTATATTGTGAGCAATCGAGAGAGGCTCGATGATGCTCGCGTGGGGTTGTTACCTGTGGCGGAGAGTGGTGCCACGGAGTAGGTCGCTGTGGCTGATGCGGTGACCCACCTGCTTGCCGTCGAGGGTGATGCGGTGCTTCTTTGAGCCTGCTACAGCAGTGGGGGCTTTCTCAATCACCAGCTTGTCGGTGCCGTGATACTTGGGGTTGAGCTTCACGGTGACGCGGTCGAAGACGGGGAGTGAGAGTGTGTATTCGGGCACTCCGGGCACGTCGGGGTAAAGACCAATCATAGAGAAAACAGCCCAAGCCGACATGGTGCCGGTGTCGTCGTTGCCGGGAATGCCGTCGGGCTTGGTGGTGAAGTATTTACCAAGCAGGCGGTGCACCTCCTTCGAAGTGCGCCACTCCTCGCCCTTGAAGCGTGAGAAGAGATAGGGATAGGCAATGTCGGGCTCATTGGCGGGGTCGTAGAGACCCTCGTCCATCACCATTTGCAGCTTCTTCACGAAAGGTTTCGAGCCCCCCATGGCACGGGCGAGTCCGGCGATGTCGTGAGGAATGTAGAAAGTGTAGTTCCATGCGCTGCCCTCGTGGAAGCCCACCACAGCCTCGAAGTTCTCGCCGGCGCGAGGATTGAAGGGCGTGACGAAGTTGCCCGAAGCGTCGATTGGACGCAATGTGCCACTCTCGGTGGAGTAGTAGTGCTTCCAGCCCTCGCTGCGTCGGAGCAGCTCATTGGCAAACTCCTTATCGCCGCGCTCGCGGGCAAGCCAAGAGAGTGAATAGTCGGCAATGTAGTATTCGAGAGCGTGGCTCACCGAGTTGTCGCCCGAGAGGTCGCCGGCGAAGAAGCCTGTGGGAATATATCCCTTCTCAATGTAGGGGTCGATGTCGGGGCGCATGGGGTTGCCGGCGCCGGGAGTGGTGGCTGAACGCTTCATGGCAGCATAGGCGGCATCGATGTCGAAGTCGCGCAAGCCCTTGCGCCATGTATCTACAATCACGGGGATTGCCGGGTCGCCCTCCATAGTGAACGTCTCGCGGCCGAAAAGCTCCCACTTGGGCAGCCATCCCCATTCGCGCGACATATCGACCATGGAGCGCACCATGTCGAGCTGTCGCTCGGGATAGACGAGCGTCATGAGCTGGTGGAGGTTACGGTAGGTGTCCCACAGAGAGAACACGGTGTAGCGGTTGGCGGAAGTGTGCTTCACGCCGCTTCCCTCCATGTCAGGGTACTCACCATTCACGTCCTGGAGAATGCTTGGGTGAATGAGGGCGTGATAGAGGGCGGTGTAGAACACCTGCTGCTGGTCATCGGTGCCACCCTCGATGGTGATGCGGCTTAGGTCGTCGTTCCAGCGTGTGCGAGCTTCGGAGCGCAGATTAGCGAAAGAAGTGCCGGTCGGCTGCTCGGCATCGAGGTTGAGACGGGCATTCTCCTCGCTCACCATCGACACTCCCACCTGCACCTCAATAGGCTCGGAGGCTGCATCGTCGAAGGAATACCACACACCGGTGTCGTCGCCGGAGATTACATTCACGCCGGGGGCGGGATAGAGCTTGTACTTGGCATTATCGACGTCCCACTCGGCCTCGACACCCTTTTTTGGACGCTGGAATTTCCAGAAACCTTGTTTAGCCGGCTTACGGCTCACGCGCATCACGAAGTAGATGGGGAACACTGCCTGTGGGTTGTAGCAGAAGGTGCCGAGGAGCTTGCAGCCGGCCACCTCGGTGTCGCTCACGCGATGCACCGTGGCTCCGCTCTCATTGGTGAGACCCTCGCCAAGATTGAGCAGGATGTGCCCCTTGGCTTCGGGAAAGGTGAAGCGCAGACGGCCGGTGCGGAGAGTGGCAGTGGCCTCGGCGAGAATGCCGTACTTTGAGAGGCGCACCGAATAGTAGCCCGGCGTGGCCTGTTCGTCGGTGTAGGTGGTGCCATAGTTGTGGTAATCCACATCGAGGTCGCCGGCAGTAGCCATCACAAGGAGCGAGCTAAGCTCCGGGCATCCCACACCGCTCAGATTGACGTGGGAGAAGCCGGTGAGGAACGAATTGGTGACATCGTAGGGTGTGGACCACCAGCGAGAGTCCTTGTCGTAGCGGTTGAGGTCGGAACCCATCACATTGAATGGTGACACCGACATGAGGCCGTTGGGGAGCACCGCGCCGGGGTTGCAGGTGCCAAAATTGGTTGTGCCGATAAAGGGATTCACCCTGTCGGCAGGCTCCAGGGCCGCCACCGAGGCTGAGAACAGCATAGTGGCGGCCGATAGAGCGATAAGTCGGGAAGCAATCATTGCTGAATGAAATTAGTGGGTTGGGCGGTCATCACATACTCGAAAGTTGCGCCATTGGCAATATCGGCATGGGTGAAGAAAGGCACGGTGAGCTTCTTGCCATTGAGAGTGACCGACTCAATATATTTGTTCTCCTTCGAGAAATTCTTCACGTCGATGACAATTTGCTTGCCATTCTTGAGGTTCACAGTGATGTGCTTGAACCAGGGGCGGCCGATGGAATAGACAGGGTTGCCCGGGCACACCTGATAGAAGCCGAGGGCGTTGATGATGTACCAAGCCGACATCTGGCCACAGTCCTCATTGCCCGAGAGGCCATCCACGTCGTCGCGATACTGCTCCTTCATCACCTGGTCGATAAGCTCCTGAGTGCGGTCGGCGCGACCGGCATAGTTGTAGAGGTGGATGATGTGGTGTGAAGGCTCATTGCCGTGGGCATACTGGCCGATGAGTCCGGAGATGTCGGCCGAGACGAGGTTGCCCTCGAGCTTGGAGTCGGCTACGAAGAGAGAGTCGAGACGGCTTACGAAAGCCTCCTTTCCGCCCATCAACGACATGAGCGCATCCACATTGTGAGGCACATACCACGACCACTGCCAGGCAGTGCCCTCGCAATAGTCGTCGCCGCGGTGATTAGACGAGCGCGGGTTGAACGGCTCGTGCCAGCGTCCCTTCTCATCCTTTCCACGCATGAAGAGAGTGGCAGTGTCGAAGTAGTGGCGGAAAGCCTCACCCTTAGCCGAATACTCGGCCACGCCTGCCGAGTCGCCGGCAGCTTTGGCAATCTGGGCTATGCACCAGTCGTTGTAGGCATATTCAAGACCCTTTGCCACCGATTCCCATTCCTTGTCCCAGGGGATGTAGCCGAGGGTGTTCTTGTAGTATTTCGACTTCTGCACGAGGGCGCGGCGCACCGGGTCGGGGGTGCGGATGCCGGTGGTGTCGTAAACCGACGAGCGGCAGGCAGCCTTGTAGGCGAGGTTCACGTCGAAGTCGGCTATGTCCTTGTTGATGGCGTCGGCCATGAGCGAAACGGCGTGGTAGCCGGTCATAGTTGCGGTGTAGTTTCCGGCCAGCTCCCACATGGGCAGGAGTCCGCCTTCCTCGTATTTGGAGAGGAGCGAGCGGATAAAGTCGTTGTTGAGCTCAGGGTCGATGATGGTGAGCAGCGGGTGGAGTGCACGGTAGGTGTCCCAGAGGGAGAAGATGGTGTAGATAGGCTTCTCGGTGCTGCCCTGGTGAGCCTCAAGGTCCATGCCGAGGTAGCGTCCGTCGGCATCGGTGAAGAGATTGGGGCTTATTGCTGTGTGATAGAGAGCTGTGTAGAAGATGCGCTTGTCGGCGATGTCGTCGGCCTCAACGTCGATAGTGGCGAGATAGTCGTTCCATTCCTTCTTGGCAAGGCTTCGCACGCCATCGAAGTCCCAGGCAGGGATTTCGGCGATAAGATTGTTCTCAGCACCCTGCGCATCCACGGCCGAGATGCCGATTTTCACGTTGATTTGGTCGCCTGCGGCGGTGTTGGGGAACTTGAGGAGTGCCTTGAGGCGGCGCTGGGTGTCGCCCTTGCGGCCGGTGATAGAGTCGTCGATGATAGAATAGGAGAATGGCTTGGAGAAGCGTGCGTACATGTAGAGTCGCTGCTCGAAAGCCCAGTATTTGGTTTGCTTGAAAGCGCGGATAGCCGAGTCGCCGAGAATCTCTATCTGCATGTCGGTGTTGTTCTGATTCTGGATAGAGTAGTCGATGTCGAGGATAAGTCCGGCATTGTCGCTCTCGGGATAGGTGAAGCGATAGAAGGCGGCGCGCTTTGAGGCGGTGATTTCGGCCTTGATGCCGTAGGACTTCAGCATAGTGGAGTAGTAGCCCGGTGTGGCCACCTCATCGGCATGTGAGAAGAGAGAGGCGAAGGGGCGGTTTTGCAGAGAGTCGCACTGTGGGTTGATGATCTGCTCACCGGTGGTGGGCATTATGAGGAAGTCGCCATAGTCGGCACAGCCCGTACCGCTAAGGTGATTCTGAGAGAATCCGTTGATGAGGGAGTCGGTGATATGGTAACCCGAGCAGGCATCCCAGCCATCGATGCGAGTGTCGGGACTTGGCTGAATCATGCCATGAGGAACCACGGCTCCAGGGAAAGTGTGGCCGTGACCGCCTGTGCCGATGAAGGGATCGACAAACTGAGTGTAGTCGGTGCTTTCCACATTGCTGCACGCTGCAAGCAGAGCCGCCAGATAAATTGCTGATAAGAATTTTTTCATTGTTACGAAATTGGTTATATAAAAAACATTAAAAAATGAAGTAATCACACGCGAGAAGGTTGGTGCTCGAGTTCCCGGATAGAGAGGGTGTGGCTTATTACCTCAAAGTGTATAACAATCACGGTGAGGCAAACACTTGCTCCTGAAGAATAATGCAGGGCAAGCCATAACGGGAAATGCGGCAACTTGTGCAACCATGCAAGCTATTTGTTGCAAATATACGAATAAATTATGGATTTCACAGCCATATAATAAAGATTCTTTTTTTTAAGTGAAATATTGCTATA
>JAQXTJ010000184.1 GCA_029219425.1 Bacteroidales bacterium
TTTTAGGTTTATGTTAATGGTATTAGAAGGTTAATTTGATTACGCGATCCCAGGCAGCGATGCCGGGGATTATTTTTTTATGCCCCCTGGTTTAGCAACCCGGTGGGTGTGTGAGTCAAATGAATAAACGACACTACAAAACAACACAAAGGATAAACTAAACGATGAACAGCAACGAACAGAAATTCGCCTCAATGGTGAAGGAGAACAAGAGCACCATCTACACGGTGTGCTACATGTTTTCCAACGATGAGGACGAAGTTGCCGACCTTTTTCAAGAGGTGCTCATAAAATTGTGGAAGGGTATCGACACCTTCGACGGCCGCAGCGACATAAAGACGTGGATATACCGCGTGGCACTCAACACCTGTGTGACCATCGACAAGAAGAAACAGCGTCACCGCAAGGCGCAACTCTCGATGGACATCGACCTCTTCAACGACCGCAGTCGCGACACCGAGCAGGCCCGCCTGCTTCACCGCCGCATCAACCAGCTCCAGCCACTCGATCGTGCCATTGTGCTGCTGTGGCTCGAGGACATCAGCTACGACGAGATTGCGGCCATCGTGGGCATCACTCCCAAGAACGTGTCGGTGCGACTCTACCGCATTCGCCAGCAATTGAAAAACTCCCCCATCAATAACTAAATAAACACCAAGGATTATGAACAACGACAATATGAACGAACTCGAAACCATGCGCCGCCAGCTCGAAGCCCTCAAGTCCCAGCTTGCTCAGCAAGAAATAGTGAACGACCGCCTTATCATCGACGCGATGAAGAAGAAAATGACGTGGATAAGGAAATATGTGGTGGTTCAGGTGTGCCTCATCCCCGTGCTCTCAATCGTGTGGGCAGCACTTGTGCCTGTGTGTGGAATATCGTGGTGGAACTATGCTTTCCTCATCACCGTGTGCTGCATCGACGTCTATGCCGACTACCGCATAAACATTCGCTCCATAAGCGACGACGACTACCTGCGCGGCAACCTCGTCGCCACCGTCACCAAGCTCTTGCGCATGAAGCGCAGCCGCGCCATGCAAATGGCACTCTCTGTTCCGGCAATAATCGTGTGGCTCCTGTGGGCAGGCTTTGAGGCCTATAATTCACTCCCGGAAGCCTCGAGCGAGTTCCAGCAGGCATTTATCGGTGGCGGACTGGTGGGCGGCGTGATTGGCGGCGTGTGTGGCCTCATCTTCGCATTCAGCATCTACCGCAAGATGCAGCGCACCAACGATGAGGTGATAGCCCAGATCAACGACCTCACCACTGCCGAGTAGGCACACGGGCGACACTGCGCGAAAAACACTTACATCATGCACCCTGTGCAGGAGAGCGTGTGGATTAAATGCCCCTATGGAGGCTTCACCCACACGCTTGCTCCTGCATTTTTTTGTGTGTCGCCTCGCGCGCATGGGGGCAGGGTAAAATGGGGTTGCCGGTCAAACAAAATCATCGGATACTGCCGGGCGTGCCGGTGGTATCCGATGCAAAAATATAAAATTATGAAACAAAGTCGAGAGGTGTGAGGCTATGCCTTGTTGGCGCGCTTGCGCTCGGTCTCATCGAGGATAATCTTGCGCAGGCGCAGATGATGCGGGGTCACCTCCACATATTCGTCGCCCTTGATATACTCCAGGGCTTCTTCGAGGCTGAATACTACGGGCGGAATGATGCGCGCTTTCTCGTCGGCGCCCGAGGCTCGCATATTGGTGAGCTTCTTCGATTTGGTCACGTTCACCACAATGTCGTTCTCCTTGGCGTTCTCGCCAACCACCTGGCCGGCATACACCTCCTCCTGTGGGAAGATGAAGAAGCGGCCGCGGTCCTGAAGCTTGTCGATGGCGTAGGCGTAGGCTGTGCCTGCCTCCATGGCTATGAGCGAGCCATTGGTGCGTCGCTCAATGTCGCCCTTCCAAGGCTGGTACTCGAGGAAGCGGTGAGCCATGATAGCCTCGCCTGCCGACCCTGTGAGCACGTTGGTGCGCAGGCCTATGATGCCTCGCGATGGTATGTTGAACTCGAGGTGAATGCGGTCGTTCTGGGTTGACATCGACGTCATCTCGCCCTTGCGGCGTGTCACCATATCAATGATTTTGCTCGAGTATTCCTCTGGCACATTGATGGTGAGCTGCTCAATTGGCTCGCACTTCTGCCCGTTGATTTCCTTGATGATCACCTGCGGCTGTCCCACTTGCAGCTCGTAGCCTTCGCGGCGCATTGTCTCGATAAGCACCGAGAGGTGAAGCACACCGCGGCCAAACACGTTCCAGGCATCGTCGCTCTCGGTGCGTTCCACGCGAAGGGCGAGGTTCTTGTCGAGCTCGCGCTCCAGGCGGTCGGCAATGTGGCGCGAGGTCACATATTTTCCGTCCTTTCCGAAGAAGGGAGAGTTGTTGATGGTGAACGTCATCGACATTGTGGGCTCGTCGATTGCGATGCGAGGCAGAGGCTCAGGATTGTTGAGGTCGGCCACGGTGTCGCCAATCTCAAATCCCTCAATGCCAACGAGTGCGCAAATGTCGCCCGACTTCACGCTCTGCACCTTCTTGCGGCCCATGCCCTCAAACACATGCAGCTCCTTGATGCGCTGCTTCACCGTGGAGCCATCCTTCTTGCACAGGGCAATGTCCATACCCTCGCGAAGCTCGCCACGGTGCACGCGTCCCACTGCAATACGTCCCACATACGACGAGTAGTCGAGCGATGTGATGAGCATCTGGGCGTCGCCCTCCAGCTCTTGTGGAGCGGGGATATACTCGATGATGGCATCGAGCACGGCATTGATGTTGTCGGTGGGCTTGCGCCAGTCGAGGCTCATCCAGTTCTGCTTTGCCGAGCCATAGATGGTGGGGAAGTCGAGCTGCTCCTCGGTGGCGTCGAGATTGAACATAAGGTCGAACACCATCTCCTGCACCTCGTCGGGGCGGCAGTTGGGCTTATCCACCTTGTTCACCACCACAATTGGCTTCAGCCCCATCTGAATTGCCTTCTGGAGCACAAAGCGCGTCTGTGGCATCGGACCCTCGAAGGCATCCACGAGCAGGAGGCAGCCGTCGGCCATATTGAGCACGCGCTCCACCTCACCGCCAAAGTCGGAGTGTCCCGGGGTGTCTATAATGTTGATTTTATATCCGTTGTAGTTGATTGATACGTTCTTCGAGAGGATGGTGATTCCGCGCTCTCGTTCCAAATCATTGTTGTCGAGCATTAATTCTCCCGTGCTCTGATTGTCGCGGAACAGATTTCCCGCAAGCAACATCTTATCTACCAATGTAGTTTTGCCATGGTCCACGTGGGCAATGATGGCAATGTTCCTAATCTTCTGCATATAATACCTATTTCGGGGTGCAAAGTTACAAAAATATCGCGCAAAACGAAAGCTAATGGCAAAACTTTTTGCCACTGCCGCTCCATTTTTTTTCATTTCACGCTACATGAATTGTGTCATTGCGCGAAATTTCATAGTGCCAATGTGCTTGCAGACGGAAAATATCGAAAAATATAATGAAAAAAGCTACCGGCTATTGTGGCTATGTGAAAAATAATTAGTAACTTTGCAGCCGAATTATTAACAAATAAAAAATTAACAAAGAAGAATGTACTTAGATTCTGAAAAAAAGAAGGAAATCTTTGGGACTTACGGCGCCAGCAATACTGATACTGGGTCTGCTGAGGCACAGATTGCATTATTCTCAGTCCGTATCTCCCATTTGACTGAGCACCTCAAGTCAAATCACAAAGATTATAGAACAGCTCGCGCTCTGAAGATGCTCGTAGGTAAGCGTCGTCGTCTTCTCGATTATCTCATCAAGAAGGACATCAACCGCTACCGCGCCATCATCGCCAAGAAAGAGCTCGGTATCCGCAAGTAATAGCGGAACCTTCGGGAAAAAGCGTAAAAAGGGAACATCGCACGAAGAGTGCGGCGTTCCCTTTTTTTTGCTGTGTGCGTGGGGGCATCGGTCTTCTTTACATTCTCAGTTGAATGATTTTAATGTATTCACCGACCCGTCTTCATTAACACACCGTACAATATACAGTCCTCTATGGGGAGGTCCTGACAGTGCCTTGCCATCTATAGAGTAGTATTGCGTTGATTTTACGATTTTTTTGTCTGACGTAGGGTTTTCGTTAAATAGATTGTTGTTGTGGCTGAAGACCCAGTCAAGTCGATGTGTGGTATAACTTTGTATGCAGGTCATTTCGTGAGTCCATCCATCTTCAATATCAAATTGCGTAATGCCATTTCGGGTATTCAGCTCTCCGATAAAGTTGGATGTGGTTTCAACACTCATTATTTGGTCGGATGTCCCCATGACAGTATATACAGGGGTTAATGCCACTTTGTCGGGGTCACATTTAGAAGGGTTGCCGGCTACGGGCATGGCTGCTGTGAACAGTCTGGGATAGGCTGACAACATACTCCATGTGCCTGTGCCGCCCATTGATCCCCCAAATATGAACAGGCTATTATCATCAACAGTCCCATCTGCAATGTACTTATCTGTCAACGACTTTAATATGCCAAGCATAGGGCCTCCCCATGATTTGTCGGAGGGGCATTGAGGAACTAAGAAAATAGCCTCAATCTGTTTTGATTCAAGGTAGTTGGCTATGCTGTCAATTCCTGCCTCGCTCATTTGAGTTTCGTTGTCGTTTCCTTTGCTGGAACCACCATGTAGATATATGACAAGCGACGGTTTCCCTGTGCCGCTGATATGAGCAATTCTATATGGCATTTCTATACCATTGGATATTATTTTTCCAGTTTCAAAAGAAATGTTATTATCGGCCTTACATAGGGATATTCAGTTAATGGCTTGAATTTCCAACCGGGGAAAGGCCCGTGAAGGTCATATATCGGTATGGTTTTGATTTTGCCGGCAAATTTTCAGTTCTCGGCGCATGAAATAGGGCATTTTTGGGTTGGAAGGGTATAA
>JAQXTJ010000185.1 GCA_029219425.1 Bacteroidales bacterium
CCTTGGGCTATAGCCTTCCCGCTATTAGGGTGGCTTAGGGACTTGCACCCGTTAGACAATGCTCATGCCGAGCGTACAGCCAAAGAGAGAGGCAGCGGCCATAAGCCGTGCCTCTCCCTTATATTACTGTTATCTTCTGCGTGGGTGGGGCTTCACAGCCTTCACGAGATATACTGTTTTTTTTCGGAAACAGTGTGTTGTGGTGTTTTTGATTGAAAAAGTTAGCGTTTTTTTGTTTGAAGCTCATTATTGTACGTTTCTTCACGTATCTGTCGCTTTGACCAAAAAGGCAGGGCAAAGTTTAACGCCCACCCGCACATTTAACCTCCATTAACTACTTGCCGTGTTCATTAACACACGCGCTATGGCTCACTACCCGAAAAGGAAACGGAAAACGTCTTCGACCTTCGAGGCTTCAACGATATTGATGCTCAGTTTAGAGGTGTCGATTCCCTTCATGTTGTTGGCAGGCACCACAATGTGCTCAAAGCCCAGCTTCTCGGCCTCGCCTATGCGCTGCTCAAGGCGGGTCACCTGGCGTATCTCGCCCGAGAGTCCCACCTCTCCGGTGACGCACACGCGCCGCTTGATGGGGATGTCCACATTCGATGAAATGATGGCCGCTATCACTGCCATGTCGAGCGCAGGGTCGTTCACCTTTATGCCGCCGGCAATATTGAGGAACACATCTTTCTGTGCGAGCTTGAATCCCACGCGCTTCTCGAGCACGGCGAGGAGCATGTTCATGCGCTTGTAGTCGAAGCCCGTCACCGAGCGTTGTGCAGTGCCATAGGCAGCTGTGCTCACCAATGCCTGGGCCTCGATGAGAAATGGACGAATGCCCTCGAGCGTGACACCGATAGCGGTGCCCGACAGCTCCTCATCGGTCTGCGAGAGCAGCATCTCCGAGGGGTTGCTCACCTCACGCAGCCCGCTTTGGTTCATTTCATAGATTCCAATCTCGCTGGTGCTGCCAAAGCGGTTCTTGATGGCACGCAAGATGCGATACATATAGTGGCGGTCTCCCTCGAATTGTATCACAGCATCCACAATGTGCTCGAGCACCTTGGGGCCTGCAATGGCGCCTTCCTTGTTGATGTGGCCAATGAGAATCACCGGGGTGCGTGTTTCCTTTGCAAACTTCAACAACTGTGCGGCACACTCGCGCACCTGCCCCACCGAGCCTGCCGACGACTCAAGCGCGTCGGTGGCAATTGTCTGTATGGAATCGACTATCACCAGGTCGGGACTGCTCTCTCGAATGCCTGCAAATATCGACTCGAGGGAGGTCTCGCACACGATGTAGCACTCACACTGAATGTTGCCGCCACAGATGCGGTCGGCACGCATCTTCAGTTGCTGGGCACTTTCTTCGCCCGACACATAGAGCACCTTGCGGCTGCGAATGCGCAGCACATTTTGCAGCACGAGCGTGGATTTGCCTATTCCCGGCTCGCCACCGATGAGGATAATTGAGCCCGGCACGAGTCCGCCGCCAAGCACGCGGTTGAGCTCTCGGCTGGGCAGGGTGATGCGTTGCTCCTCGCCCGACTTCACCTCCGAAATCTTCACCGGTGTCACCACCTTGGGCTTTCCGTCGGCAGGCAGATAGCCTTGGCTCTTCTTGGGCTTTGCCGCCACTGTCTCCTCCACAAAGGTGTTCCACTCGCCGCACGCCGGGCACTTTCCCACCCACTTGGGCGACTCTGCCCCACAGTTGCTGCAAAAAAACACGCTCTTCGTCTTCATCTTCGCGCTAAATAAAGAATAATGGATTTGAAGTTTTTTTATATAACGACTATATCTCTATTATCATCTTATCCTCCCCACCCCCCCCAAAAAAAAGAATGACTAATATGTGCAACTGCGGCGGAACTCACTCATGGTGATGGCGGCCGCCATGCCCACATTGAGCGACTCGGGGGCCTCGCCCGGTGCCGCAAAGCACGGAATGAGAAGCCGGTGGCTCACAAGTGCCGCAAGCCTCGGCGAGATGCCTTTGCCTTCGTTGCCAAATATCACAAAGCCACGGCTCTGCAGCTCCTCGTGGTAGATGTTGTTTCCATTGAGAAATGTACCATATATAGGCATTTCCTGATATTGGGCGAGCAGCTCCTCGATGTCGCAATAGTGCACCTTCACATGCGAGATGGCACCCATGGTGGCCTGCACCACCTTGTGGTTGTACACATCGACGGTGTCGCGTGTGCAGAATATGTTCTTAATTCCAAACCAGTCGGCAAGCCTGATGATTGTGCCCAGATTGCCGGGATCCTGCACGTTGTCGAGCACAATATTGAGTCCCTGCTCCACCTCTTGGCGGTCGATGGTGAGCTGCGGAATGTCATAGACGGCAATCACCTCGGCAGCAGTGGAAAATTGCGACATACGCTCCATCTGCTGACGGCTGGCAAATGCTATCTTGCCAAGATGTCCTGAGTGCCCGAATTGCTCATACCACTGGCGTGTGGCAACAATCATGCGGCAGTTGAAGTGTCCCCATGTGTCGCGCACGCACTTGGTGCCCTCGGCCACAAAACAGCCGTTGGCTTCGCGGTTCTTCTTCATTCCCAGCGAAGCCACAAACTTTATCGTGCTATTTGTTAATTCCATCTTCTATCAGTTAGGAGTTAGGAGTGAGGAGTTGTTGTCAGGGAGAAAGGGGGGGGGAGAGGGTTATCTGATATCTAATATCTAATATCTAATCTCCAA
>JAQXTJ010000186.1 GCA_029219425.1 Bacteroidales bacterium
CACGCTGTCGATGAATGCCGAAAGCTGGCTGAGAGTTTTACCATTGTTGCGGAATGCAGTGTCGATATCGGCCTTGTTCACCGGGAAATCAATGGTGAACTGCTTCTCGCAACAATGGGCATCTAAAAATTTACCCCCCCCAATATTGCTGCGGCGAAAACTAATATCAACGCCTTGAGGTTCATGTAATTAGGCTTACGCTTGTAGTTGTTTTTTAATTATGTGCTTATTGTAACATTATTATGGATGTTGCAAATTTATTGAAAATTTTTTGGATGAGCAACAAATTTCCGCAAAAAAATTAAAAAATCAGGAGTTGTGAATGTTACGGGGTGGATTGCTCTTCATGATGGGGTGGATGACAAAAGGAGAGGGGATGTGCCGGAATTGTGGCACATCCCCTCTCTCAATAAAGTGTTTGAGATATTTCAGTGTTGCTTCATCAAACCTTCTTCACTTCGGCCTTGTTGGCGCGACGCTTGGTGATGAGGTAGGCAGTGGGAGCTGCAACGAAGAGTGAAGAGCAAGTACCTACGATTACACCGAGAAGCATTGCGAATGTGAAGCTGCGGATAGTCTCACCACCGAGTACGAAGATGCAGAGGAGCACGAGCAGTGTGCTGACCGAAGTCATAATCGTACGGGCAAGGGTGCTGTTGAGCGAGTTGTTGAAAGTGGTGAGCTGATCCTGCTTGGGATAGAGGGTGCGGGTTTCGCGCACGCGGTCGAATACCACCACGGTGTCGTTCACCTGATAACCGATAACGGTGAGGATAGCGGCGATAAACGTCTGGTCAATCTCCATCGAGAATGGGAAGAGGCCATAGAGCGAGTAGAAGCCGATGATGATGAATGCGGTGAACGCTACGGCAGCAAGGGCACCCACAGAGAATGCCACGTCGCGGAAGCGGACGAGGATGTAGAGAGCCATTGCGATGAGCGAGAAGAACACAGCCCAGCAAGCCTCGCGAGTCATGTCGTCGGCGATAGCGGGACCCACCTTTTCGGTCGATACCACGCCTACGTTCTCGTTAGATACGCTGAAGTCCTTGTAGTCCATAGAGCCAAGCTCGCTCTTGAGACCCTCATAGAGCTTGCCCATAATCTCATCGTCGATTGTCTCGTCGTTGGACTCAATCTTGTAGTTGGTGGAGATGCGCACCTTGGTGTCGTTGTCGATGGTGATTACGCTGAGCGAAGCCTCACCAAAGAGCGGAGCGAGCTGAGCCTGAAGGTCGGCAGTCTTCACCTCGTGGTCGAATTGCACAATGTAGTTGCGACCACCCGAGAAGTCGATACCCGGGCTGAGTCGGCGAACACCGAGGAGCACGACAACCACTGCGATGGCTGCAAACACCACCATGAAGCCCTTCTTGCGGTTGCCGATGAAGTCGATTGTCGACTTCTCAAACATGTGGCGAGTGAGCGAGGTGTTGAAGGTCATGTTCTTGAAGATGCCCTTGTTGAGCATACCCTCCATCACAAGGCGAGTGACGAACACTGCTGTGAAGAATGAGCATACGATACCGATGATGAGAGTGGTTGCGAATCCCTTGATTGGGCCCGAACCATTGAGAAGCAGGATGATACCTGTGATAATCGAAGTGAGGTTGGAGTCGAAGATAGCCGAGAAGGCGTTCTTGTAGCCATCGGCCACGGCAGCCTTCAGGTTCTTGCCGGCGCGGAGTTCCTCCTTAGAGCGCTCAAAGATGAGCACGTTGGCATCCACGGCCATACCCATGGCGAGCACGATACCGGCGATACCCGGCAGAGTGAGCACAGCCTGGATAGAGGCAAGGATACCCATTGTGAAGAAGAGGTTGAGGATAAGGCCGAGGTTGGCGATAAGACCCGGGCCAACGCCGTAGGTGAGCATCATGAATGCCATGAGGAGCACGAGGGCCACAACGAATGACCACAGACCGGCCTCGATGGCTTCTTTACCAAGCGACGGGCCGATAACGCTCTCGCTGACGATGTTAACGCGGGCAACCATCTTACCGCTCTTGAGCACGTTGGCAAGGTCTTTTGCCTCTTCCACGGTGAAGTTGCCGGTGATTTGCGAGCGGCCGCCCTCAATCACGCTGTTCACATTGGGATAGGAATATACATGCTCGTCGAGCACGATTGCAATCGACTTGTTGAGGTTCTGCTGGGTGATGCGCGCCCACTGGCGTGCGCCCTCGTCGTTCATAGTCATCGACACTACGTTGCCCTGCATGTTGTCGAACTCGCTGCTGGCGTCGGTGATTACGCTGCCATCAAGAGCCGGACGTCCCTGATTGGCCTTGAGTGCCACGAGGTTGAACCAGCGGTTCTTGTCGTCGATAGCCTTAACCGACCAGCGAGCCTTGAGGTTGGAAGGCAGAATCTTTGCGGCCTCCTTGGAGTTGAGGATGGCATTGACTGCGGCAGTATCGGTCACGGCTACGGTGCCGATAACCGGGCCACCCATCTGTCCTGCGCTCCACAGGAGCTCGGCGAGCGGGCGAGCGCTTACAGGAGCCTCCTGTGCAGTTGCGGTGGAGTCGGCAGCGGCGGCAGTTGCAGTGGAGTCGGCGGCGGCAGCGGCGGCCTCCATCTTGCCCGAAGTGGCGTTGCTCAGAGCGATGAGCGACTGCTGGAGGTCGGTGATGGTGTATGTTTCGTAGAATTCGAGGTTGGCAGTACCCTGGAGGAGCTTGCGCACGCGCTCAGGCTCCTTCACGCCCGGCAGCTCGAGGAGGATTCGGCCGGTGCTCTCAAGCTCCTGGATGTTGGGCGAAACCACGCCGAAACGGTCGATACGAGTGGCGAGCACATTTCGCGAGTTGCTCACCATAGCGGCGACCTCATCCTGGAGGATGGCCTCAACCTGTGCATTGGTCGAGCCACTTTGCACCTTTTCCACATTGCGGAAGATGTGAGCGAGATTGCCCTCGGGGGCAATCTTGGCATACTCGCGGCAGAAAGCGGCCACGAAGTCCTTCTCACCTCTGTGGAGCGAATCGGTAATCACGATAGCGCGGTTGAACTTCGGGTCCGGATTCTGGTTGGCGAGAGCCTTTAGAATGTCGGGGACTGAAATTTGAAGCGTAACGTTCATACCACCTTTGAGGTCGAGACCAAGACCGACCTCCATCTCACGAGCTTGCTGGAAAGTGTAGTAACCTAAGTACACCTTCTCCTTAGCAATAGAGTCAATGTAAGCGTTGTAGTAGGTCTTGTAGGTAGCGTCGCTGGCATCCTCAGTGTTGGCCTTCGACTGGGCGAACTCCTTAGCGAGTCCCTCGAAGTGCGAAGTCACAAACGAGAACGACAGATAAAACGCACACACAAGCACCAACAAAACGGCAAGAACTCTGATAAATCCTTTACTTTGCATGTGTAGTTTTAGTTAATTATTTTTGTTATAAAATTTTTCAAGTATATTTTACAGCTTGCAAATATACATCAAAATATCCAAGTTTGAAATTTTTAACGAGGGTTTTTGAGATATTTTGATGATTTCGGGTAGAAAAGGCACTTTTTTGGCTTGGTTTGGGCTATGTTAGCGTGGATTTTTGTAACTTTACGGCGAATTTCAGAAAAATATCTGTCAGTAATATACATTATAAGGTAAAGGTGAAATTGGAGAAGACAGCATATATAGTGACGGCAATGCTTGTGGCGTTGCTGCTATACTCGTGTGCCAACATAGGGCGTCCGGAGGGTGGCCCGCGCGACATGGACCCGCCCATCTTCATGGGTGCCGATCCCAAGCCCAACGCCCTCAATGTGAAGAAGAACAAGGTGGAGTTGGTGTTTGACGAGATAGTCACGCTCAAGGACCAGCAGACGAAGGTGGTGGTGTCGCCGGTGCAGAAGGAGAATCCGGTGATACGCGCCGGCGGACGCAAGATTACGGTGGAGTTTCGCGACACGATGAAGCCCGGCACCACCTACGTTGTGGATTTCTCCAACTCTATACAGGACAACAACGAAGGCAACCCTCTGGAGGATTTCTCATACGCCTTCTCGACCGGCGACACCATTGACACGCTTGCCATCTCGGGCATAGTGCTGCATGCCCACACGCTTGAGCCACAGCAGGGTGTGGTGGTGGGAGTCCACTCCTGCCTCGACGACACAGCCTTCACCAACGTGCAGCTTGAGCGCATAGCCCGCACCAACAGCCTGGGACAGTTTACGCTGCGCAACCTGCGAGCCGGGAGCTACAGGGTTTATGCCCTCAACGACCTCGACCGCAACTACCGCTTCTCGCGCAACGAGGACATGGCATTCATGAAGGAGGTGATAGTGCCTGAGTCGCACCGTGCCACCACCATGGACACCATCTTCACCCAGCGCAACATAGTGGATACGGTGGTTGCGTGTGAGCACACCATATTCACGCCCAACGACCTTCTGCTCAATATGTTCAATGAGGGCTACCGTGCCCAGTATCTGAAGAAGAACGAGCGTCCGGAGGACAAGAAGATGCTTGTGACCTTTGCTGCATTTGCCGACACCCTTCCTGAGCTGCGCATAATAAGACCCGAGAAGCATGCCAGCGACTGGTGCCGCATAGAGCGCACTGAGCGATTCGACTCGATAGTGTATTGGATTACCGACTCTGCCTTGATAAAGTGCGACTCGATAATCACCGAGATGAGGTATCTGAAGACCGACACCAACGAGAATCTCACCATGGTTACCGACACTGTGCCCTTTATCCTGAAAAACACCTATAAAAAGAGGATGGAGCAGGAGGCAAAGAAAAAGGAGCGCGAGGAGAAGGAGATGCAGAAGCAGATGGAGCGTGAGCGCAAGCAGCTTGAGAAAGAGCGCAAGAAGGAGGCCAAGCGACGCGCCAAGGAAGAGCGCGAGCGCAGGAAGCATGGCCTGCCACCAATCGACTCCACAATGGTGGATTCGGCAGGGGTGGTGCGTGAGGCGGCCGACACGGTTGTGATTGACAGCACGAAATACAAGAAGGAAGCTCCCAGGCTGGGATTCGGCATAGGCATGAGCTCGACGATAGACGTGGACGCCCGGGCACGCTTCTCCAGCACGGAGCCGCTCGACTCGGTGTTGCAGCGAGGGTTCCACCTCTACCGCTTTGAGGAAAAAGACTCGGTGTGGAATGAGATTGAGTGCGACAGCGTGCGCCTCGACCACGACTACGACCCGCTAAACTATGGCTTCGACCACGAGTGGGTGCCTGGCGGGCAATACCGGCTTGTGGTTGACTCGCTCACGGTGAAAGGCTGCTACGGGCTGTGGAACGAGACTCTGGAGCAGAAATTCACGGTGAAGAGCCTTGAGGAATATGCCAATCTGTATCTCACCATCACCAATGCGGCCGACACCGCCTTTGTGGAGCTGCTCGACGGCAGCGAGAAGGTGGTGAAGACCAGGCAGGTGGTGAACGGCACGGCCGAAATACTAAACATAGTGCCCGGCAACTACTACCTGCGCCTCATCAACGACACCAATGGCAATGGCCTCTGGGACACCGGCAACTTTGGCCTCGGACAGCTGCCCGAGGAGGCGTTCTACTTCCCCAAGGTGCTCAAATTGAAGAAGAACTGGGATCTGGAGCAGTCGTGGAACTTATTTGAGACACCTGTTGACAAGCAGAAGCCCGATGCTATAAAGAAGAACAAGCCCGAGCGCAAGAAAGTGTGGGAAACCGAGGAGGAGAGGAACCGCAAGAAGAAGCAGGGCATGAATGGCGACGATGAGGAGGACGAGATGGAGGACTTTGGCAACAAGTTCTACTCGGGCGACAAATACAGCGACTTCAACAGGAACAACCGCCGCTGACAGTGGCCGAAAGTGTAGGTTGCAGCCCTTGTGGCCCTTCCGCACAGAGCTGCGCGAAAAAATCTCACTTTTCAGTGAACAAAATGACAATTAGTAACATTAATAATAATAGAAAGAAGATTTATGGAAACAATTAAACCAGGAAAGTACGTTGAATTGGTTTATCAGGTGAAAGCAGTGGATGCCAACGGCAACACATTCACGATGGAATTTACAGAGCAGCGCCCCGACAAGTTTGTGTATGGCGTGGAGCAAGGCTTGATAGAGAAATTCGAGAAGTCGCTTCTCGGCATGGAGCAGGGCGCAGAAATAGCGCTTGTGATGACTCCCGAGGAGACTTCGA
>JAQXTJ010000187.1 GCA_029219425.1 Bacteroidales bacterium
TCTTTCCACCACAGGCCGTGGTTACTATGTGATAGCCCTCATCAAGCCCAACCATGAGCCCACAGCGCACATTCTCAACGATATGGCTCCGCTCATGGAGGATGTGGCACAGTGTGGAGTGAAGGTGCTGCTGCTCTTTGCCGATGCCGATGAGGCTCAGCGCTTCAAGGCGAGCGACTATCCTGCAATGCCGCATAATGTGGTGCTTGGCACCGACGTGAATGGCGCTATTGCACGCGAGATGGGTGATTTTGGAACCGACCGCCCCGTTGTGCTCATCGCCGACACATTCAACCGCGTGGTGTTTGCCTCCGAGGGCTACACCATTGCCCTGTGGCACACCATCCTCTCCACGCTTGCCAAGGTGCAGCAATAGCACTTTGCCGGGCACTGCGACACTCACAAAAAAAGAGGGTGTATCAAAAATGGGTAAAATAATCCACTTTGATACACCCTCATTCCTTTTTTTATTATCATCCAAAATCTAAATCTTGTCGAGAGCTTGAGAAAGGTCGGCTATGATGTCGTCGATGTGCTCGGTGCCTATGCTCAGGCGTATGGTCGATTGGTAGATGCCCTGCTCGAGCACGCCCTGGGTGGAATTGGTGAGGCGGCCATAGATGTTGCCCGCGTCGCGCAGCCCGAAGCGGTCGGCAGCGTGCTGTGAGTTGTGAAACACGTATGATGTAGTCTGATATATAGGCACTGCGCGGGAGTCGGTAGCCGGGTCGGCTTGTTCCTGACCAACGTAGAAAAATAAACTATTAATACCTGTGAAGGTAGAAATATCATCTTGTGTATGATGTGTTTATCCTCGTTCTGTAGAATTTCATTCTGCTTAAAGGCCTATTTAGTGGCACAGAGAGGCTCTGTTTGCTCAAAATATCATCAAGATAGGCCGCATCTCAGCAATTTTGTCTATCTTTGTGCAACAATAGCAGAATGTGGAATATGGCAAAAAGGATTCTGATTACAGGTGCCGGTGGATTTATCGGCGGGTTTATGGTGGCTGCTGCGCTTGAGCGCGGCTATGAGACGTGGGCTGCTGTGCGCAGCACCACCTCGCGCGAGTTCCTCACCGATGAGCGCATCAACTTCATTGAGCTGGATTATACCGATGGCGAGCATCTCACAGAGCAAATCACCGGGGCTGTGGCCTCGATGGGCGGAAAGTGGGACTATGTGGTGCACAATCTTGGCGCCACCAAGTGCGTGAATTTCATGGACTTCAACCGTATCAACTATGAGTATATGCGCACGCTCGTGGATTCGCTCATCGCTGCCGGTGCAGTGCCCGACAATTTCCTGCTAATAAGCAGCCTCAGTGCCATGGGAGAGGGCGATGAGGTGGGCTACAAGCCATTCTCCACCAAGGATATACCTATGCCCAACACCCGCTACGGAGTGTCGAAGCTCAAGGCCGAGACCTACTTGCAGATGAAGGAAGCGTTTCTCTACACCATCTTCCGCTGCACGGGTGTGTATGGGCCTCACGAGCGCGACTACTTCATGATGATGCAGAGCATTAAGCGTGGATTCGACTTCAGCGTGGGGTTACGCAAGCAGATGCTCACATTCATCTATGTGAAGGACCTTGCCGCTGCGGTGATGCAGGCACTGGAACACGAGCCGAAGCGCAAGGCCTATTTCATAGCCGAGCCGCGAGCCTACACGCAGAAGGAGTTCCGGCAGATTGTGATGCGCCGCCTCGGCAAGCGCGTGGTGCTGCCGGTGAAGTGTCCGCTGTGGCTGCTCTATGTGGTGTCGGTGGTGGCCGAGTGGATAGGCAAGCTCAGGCTCAAGCCCAGCACCCTCAACCGCGACAAATACAAGATAATGCGCCAGCGCAACTGGCAGTGCGACGTGAGCGACGCCGAGCGCGACTTTGGCTTCGCGCCACAATATCCGCTCGAGCGTGGCGTGGATGAGGCCATCACCTGGTACGAGCAAGCCGGCTGGCTCTGACGCATCACCACCACTCCACCACGCAAAGAATTGCCCTCGACCGGGAACTATATCCAAAGAATAGCGTGCAGGATATTTTATGACAAAACACCGGCTTCACGCTACTTGCAGTGCGAAGTCGGTGTTTTATAAGTTGCTCTCACTCTGAGTGTCAGCCTATTGTGCGGCCGGGGTAGGCTTCGAGGGCGTGTTGCAGCACCTCGAGGGCCTTGGCAAGCTCGGGCTTCTCAATGACGTAGGCGAGGCGCACCTCATCGCGCCCCATGCCCGGGGCGGTGTAGAATCCCGATGCGGGAGCCATAAAGATGGTCTGTCCCTCCCATTCAAATTCGCGCAGACACCACTCGCAGAAGCGGTCGGCGTCATCTACCGGCAGGCGTGCCACAGTGTAGAAAGCTCCCATGGGAATTGGGGAGTAGCATCCCGGGATGCGGTTGATGCCGTCGATGAGAAACTTGCGGCGCTCCACATATTCGTTGTAGGTGTCGA
>JAQXTJ010000188.1 GCA_029219425.1 Bacteroidales bacterium
CGTCGAGGGTGTAGCGAACCACTACGCCGGGATAGCAGGCATTGGCCTTGAGCTTGCCATTCTCCACCACGATGCCTGGCTGGTTGAGGTGGAAATCTACGCCGAGGCGTGCCAGTCGCGGCAGCTCGCGGGTGCCGATGCGCAAATTATACTTAGCCATCTCGGCCTTGAAGAGAGCCACATCGGTGGCACCCTCACCCCATGCCGGAGAGGCATTCCAGCCACGTTCGGCCATACCGAGGATGCGCGGGAAGGTGTATCGCTCCACCATGCGGAGGCTGCGAATGGTTTCCGACCAAATTTGCGACTGCACGCCCACCACATTTTCGCGCTTGGTGAGAGCGGGCTTGCCGGCAGCCACTTTCGAGAGATCTACGGGCTTTCCCCAACGATCCTCGCGAGCCGAGTAGTAGGAATTAAATGGAAGAGCGCTCCAAGCGGTGAACTCGTTGCACCAGCCGCCCCATCGCAGTCCCTGCTCATCCTGGTGGGGAGTGTAGGCCATATCGAAGTAGAAGTTGCGCACGTTGCTCATCACCACGGGATAGCCCTCATTGGCAAGAGTATTGGGCACCACATCGAGGTTGCCATTGGTGTTCCAAGTGTTGATTACGCCAAAGCGCGGAGCCACGCGGCGGTTGAAGTCGTTGCTGTGACCTGTTGCAGCCTCCTGCCAGCCGGCAGCCTTCACGCCGTGCATTGCGATATAGGCCGACATGCGATCGACGAAGAACTCCGATAGCTCGTGCATCGACTTCATGCCATTCACCTTCATGAATGCCTGAGCCTCGGGCGAGCCTTCGAGTGCTCCGTGAGCCACCTCGTCGCCGCCAAAGTGGAAGGCGAGCAGCTCATCGCCGGCCTCGCGGTGCATGGCCAGCACTTCATCGAACACTTTCTCAAAGAAGCGATAGGTGCCGGGCAGGGCAAGGTTCACCACATTGTCGGTGAAATACTGTGCCGAGACATACTTCGATGTGTCGCGCGGATCCCAAATGCGGTAGCGCTCGGCCTCGGCGGGATTGGTGTCCTTGAGCTTGTTGTAGCGAGCCTTGAGAGCCACCACAAGAGCATGGCAATGACCCGGAGCATCAAATTCGGGGATAATCTTCACGCCCTTGGCGGCTGCAAATCGCACCAGCTCCACATATTGCTTGCGCGAGAGATACATATCGGTGCGCTTTAGGTGCGACTTCATGTCGTAGCCATTATACACGAGTGCCATGTGGCGCGAGTTGTTTTCCACGTAGGTGCATTCGCGCACGGCACCCACCTGGGTGAGTTCGGGTATGCCCGGAATTTCGAGGCACCACGACTCATCGTCGCTAAGGTGGAGGTGGAACACATTCACCTTGTAGGCGGCAAGGTTGGCAATGAATCTTTTAAGCTCCTCGAAGTTGATAAAGTTGCGTGCAATGTCGAGCATAAGGCCGCGGTGAGCGAGGTCGGGATAATCGGTGACGGCGACACAAGGCAGCTTGGCGCCGGCAGTCTCGATGGCGGCGATGAGAGTTTTCACGCCATTGAAAGTGCCTGTGGCGGTGGAACCCACAATCTCAATGCCTTGCTTGCCCACGGTGAGAGTGTAGCCCTCATCGCCGGGAGCCACACCGGGCTTCACACCGAGCTTTATGGCAAACTTCGCGTCATTGCCGGTGGAGATGCCATTGGCGGTAAGCCTCTCACCGAGATAGGCTGCAACATTCTTCATGGCAGCACACTTGCCGGCTGCATCATCGCAGCTCACACTCACAATTTTAGGAAGCGAGGCAAAACCCTTGGCGATAGCCACCTGCTTGGGAGCGGGAAACACATTGTCCCACACCGTACCGTCGAGCTTCAGTCCGCGCGGATTCACCTCATTGTTGAATTGATACACAAAATTTCCGTCGGGATAATTGGCATAATTATCGGGATTAACATCGGCGAGCGACGTCTGCGCCGAGAGAGATGCCGCGCAGACAAGGGCGGCACCCATGAGCAAAAGGTTACGTTTCATAGTTTTTCGAAACAAATGGGTATTATGATTGATAATGAGTTTTATTAGTCATGATAAAGTCGAGCAGGGCTTCGCAGGAGTCCTCGAGCAGGTCGAGCACCAGCTCAAAGCCCTCGCTGCCCTCGTAATAGGGGTCGGGGACATGGTCGTAGTGAGGGAAACGGCGGATGAAGCGGCCCATGGGCACAATCTTTTCCACCTCATCGAGAGTGGCGGCCATTGAGCGGAGATCGCTCACGTTGCTGCTGTCCATACCCACAATGAGGTCGAAACGCTCCAGGTCGGCACCGGTGACACGGCGGCTGCGGTGAGTCAGCTCGTAGCCACGTTGTCGGGCGTGCACACGCATGCGGCGGTCGGGGAGGTCGCCGGCATGTCCGCCATAGGTTCCTGCCGAGTCAATTTCAATCACGCTTTCCAGTCCACGCTCAGTCACGAGGCGGCGCATCACTCCCTCGGCAGCCGGAGAGCGACAGATGTTGCCAAGGCACACAAAAAGCAACTTGAAAGGTTTCTTCATAAAAAAATTCGCGCGAAAAAATGTTTTGTGCAAAAATAGTGATTTATTGTGAAATAAGCAAGATTTATTTGGCTGTGGGCTGTGAAGTGAGAGCTATGGCGAAAAGCCGGCAAATAGCCGGATGCACATGGCCCATAGCCCGGCGAACTATTGTGGGGAAGCGGAATTTTGTGTAATTTTGTGGGAGGAAACACTTGGCACGGAATTTGTTGTCGTGCAAAGCATGGAGAAAACAATAAAATAAAACATTATTGCTATGAAGGATATTAATGAAGATAAGAAGGCTGTGATGAAGGCTCCCGGTGTGGCTCTTGCAGGCCAGCACGATGAGTTGGCACAGAGTGTGAGTGATGATTTGAGCAGGGAGCGCCGCCGTCCGCTCATCTACATAGGCAACGACGACGGATTCCGCGCCGGCGGACTGGCTGCCCTCATAGAAGTGGCATCGCGCTATGGCGATGTGGTGGCGGTTGCGCCATTCGAGCATCAGTCGGGCAAGGCTTCGGCTATCACTGTCGATACTCCGCTGCGAGTGCACCGCATCCACGCCGACTTGCACACGGTGCTCTACAGCGTGAACGGCACTCCGGTGGATTGTGCCAAGCTTGCCCTCAACCGCCTGCTGCCGCGCAAGCCCGACTTGCTGCTCTCGGGCATCAACCATGGTTACAACTCGGGCAACAGTGTGATATATTCGGGCACGATGGGCGTGGTGTTTGAGGGTACTTTCCGCGGTGTGCCGAGCATAGGATTCTCCTATGGCGACTATATGCCCGATGCCGATTTCTCTCCCTGCCTGCCTATAGTGGAGCAGGTGATTAGGGAGGCTCTCGATGGCGGCATCGCGCCGGGTGTGTGCCTCAATGTGAACATTCCCAAGTGCGACAAGGTGATGGGAGTGAAGCGTGTGCGCTCGGCCCGCGGCTACTGGAAGGAGGAGTTTGAGGAGCGTGTGGATCCGCATGGCCGCACCTACTACTGGCTCACCGGCAGCTATCACAACCAGGAACCCGACAATCCCGAGACCGACCTCTACTGGCTCGACCGCGACTATGCGACGATAGTGCCTTGCCGCCCCGACCTCACCGCCTACGACCAGCTTTAGCTCTCAATGCCAAATCGCGCCGGCAGAAAGCGGCTCTCCTGTGGAGCCTTTCTGGCCGGCGCGTTTTTTTGCGCTCACATTGTGAGCCCGACGGGAGGTGTGTGGGCTAAAAAAAGCGCAGCCGGTGTGGCTGCGCTTTGTGGGGAAATTTATTTTATTCGTTTTTATTACTGCCTTGGTTGTGTGGTGTAATGGGGGTGCTTATTTGGTGGGGCGGCATGCTCCCACATAGCGGCGCTTGTAGTAGGCCTCATCGGAGTTGCTCACGGTGACTCCACGGGAGTTGCTGGCGTGGATGAACTTGAACTGTCCTTTTGCCGTATCGACTTCGGTGACGATGCCCACATGGCCAATGCGCTTGCCCACGGCACGTCCGTTGAAAAACACCAGGTCGCCGGGCTTGAGCTGCTTTTTCTCGGTCACAGGCTCGCCGTCGTTGATTTGCGATCGCGAGGAGCGTGTGAGGCTGTAGCCAAATTTCGAGAACACATAGCTGGTGAAGCCGGAGCAGTCGAATCCCTTGGGGCTCGATGAGCCGCTGCGGTAGCGTGTGCCCTTGAATGTGGAGGCATAGTCGAGAAGCTCGCGGATTTCGGCGTCGGGGTCGTTGTGTAGCGCAGATTGCTCAATCTGCTCCATGATGGAGCCGTGCTTGCGCTGGATGAGCTCTTGAGCCTGCACAGAGGCAGCTGCGAGCATCGACATGGCGACGATGGCCGCAATTGCGAGAGTTCTGTGTAACGACTTTGTGAGCTTCATGTGCATTGTTCTTGCTGATTTTTGTTTTGCGAGTGTAAAGTTAGGCATTATCTGCGTGAAATGCAAATGGCATTGACATTTATAAACATTGACAAATGCAAGCCCGGAGGTTGGGGAACTGCCAAAAAATCAGCAATCAGACACCGTGAGAGCCGTTTTGATGATGCTGGCAGAGAGTTTTTGCAGTGTTAAAACATTAACCCTCTTTAACTATCGCATAGTTAAAAGCTCGTGGCCGAATCTTAGTGGAACACCACATCGTGAATCACGGTGTGGCCAATGAAGTCGTTGATGCGGGCTACGAGCCGGGAGCGATTGAGCATAAGCTCGTTGCGCAGAGGAGCCGAGGCGATGGTCACATGCAGCACGCCCGAGCGCACATAGCGGTTCACGGTGTAGCGGTTGATTCCTTGTCCCACCACTTCGGGCCAAATGGCAGCCACGCGCTGCTCGTCGAATTTGCCCTCGAGGTTCTCGGCCTTTAGCAGCCGAGAGATTATCTGCCCCACGGTTTCGGCTTCGGTGCGCTTCATGGCTTCGGTGCGCCTCCCTCGCCGTGCTCCTCGCAGTGGCACATGCCGCCATCGACGTGGAATATGCGGTAGTCGCTGCCGACGCTTCGGATAATCTCGTCGAGGTGAGTGCGGTTGGTGTCGGTGATGAAAATCTGGCCGAAGCGTGCTCCTGTGTTTCCGCTCACCACGTCGATGATGCGGCGCACGCGGTTGGCGTCGAGCTTGTCGAAGATGTCGTCGAGCAGGAGCAGCGGTGTGATGCCGCAGGTGTTCATAAGGAATTCGAACTGAGCCAGTCGCAGGGCTATGGTGTAGGTCTTGCACTGACCCTGCGAGCCAATTTTTCGCATTGGGTATTGGCCGAGCATCAGCTCTATGTCGTCGCGGTGGACGCCGCGTGTGGTGAATCCCACGGCGCAGTCGTGCTCGCGGCTCTCGGCGAGAATCCGGCTCATCGAGGAATCGTGTAGCTGGCTCACATATTCGAGGCTCACGCACTCCTCTCCGCCGGTGATGGCATGGTAATACTTGAGGAATATGGGTGTGAACTTCTCTATCCACTGCTTTCGCACGCCGTGGATGAGGGTTGCCGAGGCTACAATCTGCTCCTCGACCGACTCGAAGAGGATGGCGTCGCGGATTCCGCTCTTGAGCATTGCATTGCGGTTGTCGATGGCCCTGGAGTAGCGTATAAGGGAGTCGAGGTAGTTGCGGTCGCTCTGCGAGATAATCTGGTTGATGAGGCGGCGGCGGTCGTCGCCCGAGCCCCTAATCAGCTCGGTGTCCATGGGCGACACCATCACCAGAGGCAGCAGCCCTATGTGCCGGCTCAGCAACTGATACTCCTTTCCGTTGCGCTTTGCCACCTTTCGCTTTCCTCGTTGCAGGCCAATGGAGATTTTCTCCTCGGCTCCACGCCGCTCATAGTTGCCTTGCAGGAGCATCATGTCGTCGCCATGGCGAATCACTGCCGCGTCGCCTCCACGGCTCACGCAGCTCTTGCAGAAGCTGAGGTAGTGTATGGCGTCGAGCAGGTTGGTCTTGCCCATGCCATTGTTTCCGGTGAAGCAGTTGATTTTGGGCGAGAACTGCATTGCAGCCTCGGCGATGTTCTTGAAATTGAGTATGGAAAGTTCGTTGAGCGTCATAGTGCTGCAAATTTACACATTTTTCGGCTCAGGAGCAAGCTGCGTAGGCCTCAAAAAAATATTTTATTAAAGGTGGCAGGCAGGCCGGGTGCTGTGGATGGGACGAAAAAAATGAGCAACCAGACCGAAGTCTAAATTGCTCATTCCTCTCTCCACTGCGGTGCGGACGAGACTCGAACTCGCGACCCCATGCGTGACAGGCATGTATTCTAACCAGGCTGAACTACCGCACCGTTTGTTAGGGTCTGCATCCCGGGGTTTCTCCCGTTTTGCGAGTGCAAAGTTACAATGATTTTTCGACATGTGCAAATTTTTCGCAAAAAAATTGCGAATTTTTTTCTTCGGCTGTGATTTTCTTGCGAAATATGGGCGCTGAGTGCCTTCAATGTGATACGGTGAGGCCATGTGGCGAGGTTGGGGTGGCGTTTTTTTGAATTTTTATGTGCTAATTGGGCGAAAAATGTGGATGAGAGGGATGATTTTTTCGTGAAAAATGTGTAGATTTGCAAAACTGTAGGAAAAAAGCAGGATATATATCTATATATAATAAGTAACATTTTTTTTAACGACTGAAGAATTTATGAAATACTACATCGTGAAAGAAGGCCAGCGCGTGGGCCCAATGGAAATGGCTGAGCTTGGGAATTTCAATATCACTGCCGACACGCTCGTGTGGCATGAGGGAATGGCCGACTGGGCTGCGGCCGGCACTATGCCCGAAATTGCACATCTTGTGGCTCCCGGAGTGCCGCCTTGCACGCCGCAGCAGCCTCAGACCTCACAGCAGGCCTATAATACGCAGGCACCCATTGGCCAGCTTCCGCCCAAGACCTATCTCACCGAGGCAATCCTGGTGACGGTGCTTTGCTGTATGCCGATTGGCATAGTGTCGATAATCAAGGCTTCGCAGGTGAACTCGGCGATGGCACGTGGCGACTATGCCGCAGCGCAGCAGGCGTCGGCCGAGGCAGGCAAGTGGGTGAAGTGGGGCTTTATCGCCGGACTGGCTTACTTTGTGCTGGCCATGATTTACGTGATAGCCTCTTTTGTGCTGATGCCGGGAAAGTTCTGAATTGGTGAGGCTGCTCACAGGCGCGGCGCGGGTGGATAATTGCAGGGGTTGGTGAAAAATAGTGCATTGGTGAGGCGTGAGTTTTGCCGTGTGCTATAAAATTCGTAACTTTGCGTGACTAATTATGCACTAAGAAGATAGAATTATGGAAAAGACCCAAGATATAGCCAGTCTGCCCGAGGGCGTGAGGCCCGATGTGCTTAACTACGACGACATCAGGCGGATGGTGCCATTCTTCGACGGCAAGCCGCGCCTGGTGAACTTCATCATGCGCCTTTTTGCCATCGACAAGGTGAAC
>JAQXTJ010000189.1 GCA_029219425.1 Bacteroidales bacterium
GTGGTAGAGCAGCACTAGCAAAAGATATTCCGGTGCTTAACTTGCTTGTCGGCAACTATGGCGATGAAGAAATGGAAGCAACGCTCGACATTAACAGCCGAAATATCACCAACTCGCAAATAATCATCGCAGGTGCAACAGGTTCGGGCAAGACCAATCTACTTGCAGTGCTGATGCAGCAGATCCGCTCCATTTCGTCAGAAAGCAGTTACCCGGTCAACTTCCTATTGTTTGACTACAAAGGCGAGTTCAGCGATATTCAAAACAATCACTGGCTCTCGCTGTTTGACGTTGACCGCACAGCCATTCTAAATCCGATTGAAACGCCATTGCCGTTCACTCCGTTTAAGGACTTCACAGGTCGTCCGATAAACGAAATCAATGTGTATTCAACCGAAATGGCTACGGCACTTGAATCACTTGAGCGTATGGCTACAAGTTCTAATATGAGCAACCGCCTGAGCGAAGCAATCGTGGAATGTTACAAGCATACTAACGGTGCTCCTATCACCTTTGAAGATATGCTTGCCGAGTATCAAAAACGAATGAAGGACCCGGACAAAGACGACAGCATTTCTTCTATCTTGAAACAACTCGTCCGTGCCAACATCTTCGATACTGAAGATAAGGCTGACCTCGTGGGCGAGAGTTTCATCGTCAAAATGGACGGCTATCCCAAGGACGGCCCAATTGCTAAAGCAATAGTCTATTTCCTTATGTCGAAACTTAACAACATCTACGAACAAGTCGAAAAGCAAGCCGTAAACGACGATGTCGTGGAAATTCGCCACTTCTCTATAATCGACGAGGCTCACTATATGCTTAGTTTCGATAACAGTCCGCTTCGCAACCTTATTGCAGTGGGACGCAATAAGGGCTTGTCGATTATTCTTGCCACTCAAAATATGAGCCACTTTAAGAATAAAGGTTTTGACTTCTACGCCAACGCCCAATATCCGCTCATTATGAAGCAGCAAACTATCGACGACAAGGTCATCAAAGACCTTTTCGGCGCAAGTGGCTCGGAACTGCAAGAAATCCGCTCTGCCATTGCTGGACTGCAAAAAGGCGAACTTATCATAAAAGACCAAATGGCGTTCGCCCTTGGCATGGGAAAGAAATACAAGAAAATCAATGTGACGCATTTGATATAATCTCATTGTGCCACGGTGAAAAAACTCGGGGGAATGTTTTTTTGTTGTGAGGAAAATAGTTAAATTTGCACGGAAATTGCAGGGTGGGGGAGAATACACCACTTTGCAACGAAACCCCTTAATAACTCATTTCTTATCACCAAAACTTATGTACGAAGAGATTAAATTAAATACTATCGAGGAGGCCGTGGAGCAAATGCGAAATGGCGGATTCGTGATTGTGGTCGATGACGAGGACCGCGAGAATGAGGGCGACTTCATTATCGCCGCCGAGAAAATCACCGAGGAGAAGGTGAACTTCATGCTCCGCGAGGGGCGCGGCGTGCTGTGTACGCCCATCACCGCGAAGCGCTGCCACGAGCTTGAGCTGAACATGCAGGTGGAGGAGAATACCTCGATGCTCGGCACTCCGTTTACCGTCACTATTGACCTGCTTGAAGGCTGCACCACGGGTGTATCGATGCACGACCGCGCAATGACAATACGCTCCCTTGCCAACCCCAACCTGAAGCCTCAAGACCTGGGGCGCCCGGGCCATGTGAACCCGCTCAGGGCGCAGGATCGCGGCGTGCTGGTGCGTGCCGGCCACACCGAGGCGGCTGTCGATCTCACACGTCTTGCCGGGCTGTATCCCGCCGCTGCGCTCATTGAGATTATCAACGAGGACGGCACCATGGCGCGACTACCACAGCTCACCGTGATTGCCAGGAAGCACGGTTTCCCAATCATATCAATCAAGGACCTTATAGCCTATCGCTTGCGCACCGAGAATGTGGTGGAGGCAGGCGATGAAGTGGATATGCCCACTGCCTACGGGCACTTCAAGCTCATTCCTTTCCGCGAAATGTCAACAGGGCTTGAGCATATCGCTCTAAAGAAGGGTGAGTGGAGTGCCGATGAGCCTATTCTCGTGCGTGTGCACTCCTCGTGCGCCACAGGCGACATTTTCGGCTCCATGCGCTGCGAGTGTGGTGAGCAACTGCACATGGCGATGAAGGAGATTGAGAAGGCCGGAAAGGGCGTGGTGGTGTATATGAATCAGGAAGGCCGAGGCATTGGCCTTATGAACAAGATTCGAGCTTACAAGCTTCAGGAAAAGGGCTACGACACCGTTGACGCCAACCTGCACCTCGGTTTCAAGGCTGATGAGCGCGACTACGGTGTTGGTGCCAACATC
>JAQXTJ010000190.1 GCA_029219425.1 Bacteroidales bacterium
CTCCTCCACCTTGCCATAAAGCTCCGACGTGGAAGCCTGATAGATGCGGCACGAGCCACCCAGCCCAAGCTGACGCACAGCCTCAAGCACGCGCAGCACACCAGTGGCATCAACATCGGCAGTAAACTCAGGCGAGTCGAAGCTCACCTGCACATGGCTCTGAGCAGCAAGATTGTAAATCTCATCGGGGCGAACCTTCCCCACCACACCCAGAATGCTCATCGAGTCGCTCAGGTCGGCATAGTGCAAGTGGAAACGCTCACGGCCCTCAAGGTGCGCAATACGCTCACGAAAATCCACCGACGAGCGGCGAATCGTGCCATGCACCTCATAACCCTTCTCAAGCAGCAACTCAGCCAGAAACGACCCGTCCTGCCCCGTAATTCCGGTAATCAACGCTGTTTTCATGTTCTATGCTCATAATTCTCTTTGCCCTCTTTAACGCAAAAACAGAGCAAATATTGTTGGCGAAGACTTAATATAGCCCCTCATACTGCGCGGCGATGCGCCGCCATGTGTAGTGCTCCTCGGCCAGCCGGCGCATCTCGCTGCCGTCGAGCGATGGCTGCGAGAGCAGCGCGGTCATATCCTCCACTCCGCTGAAGTAGTAGGCGCGGCCAAAGGTGGTCTCACGGTTATACACCACATCGTAGGCTATGATGGGACGCCCAAAGAACATCGCCTCCACCAGCGACGGATTAGTGCCTCCCGCGCTGTGTCCGTGCACATAAGCCCCGGCATTGCTGCGCAGGGTGTAGAGCACATCGAGGTCATATACGCTCTCAAGCATGTGAATGTTCTTCACTTGGTTGTAGCGCACGAGCAGATTCTCGCCGTAGGCGCTGTTCTTCCAGTTGCCTATGAACACCAACTCCTTGCCGCTCTTGGCAAAAGCCTCGAGAGTGATGTGGCAATTGTTCTCAGGCTCAATGCGGCACACCGTGATGGCATAGTCGTGCCGCTTCACGCCATATTGCGCCAGAATTGCGTCCTGACGCTCCTGTGGCACGCTGCGCATGGCATGGTCGCCGCCGTAGGCTATCAGCTCCGACGGCTTGCCGTAGGTCTCGGTCACATAGTCCTGAATGCCTTTGTTGTCGGCTATCACCACATCGGCAAAGCGCACAGCCATCGATTCGCTCGTGCGCAGGAACCACTTTGCGAAGCGTCCCCACTTGGCGCGGCGGTGCTCAAGCCCGTCGATGTTCACAATAACCTTTTTGCGGCATAGAAGCCTGAAAAGTGGAAGGAACAAGCAGCCCGACACTCCAAGGATAAGCACAACATCATAGTCATTGACGCACCGCAGCATCGACAGTATGTCGTAGGGAGTGCTTTGCGAGCCATTGGCATGAAACATTGGCACATACTTCAGGCGGGCGCCCTTATAGTGCCTCATCCGGTCCTCATAGTCCTTGGCCGAGCAATAGATAGTGTAGCTCACATCGGGAGAGCAGTTCTCGCCTATGATATTCTCCACAAGAGTCTCAAATCCGCCATATTTTGCAGGCACTCCTTGAATGCCCACCACTGCTACTTTCTTCATAGTCGTCAGAAAAAAATTGTCAATTCTTATGTGATGTTCGTTTTGTTCAATGCCGGTGATTAATTCCGCAACGCGGCCTCTACCCCACTCACCATTGCCTCCTCACTAAATTCACCGGCAGAATGTCGCGCATTTTGCGCCAGAGTGGCATACAGGCCGTAGTCGCCGAGAATCTCAGCGATGCGTCGCTCTATGGAATCAAGGTCGCTGACATCTATTTTGTAACCCTCCACACCGTCTGTGACCATCTCGGCAATTCCGCCCACCGTGGGCACTATCACCGGCAGGGCTGTCGTCATAGCCTCAAGAGCGGTAAGCCCGAAGGTTTCCACAAAGTCGCGCTTGTTCGACAGATTCAGCACCACCGATGCACGGTTGTAGAATGGCACCACATCCTCCTGCCGTGGATACACCGTGAGATTCTTTCCCATTATCATTTTGTTATTATTGCTTCAATTCGATTGCACATTTGTGTGTCATCGTAGTTCTTTGAGCAGTTCTTTGCACTTTTTGCCATAGCCGAATAGCAGTTGTGATTTTCAAGCAGCATCGATATTTGCTGTCCTATCACATCAAGCTGCATCACATCGGTCTTAAAGCCATTCACACCATCTTCTACCAATTCGGCTATTCCTCCCTGCGTGGGAACTATCACCGGTAGGGCATTGGTCATTGCCTCGAGAGTGGTAAGGCCAAATGTTTCAATAGCAAGGCGTGGATTGGTGAGTGTTAGCACAATCGAAGCCTCATTGTAGAACCGCGACACATCACTCTGTCGAGAGAAAATCGTCAGATTACCCCCCCCGGATACATTTATTCCATTATCATTCAAAAACTTGTCGATATTCTCCTGAGTATCATTAATAACAAGCTCAAAGCGATATTGCGGCAGCCGCTGCGAAAGCTCAATAAACTCCTTTGTCCCTTTATACTCCTTCAGCGAGCCGAGCATAAGCACCGTCTTGCGGCCGAAGGCTGCCTCGGGGTCGGGCTTGAGCCGGCTCACAAAGTCGGCGGTGAGGGCGTTGGGTACCACCGTCACCTTGTCCTGTCGCTTCAGGAACGATGCCTGGTAGCCCGACACGCACACTATGCGGTGAGCCAGCCGCTGCATCACAGCCGCTAAGGTGGAATAGAACGCCCCTTTCACAAAGGCATTCTCATGATAGTGATACACAACGCGCTTGCCCATTAGCCGTCCGGCAAGTGCGGGTCCGGCGGGCAGCAGGGTGTTGATGTAGAATGTGGTGTTGCGGCTCAGCAGCCAGCGGAATGCCAGCACAAATGTGTAGAGCTGCACGGCACAATAGCGCAGCATGGTCACTGCGGCGCGATTCGAGAAATGATAGTTGTAGCCATGCATGCGCAGGTTGGGATAGCTGCGCAACTCGTCGAGCACCCCGCCGCGCGATGTAACCAAGTCGACGGTGTAGCCGCGCTTGAGCAGTCCCTCAAGCACCACGCGCAGCACCTTGGGGCTGCCGCTGTAGTCGTTGAACAGATGAAAACAAACTATGTGTTTCATTCTCTTTCGTCGTGTTATGTCCTTTTATGTTAATGTGCCTCAATGCGCAGATAATGGGCGAGGAGCTCGCCCCACAGGGCGAAGGATGCCGCCATCGATTCGCTCACACGGCCTCGCTCGCGCATGGTGAAGCGTGCCACCACGTCGGCAAGATAGAGCATATAATCGGTGGCTCCTATACGGTCGATTTCCTCGATTATCTGTGCGGCGGTGAGGTGCCGCTCAAAGATTGCCGTCTGCGTGGCAAAGTGGTAGCGGTCGAGCCCCGGCGGATAGGTGAGGCGCGAATACTCCCAGTCGAACACAAACAGCCTCCCTTGCTCCTCCACCATGTTCCACGGCGTGAAGTCGGCGTGATAGGCCGAAAATTCCACCTCCTTGCCGCCCCAGCGGACTTCTATGGCGGCGAGCATGCGCACCACAAGCCCGTGGTCGATGCTCGCGGGAAGCCAGTGCAGATGCCCTGCCAGCTCGTGCATGGTGTGGCAATAGTCGGTGTCCTCGTAGGGCAGTCGCCGGCGCGTGCGGCTGTGCAGGGTGGCGAGGAACTCGTCGTGGAGCGGTGTCCAGCCATGCAGCACGCGCGAGTGCGGTGTCTTCTCGGTGCTCTGCACAAATGTGTGAAGCCCGTCGGTGGTGTCGCCGCAGTAGAGGCACCTCGGTATGCCTTTCACTCCCAGTGCCTCAAGGCTGCTCAGCACCTTGCTCTCACTGGCAAACAGACCGGCAATTTCCTCCGATTTCGTTGTCTTGCAGTAGGCAAGGATGCGGTCGCGGTCGAAAAGCTGAATGGTGGTCTTTTGGTGTACGCTCGGTGTGCCTTTGAATATCGAATACTCCGGCTCATCCACCCCAAGCACGCGGCGAAGCAGCTCGGCAAGCGGCTCGGGCAGCCTCTCGGCGGTGACTGTGGCTCCCGCAACGCGGCGCACTATGCCAATGCGGTGAAGCAGCGGAAAGAATTGCTTCAGCAGCTTTCCCTTGGGTCCGCCGGGCTGATAAAGCTCCATAGCGGTGCGCAGGTGCCGAGCCGGCATTATCCACACCTTGCCGTCGGCATTGCGCAACTCATAATAAACGGCCATATTCTTATTTTTTGTTAGCTTTTCCGGTGATGCTATTTGCCGGTGATGCCACGCTGCCGCAGCAAGGCGGCAATCTCCTCGCCACGCTGCGCCCACAGGAATCCCTTCCCGGCACGGTGTGCCTCCTCGCCCATGCGGTGGCGCAATGGCGCGTCGAGCATGGCTGTGATGCCGCGGGCAAGGTCGTTGATTGCCTGACGGCGGCTGTGGGCATCGATTAGCATTGCATATCGCTTGTCGAAGTAGCGCGTGTAGCCCTTGGTGTCGATGCAGATGAGCGGCTTGCCCATTGCCATCGAGTCGAACGACACCGTCACAGCACCCTCCTTGAGCGACGCATTGAGCACCACATCGCTCTCGGCCATAAGGCGGCGATACTCTTCCTGGCTCACTTTCCCGGCAAATGTCACCTTGCCGGCCACGCCACGCGCCCCGGCTATGCCGCGCAGCCGCTCCTCGTCGCTGCCGCTGCCCACTATGGTGAGCCTTATGTCGGCTCCGGGCTGCGCCTCAAGGGCCCCGGCAAGTGCCTCAATGCACAGGTCGAAGCCTCGCCAGGCATCGAGCCGCCCCACGGTGATGAGCCGAAGCACACCATCGTCGGCACGGCGTGTTGCCAGTGCCTCAGGCATCGTCTCCACCGCCACATCGGTCTGAAGCACGGCCTTCGGGCGGCAGCTCGCGGGCAGGAGGTCGCGCGTAATCTCTGTCTTGCACAGAATCAGGTCGGCATTGCGGCAACGCTTTTTAAGTCCCGAGTTGAGCGGAAGCATGGCCACTGCCGCACGGCGCACGCGCTCAATCAGGCGGTTGCGCCGCCCATAGTGCTGCGAGAACTCCTTCGGGATAGTCTCCAGTCCGCCCACGGGGCCCCAGATGAAGCACTGTCGCTGCCCGTAGCTGCTCACCTTCCACAGCACGTTGCCGTAGGTGAGGTGGTGAAACACCTTGATGCCATTCGCCTGCATCGTGCGGCGCACAATGCCGTTGGTGAGCATCTGCCACAAGTTATAGTAGGTGCGCACACCGCGCAGCCCCTTTTTCCAGAACCGCGCCCACCGAGGCAGGTCGAAGTAGAGCCAGTGGATGCCGGCAAACTCGGGATGCTCCGCAATCCAAGGCTCAATAGAGCCACGGTTGCTCTCACGCGTGAGTACCCACAGCTCAAAGTGCTTCGACATCTCAAGCACCCAGTGCCATCCAACGCCAATCTCGCTCCCAAGCCCCGGCTCGCAAGCATACGCCGACACAAATATCTTCTCCCTCATCCTTACTACTTTCCTATCATCCATTTTGCTTTATTATTTATCACCCAAATAACTATGCATTTTGCAATATATAATTGTAGTGTCAGCCATTAATTGTACCTTTTATCATTTTACCATAGAACGTTTCCTCCCCATTTTGCTCTATAATAAAATGTGATTTATATGATAACTTAAACAGCCAGTCGGTCGAGGTCAAATCTTTGTAAAATGTCTCATCGAATGGCTTGTTTAGCATAGGATAAAGCAAATATCTCCTCGTGTTATTTGCCGGTGTTGCATCAATAGCTTCACGAGATGCCACCACTTTTCTATGCGCATAATCAAGCAATCTATCCTGAAACAGATAATCAGGCCAAACCTCTTCTTTCTTACATACGGCTATTAGCATATCTCTAACAAAAGAGAATGTAACACTTCCTATAAGCCCACTTCCAAGAGCATAGGTACACCAATATGTTCCATCTGCTTCGTTGTGAGGCGAAATAAATGCACTTTGTCTTAGGCTATCAGGGACAGTGCCACCAGTCCAACATGTTGCATCAATCCAAAGGCCTCCATATTTAGCTACAAGCGAATGTCGCAATATATCTGAGAAATGAGCATAGAGCAACTTACCTTCTCGCAACTTTTCAAATATAAATTCAGGAAGCGACACATATTGTCCTACATTCTTCAAATCCAGCAACATTACCCCCCCCACTTTATTATTATCGCACAATTGCCTGTAACAAGCCTTCACGATAGGTGGCATATTTTCTTCACCCTGTGCCCAAAACACCCAAATAGTGAAAGTGTCTGCCTTTATCGAACTCTCTTGCTTATTTCTATAATGCCCCACTATGTCACCATAATTCTGCTCAATATAATAGTCAAGCCACAATTGCTTTTGTTTAACACCAAACACTGATAGTTTTTTACATCGTCCATAGAAACCTATCCACTCAATTAGGTCGTATATTGCATATTTCCAAGAATAATATTTCCCGCGAGCCAAGAAATTACTCATTACCGTAGATGCCCTGTCAAAAGCCTTTTGACATAAATACCCTAATCGTGCCATTCCCATAATGTCTTTCTTTTTTATATCAAACAACAATGTTGTTACAAATCCTTTTCTATTTCTTAGCTGCCAGCAGCCAGTAGGCAAGCGTGGGACTGAGGCGGATGATGCGCCCCACAAGCAGCGAAGCCACTATCACCACTGCCGCCACCGCCATAGCAAGCGCATATTCTATCACAGGGTTGGGATTGACCCCGAACCACTCTCCCACCACGCCAAGGTTGCGCGGCAAGAAGAAATAGTGAATGAAGTACACATCGAGCGTGTAGCGTCCAATCGTCTGCAACACGCGCCCTATCCCCGACTCGCTCCAGCCCTCATACTGCCTGAATCCCATCAGCAGCACCATCAGCCCCGTGAGCGTCAGCACTGCAAACCACAGCGTGCTCGAGCCAAGGTAAGCCATTCCTCCGCAACGATATGTGTAGATATGTAGCAGGAAGCAAGCCGCCAGAATTCCCCCCCCCCACTTTGATTTCCTTGTCGCTCAAGCCTTTAGCAAGAAGACCCTGCTCAGCAATGAGCGTTCCTGTCAAAAAATAGATAAACGACTTGAATTGCACCAGCCCAAGCAGCGGTATCACCGCGTAGGTGTGTTCCTCGCGCATACACCACACCGACGCATAGAGCGCAACCACACCCACCGCCACAAGCATCGCAGCCTCGGCAGCGCGGCTCAGCTTCATAGCCCGCGAAGCGAGTTTCAGCACAGCATACACCGCCACAAACTGAAACAGCGTGAACGTGAACCAATAGCCACCCTTATAGCTATCCACCCATGCCGACACATAGTCGCCGCCATCATTCCACACGTAGGCCGCCATAAATATCGCCGCCGGCACACAAAGCAAAAACGCCTTCTTCCCGACAAACGACCAGACCCCACGCCCGGGCACACTCATCAAGAAACCACTCACCATAAAAAACAGCGGAATCTGCAACTCACCACTCAATATCCTGAAGAGCATATTGCCCTCGTCCCTGAAAGTGAACAGCATCACATGCCCAATCACCACGAGCAGCATCGCCAGCCCGCGCATCGCATCAATATATCCAATCCTCTTTCCCATTTGCTTTCTCATTTTCTATATTTCCACTTACGCCGCAAGATGATGAACCATGGCAAAAATGTGGCTGTAATGTTGCTCACAATGCTAAAAACCGTAGGCATAGCTACTGCTATCTTTGTGAGAGCCGTAGTCCTCTTGCTGTGTGGCGCAATAATCTCTTTTATAGCTTTGCGCTTGTTTCTCACCGAATCCTTGCAGGTGAGCAGATTACGCAAACTTAGCCTGAACACATTCTCTCCAAGATTCACCATAGCCCGCTTCAATTCATCACAACTATCAGCAAAGTCATTGGTCGCTAATAGATACAACCGTCGTCCACATCTCATTGAGGAGTAAGTAGTCACCGGCGATTTGAATGAAGTCATTGTGGTTGATGTGTCACCTTTCAGATAATGAATAAACAGAATTGGCTGATACTGAACTCTTTTTGCCCTATGTACAAGTCGGTGAACCCAGTCGATATCCTCTATGCGCTCATTCTCATCAAAGAACAAATTATTGTCAATAATCAACGAACGCAAAAAGATAAATTTCCAAGGAGCATACGGAATAGAATTCTTCAATATTATCTCATCACCGGTCATCACCTCGCGATGTGGAAAATTGTGTTGCAATGTGTTGCTCGGCTTTCCGGGGCGCTCGTAGGCACAATCCACTATCAGCACATCTAAGTCTGATTCTTTCAAGTGATTATACACTCTCGATATTGCTCCCTGATGATAATAATCATCTTGGTCAATTAGAACTATATATTTGCCTCTCGCCTCACGGAAGCCCCTATTTCTACCCCCCCCTTGACGAATATTCACCTTATTCTCAAGCACTCGCATATTAGCATGCTGCGCAGCCTGAGTGTGAAGCCATACCCTTGTGCCATCGGTGCTACAGTCGTCAACGCATATCACTTCATATAGCGATGCGTCGAGCGGCTGTTGCCAGATGCTGTCGAGGCATTTGGGCAAATCGTGTGTCAATCCGTTATACACTGGAATGACTATTGAAAAAAAAGGATTGTTCATAATAATCTCTTTACCGACATTTTTCTAAAATCATTTCGCTCCCAGACGCTTCAGGTTCTTGCGGTGCTGGGCATCGAAGATGGTTGTGAGTATCTTGGCCACCGCCTGCTCGGGAGTGCCCGTGTTGAGAATCTTGTAGTAGCCGGGCTTCGTGGCAAGATAGTCAATCTTGCGGTTGATGGTGTCGATGCCCTCGCGGTCGAGCTCACGCTTACGGCACAGGATGGTGTCGCTGTCGGCTGTGAGCAGGATATTGTAGTCGAGCGACGGAATCAGCACGCGGCCCCACCAGTAGAGCAGCCCGATGGGCAGATAGATGCGGCTGCGGCGGCTGTCGCAGATAATGTCGGTGTAGTAGCGGTCGAAAATCACCAGGCGTGTGATGCGCGTCACCGTCTTCACGCGCAGGAAGTAGCCCAGCACATAATCCACCGAGTAGTAGAGCAGCCTCGCCAGCGAGCTTGCCAGCCCGGTGCGGCCGCCACGGTGCGGGTCGCTGTAGTTGCGGTCCACCGTCTTCTTCACGCCCGCCGAGTGCGCCACCTCACCAAGATTGCCAAATAGCGCCGGACGGAAGTGCATATAGGCATGAGCCGTGCGGAACACATCGCCAAGATGGTCAATCATCATGTCAATCACCGTAGTCTTCCCCGACCCGTCGGGCCCGGTGAATCCCACCGAGAACCCCGTGCACGACCGCACATAGTTCCTCACAAACGTCCACAGGAAGCACACCACGCCCGCCACAAAGCCCAGCGGGCGTCGCAGCAAGTTGGCGCCCACTGCACGCAGGGCAAGCAAGGGTCGGTGCTTGCGGTCGCACTCCTCCAGGCTCGCTGTGCCAAAGAGGCTGCGCACCTTCGCCCTCACGAAGTCGCTCTTCTCGGCCTCATCGCGCATCCACTGATACTTCTTGGGGAACGCGCTGCCCACGGCACGGTTGTAGAGATACTTGTCGAGAAACTGGCACTCCACACCCACATAGTAGAGGAAGCCATTGAATTGTTTGTGGGCAAGAAACTCACTCGCATCCATCAGCAGGATGCCCCACACCGAAGTGTTCACAAAAAAGTCCCACTGCACCAGCTCCGTGGTCTCACCACTCTGCTTGGCGCACACGTAGGTAATCAGACGGTCGCTGTGCAGATAAGTCACAATCTTCCACCCCGTGGAGTCGATAAGCCTCACAAGCTCATCCTTCACAGCGCGGTAGCTGCGCAGCGTGATAATAATATCAATGTCGCGGCTCTTGTTCTTGTCGGGAAGCCCCTCAAAGTTGCGGAGCACCGCATAGTCAGCCTTCTCATTAAGCAGCCCTATCACCTCAGTGATATGCTTAGCCGAAATCTCACTCATCCTGTTTGTGCTAAATTAATCTATTTTACTATAAAAATCCCCCACACTCAGTTCACTGTTTCAACAAAAAATCTACGCGACCTTTGCGCCTTTGCGAGAGAAGTCACTTGCGCTTCACTATGCCCGAGTTGGCCATCAGCTTGTCGAATATGTAGGTGGGGTTGTTCCACACGCTCTTAGCAATAAGGCGAAGCCCCCTCAGCAGCTTGCCGTCGCGCACGTAGAACACGCCGTTGCGCAGGCAGTCGGCCGCACAGGAGTCCTTCCTCAGCCGTGCAAGCTCTTCGGGCTTCAGCGAATCGTAGTACTCAATAAAAGTAAGTTCTGGCAGTCCCTTGCGCCGCCGGCGCACGTTCACCTTCACATACTCCATTTTTATAATCATGTTGAAGTGATTCGACGACAGCCCGTCGGTCTTCCTGTAGAGATAAAGCACCTCGGGAAGCACGATAATGTGTTTGCCCTCGGCATAAAGGTCGCTCATGCGCGTCCACAGGTCGAGGTCCTCGCAGAAGTCGCGGTAGCGCGGCTTGCCCTCGGGAAAGCCATCGAGCCTGAAGCCTCCCACCCTGATAGCGTCCTCGCGCACAAAGAGCGTCTGAATAGGCAGGAAGATGCGCTTGCCCGCCTCGGCCCGCTTGCGAAACTCCTCCTTTGTGGTGTCGCCAATAAACAGTCCGCCTCTTATCTCCTCTCCCTTGTTGTTGATAAATTGCGACCACGACCCAACACCTATCAAAGTCTCATCACTCACTATTGCCGAATATTGTTTCTCAAGGAATTGTGGCTTTGGCAAGTCGTCGGAATCCACAAACACCATGTATCGTGTCCTCGCCTTGTGCAGCGCAAAATTGCGCTCATAGGCAATACCCTGATTCTCCGGCTGGCGCACCACCTCATATTGCCGGGGATGCTTCGCGAAAAAACGCTCCACACACTCCACCGAGCCATCGGTGCTGCAATCATCCACAATGAGCAGGTCGAAGTCCTGCATCGTCTGCTCAAGGAGGCACTGCAAAGTGCCCTCAATCGTCTTTTCCGCATTCCACATGCAGATTGCCACAGTCACATCCCTCTCCATCACTTATTGTTTTTTATTATTGATTGCCAATAACGAATTTTATGTATTCTTTTATTTTCAATGCATTTTGCTCAACCGAATAATGTTTACAAGCCTTGATTGCACGTTCAATATACGGATAGTAACTTTCAATTCCATTCTCTACAACATTATTCATACACTGACTCAATTCATCAACCGTGTTCCACCTAATTCCTATTTCATCCCCTGTCCATTTTACGCCATTATCAAATTGCTCCTTTGTTCCGGCCACATTTCTACCAATTACAAGGCAACCATTGAACATAGCCTCTGCTGTAACCAAACCAAAGCCCTCAAATCGTGATGCCATCACCAATGCTGTTGCCTTTTGCATAATTCTATCAACATCACTTACTACTCCCAAAAACTCAACCCTATCTTCTATTCCGTACTCTTTAACCAGTGCTTTAAGTTGGCTATCTTCATTTCTCGACAGTGAGGCTCCAGCAATCTTTAATGTATGAGTTCTAATACGCGATTTTGCAAATGCCTCAAGAACTAGTTTCACGCCTTTGGCTTCGTCTAATCTACCAACAAACAAAAAATATTTTCTCTTTTCCTTATCGAAGAAAGCAGCATCCTCACTACGAACACCATCATAGATGACCACCGAATTATGATTATTTAGTCCAAAATGAGATTGTATTCCTTCCGTTATGCATATTGAATATTGATTCTGTAAATTCTTCTTGAATTTAGACAAAGAAGGTATTATGCGCATACCAAAATCCAAATTCTGATACTCTCTTATGTGATATATATGAGGAACTTCAATCTTTTTTGCCACTTTCTGCCCAACACTTATAACGCTCACATTGGTGTAAACAACATCGGGTTTATAGTGTTTACTGATAGTGCAAATTTGTTGAAAAGCTTTGCGATTAATAACATAATGATATAACATCTTCAAGGGGAATAGCAGTAAGTTATTAATGCTATTATATTCAGGATATATATGTGTGCGCATAGGCACAGCAAGCACCTTCACCCCCCCCATTTGAGAAATAGCCTCATATCCGGCTCCACGGTTTGGGCATACTACCAAAATATCAATCGATCTATCTTTGACCAATTCAGAACATAACGTCAGAAAGGCTTTCGTAGATCCTCCAAAAACAGATGTTGAACTTAATAAAAAAAGAATCTTCATATACAACTAAAGTGGAAAATCAACCTTCTCCCCGTTTTTTTTCTTTATTCTGGCAGGATTTCCTGCTACAACACAATTATCGGGAACACTCTTTACAACAACTGACCCTGCTGCTATCGTAACATTATCTCCCACTGTTATATCACCGAGAACTATCGCACCTGTGCATATCTTCACATTATCTCCTATTTTTGGCCTATTACCTTTGCCTGATGCCCTTCCTATTGTCACATGATGCCAAATTTGACAATTATCTCCAATCTTTTCAGGCCAAAGCATGCATGAATATCCATGTTGGAGCACCAACCCTTTATTTACATTTCTCGACTCTACTATGAAATTTACATCTCTTGCACAAGGTGTAAAACTTTGCATTAGCTTGCCAACACTTCCACACCTAAAGAAAAGCACATTGCGATATTCTGGAAATAGCGCAAACATTCTTATAAAAGCAATAAATGTGCTTTTATACTTCACTACCGGTAGCAACTCTTCCCATCGTCGAAGCTCTTCTTCAAGAAATCCGTTCTTGTTGTGAGCTAAAAAAATCAAATAGAATGGGATAGATAGCAAGCACTTAATCCTCGCTGTTAGAATATTGATATTCATGTCTATGATATTTAAAATATGAAACACAACTAAAAATCATCAATAGTCCCCAAACGTATGAAATATTTCCTCCGGCAAATCCCGCTATTCCCACCAAAATCATTATTGTTGGCAATGACCAAAATTGTATTGCACAAGAGAATGTCAGAATAACGCATAATATAAAAGCAATAAACCCATAATCACCTATATTCACTATATATCTATCATTTGAATATAGACCTTTCGCCGAATCACATCCTCTCCCTATCCACACATCAGGATCCGATAAATCTAACGTCAGTGTATTAAGCATAGGCTTAATTCGCATTGCCGCACTTCCATCTGTTTCCATTACAAGATCGGCATCTCCGGTCATTGTGGCTTGAGTTGTAGCTTGAACTCTGCGGAATGACTCATTCCCATAATAATCCATTGCAAAATACGCAACTAAAAAAATTGGAACCGAATACAAGAAGTACCAGCCTCTCATAAAATACAACGATGTTATTGCAGTAGCAAGAAAAGCTGTTCCACTACCCATAGTAAGCACAGCCCATAAAAATGCAATAGTTACCCACTTGTGTTCTTTATTAAAGACTTCGGTAATCTTAATCTTCTCTCCGCGTCGATACTCACAACATTTTAGATATGCATATAATAATACATTTATCAGTCGGCCAAGTGTAGATGGCTCAAATGTGAGAGAGTTGGCTCCGATTCCACGGTTAAGCACCTGGCACAGATTGAGAATCGGCATCAGCTTGAATCCTGCAATAAGGCATATCTGCTGCGCTACAAGCACACCCACAAGTACAAAGATGAACCTCCGCAGCACTTTTATGAAGAAATCTAATGACATCACATGGTAATTCCACACAAATGTATAAAACGCAACAAATGTGGTGAGAAACATAAAGAAATATATCACCGTCGAGGCCCTGAACGTGGCGGGATGGAGCACGTATGCTGTTAGTATAATCCATACAGCATACATTAGCGAAATAATTAGGGCCTTATTAACTACTATATATTTCAGTAACACAAAGGCCGTAATCACCATCGTCATCACCTTCACCCAGCTTGCGCCCGCGCGGCTCTCCACGGGGATATACTGGATGCAGAATAGCACCAGCAGAAACACCGTGTAGTTGCGCAGCGTGTAGTTGCGCAGCGAGAACAATTCTCCTAACCAATAAAACAGTCTGTTCATCTTTTTTCAATCAAAATTTCGTTTTGCCAACTCGGCTGTGTCCTCTCACCTCTATTTGCCGAGCAAGCGTGGACATTTCCTCGTTATCAGCTCGCAGATAAAGTATTCCACAATCATTATTGCCACAAAATAGGCAAATGCCGGATAGCCTTGAATGTAAGGCTCGTGCAGAATCGCCTTGTTGAGCATCTCAAATAGCACCATCATTATGGAGTAGTGAGTCACCATAAGTGCCAGCGAGTTGAGTCCCCAATAATTGAAATAGTCGGTTATTCTCATGTCATCGGCCGCCATGGCAAGCAGCATGATGCCTATTGGCCCCACCACCGGCGCGGCCAGCCCCCAGAGCATAGGCACCGGCCAGTAGTTGGCGCACCAGTATCCGGCAGCAGTCACCACCGTTCCGGCCACAAGATAGCGCCACCTTGCCATCCCCTCCATCTTCAGTGCCACAAAGAGGCGGCGGAAGAGGAATCCGGCAGCTATGCTCGTCCAGGCGGCAAGAATGTTGTTAAGCGTGTGAAATGGAGCCTCAATAATCCGCGTGAGGCTGTCGGTCTTTCCACCGAAGGCATAGGCATAGGCATATTGTGCCGCCAGCGTAGCCGCCACGGCAAGCAAGCCAACAATCACCGAGCCCCGGCGGCGAACAAGATTCCATATTATCTCACCGCCAAAGAGCGCCGGCAAGAACCACAGCGTGCCGATGCCGCGCAGCACAAGAGCCTTGTAGGCCTCCCGACCTATCATATAGGCATCATAATAGCCCACAGCCCACAGCACCAGGTCGAAGGCCAGTATTATGCCGGTCCACCACAAGTAGGGCACACCAAGCTGCCTCCACCGCTTGCGGCACAGCTCCTTCAGCCCGAGAGGCTCGCTGCGATAGCCGTCGAGCCACCCGGTGGTGACAAAGAACATACTTATCATGAACGACCCTATAAAGGTGTTCAGCCCGCCCGGAATCACACCGTTCTCCACATGCAGGAGTACGATGCACAAAATTGCCAGTCCCTTGGCAACATCTAAATATCTTTCTCTTTTCTTCGCCATTATTTCTTCATTCGCAACAGTAACGTAATTGTAAACACATATACCGTCATCGACAGCTTCGCCATCATGCGGCCAAGGCGGCTGTCGCCACTGTAATTGTCGATGTAGTGGAAGCGGGAGCGTTTCCAGTGCCTGAACCGAGCCACCGGGTCGCCCTTTTCACTCTTCACATGAGCATGAATGGCCCGGGCATCGGCAATATAATACATTTTCATGCCCTCACGCTCCACTTGCCGTGAAAGTATAGCCTCTTCGCAGTAGAGAAACACCTGCTCGTCGAAGTAGCCTATGCGCTCCATGAAGTTCATTCTCACCAGCAGGCAGCAGCCACTCACCTTGCTGCAATAGTGGCTCTCGGCATAGTTGTCGATAAAGTCGTAGGTGTCAGCCTTTTTCTTCCTGAAAAAAGACTTAATCCACCCGAATGAGCTGCGCCAGTCACCGTCGCGCATCATTGGATTCTGGTGTACCCCCTCCGGGGTCACTATGTCGCTGCCCACCACTGCAACGTCGGGGCGCTGCCGCATCTCGGCGGCGAGCCGCGCCACATAGCCGCGCTCGGGGAACTCCATGTCGGGGTTGGCAATCAGGGCATACTCGCAGCCCAGCCCGGCGGCGTGCCGCAGCCCCACGTTGTTGCCCGCATTGTAGCCACGGTTCTCCCCGGCGGCGATAAACGTGCATCCCTGCTCCCGCGCCACGCTCCGGGCTGCATCAGCCTCCTCAGCGCGCGAACAGTTGTCCACAATCACAATCTCCAGCTCCACACCCTCCTGCTGCCTGAGCGATACCACACACTTGCGGCAGTCGGCAGCCGAGTTGTAGTTAAGAATCACAACCGCAATCTTCTCCATCATCATCCAAATAAACAAATCCCCCGCTTAAAACATCGATAATAGCCTAATCGGCTAAAAAAATATCCTATCTCCTGACCAACCGATAGATTTTCGCTCTCAGCCGGCCACTGGCGGTGTGCAGCCGCCACGCCGGACCCAGCAGCCACCGGGGCAGCGTCAGCCGCAGACTTCCAAGGTCAAAGCCCGTGGCACGGTCGCCAAGGGCTACCACTCTCACTATCTCTGCCGGGCTCAGGCGCTTCACAAAGGGAGTGTTGTCGTCGAAGTCGCTCGTGGGGGCAAGCGGCGTCACATCCACCTCGGCATGCGTGCTGAGCATAGTGTCGGTCGAGCACTTCGCCCATCGGCGCAGCTCGGCAGCATCACACTGTGGCATTGCCGCCGCCATCGCCTCTATCGCCTCGGCATTGGCCTTGCTTGCGTCAGTGTGAGCAAAACCGCCGTTGCCGGCCAGCTCCGGCTCCACAAGCCCCTCAGCGTTGCGCCGGTAGCCCACCGTGGTGGGATAGGGCGAAGCCGAGTAATAGTGCTCGAGTAGCACCGTGGTGTCGGTGCTCAGTTCACCGGCCTGAAAATAGGCCGTATAGCGACCTGCCGACGGCGGAAACACGTCGCCCCGCACTCCGTAGTAGAAGAAGTGCACATCGGGGATGCCCTGACGGCGCAGTATGCGGTTAATCATCAGTCGCGACGTGCCGAGCCAGCCCACGTCCACAGCCGCACAGCGTGAGCCGTCGAGCAACCCCTCCTGCGCGAAATAGTCGAGCAAGAGCCTTTCCTGCCCGGCGGCACGCTGCTGAAGCTCGGCAGTGAAGCCGCTGTGAAATATCTTCTTCAGGAAATCGTCCTGCTCGGCAAGATTGTTCACGCGCGTGTAGGCAAACTCAATGCCATATCGCTCGCGCATCTCCTCGCGCGTGGTGCCAAGGTGCAGCAGCATCTTGTCCACGCTGTCCAGTCGCACAATGGTGTTGTGGTCACGGGCAGCGAGATAAGTATTCTCATCCTCACCGCAGATGTAGGGCAGCAGCAGCGAGCGGCGCGACACAAAGAGATAGTGCAGCTCCAAGTCACCGGCACCGCCAAACATAGCCTGCGCCGCCTTGAGCAGCACATAGCTGTCGCGAGAGAGGAAATACAGCTTCGTGATGCCCATGCGGCGTGCCTCCGAGAGCACAAACGCCGCGTAGGGCAGATAGGCCGGCACCACAAAGTCGGCTGCCATCGCCGCAAATCCGTCGCCGGGATGCTCAAGCCTGTATTGCCGCGACAGGGCAGCCGGCAGCGGCGCCACGCGCGAGCATGCGGCCTCGGCGGCATTATAGCCCGTGGTCACAAGCGTGGCCCTCACTCCCTTCTTCCGCGCCATCGCCACATCGCTGCGGCGGTGGTCGCCATAGTGCTCCCACTCGGTGGGATTAAGGTCGCGGCGCACCACGTCGTAGAGCGATCCGGTGTCCTTGCGGGCATTGTGCTCGCACGACACATACACCCTCTCGCCCGCCTCTATGCACCCCTCGCGCTCGAGCACCGAGCGCAGGAAGTGGCTGTCGAGATACATGTCGCTCACGAAAGCCACAGTCCACCCCTCGCTGCGCTTGCGGCCTATGAGGCTGCGCACTGCGGGATTGGCGGTGAGCATGGCGCCCTCCACGTCGCGCTCGGCCTGCATCAGCTCCTCGCGGCTCTTACCGGCACAGGTGGCAAAAGCCTCGTCGATGCCGGCATAGATGGCAGCAAGGGTGTCGCCCTTGGCCCGCCGGCGCCATGCCACGAAAGCATCGGCAAGGTCGCGCTCCGGGCCATAGAGTGTGGAGGCAAGAGCCTCCCACACAGCCTCGGGCCGGCCGCACCGCCGCAGCAGCGCCGTGTCGAATATATCAAATGTAGCAAGTTTCATAGTCCTAAAGTAGTTTTAAGCAGCTCATAAGAGCGTTCCCAGGTGAAACGCTGAATGAATCGGTGCCCCTCCGCGGCAATGCGGCAGCGCAGCGCGTCGTCGGCCAGCAGCCGCTCAATGTTGAGCGCCATAGCCTCATCGTCGCCCACCGGGCTCACCAGTGCGGTCACGCCGTCGGTGGCCATCTCGCGGAAGCCGGCATTGTCGGTGCAGCACACAGCCTGGCCACACATCATCGCCTCGCCCACGGTCAGGCCCCAGCCCTCGGTGCGGCTCGTGCCAATGTAGATGGCAGCCTCATTGTTGATGCGCAGGTGAAGCTCGTCGTCGGGCCTCTGGTGGTAGTCAATCCACTCCGGCAGCCCCGCGGGCCGTGCCGGCACGCCGAAGAGCGTGGCACGCAGCCGTGGGTGGCGCTCCTTCACCCTCGCAAGCGCCCGCAGCCCCATGGCGCAGTCCTTGCCGGGCATATCGTGATAGAGCATCGACACACAATAGCGGTCCTTATCCTCAATAGGCACCGTCAGCCTGAAGCGCTCAAAGTCGAAGCCATTAGGCACAAGCACCGAGTCCTCGCCATGCTCCTCCTTGAGCAGCCGCTGAAGCCACGACGCCACCACAATCTTCTGCATCGGGTAGTGATAAGTGTCGTGAAGAATCGCACGCAGCCCCGGTCCCCAGTCCTCATAGCCTTGAATAAAATAGACGCGACGCGCACCGGTGCGGTAGCGGTTGAGATACCACGCAGTGTAAGGCGAAGTAGCCACATACACATCGGCGCCGCCCGGCACATGCCTCTCACAGAGCGACAGCGTGAAGTGCTCGCGCACCCGCTCATCGAGCGGAAACCACCCACGGCACGAGAACCCCTTCAGGCGGCGCTCCACCCACCGCACGCAGCAAGTGAGCTTGTGCCACGCCGACTTCCGGCTCCAGTAGATCGACCCCGAATAGATGATGTGCACCTCATGCCCATCGGCCACCATGCGGTTGGCATACTCCATAGCCACCTTATATCCCCCCGTAGGCCCCGCCGCCGGGTGCGGAAACAAAATCACCACCTTCATCTCTCAGTAAGCAGTTAGCAGTTAGTAGTTATATCTGATATCTAATATCTGATATCTGTTCAAAAAGTTCCAGCCATTGCCGGGCTATCGCCGAAGTGTTGAAACGGTTGATGCTCTCCATGCCTCGTACCGCCATCGCGCGGCGGCGCTCATCATCATCAATCAGCTCAATAAGTTTACGCGAATATTCACCTATGCTGAATGGTTTCACCAACACCCCATTTTCTCCATCGGCAATAATGTCGCGGACGCTTGCGTAGCTGTCAAATGCCATCGGCACGCACCCATGGCTCATAGCTTCCACAAGCACCATTCCCCAGCCCTCATCAGTACTGGTGCAACACAACACCTTTGCACGTCTATAGTGCTGCCAAGGTTCGCAGAATCCCTCTACCACCACTCCTGTGATATTGTGCCGTGTCACAAGCCTCTTTATCAGCTCCACATCACCACTGCCCATGAGGCGCAGTGTCCAGCCGGGACGAAGCCGTCCCACTCGCCTCCACACACGGAGCATACGGTCCACTCGCTTCGAACCAGTAATGTCCATACGTCCGCACCACACCACCTCATTGCGCTTTTCCCGCTCTATGATGGCAGCATCTTCATCCACCAAGCATGGCGATGGGTTGTTGATACTCGCTATTTTGTCATGCACTCCTTTTGGAAAAAACGGCAGAAAGAGACTCGACAACACCACAAACCGTTCGCAATTCCCAATAGTGCGCACATGGTTCGCCATCTCTGCACGCTCAGTAGCCCGAAGCCCGTACAGCTTATACTTGAGCCACAACCCACATTGCCTTATCCATGCCAGTACATTACTGCCAAGCGAATAGGATATGAAAAATGATTCCCTCACCACATCACGATTGTGAGTAGGCGAAAAGTGCAAGGCACACACCACCTTTGCCCGTATGCGCTGCCGCACCTCAGCCACAAGCTCATTAAGAGGCTGCTCCTCAACATGCGGATTGAGCAGAATGTTGAAGTCCTCCCCATTTAGCTTATCAACAAGGAAATCCACATTCTCTCTCGCGCAATAGTCGCTCGCATCAGGGAAAAACGACTGTGCCATGCGCCCTATCCTAGGCTTGCGAATATCCGACTCAGTGAAGGTTACGAACTCAACCTGAGCCTCTCCGTCCTCAATCCAGCACTCCCCAAGCATCGAGCACACCCGCTTTATTCCCCCAAGGAACTGCGGCTGTCCATCAGTCGACAATATCGCCACTTTCCACCTCATCTCCATTCCAATGTTTTTTGTGTCTCAATGCTTTATCAGCTTCTTGAATCGCTGATAAAAGTCAAGTGCTCGCATATTCAAGTCATATATGACATAGGCTGTCCTCGGCCATCCTCGCAACGCAATCGACAAGCATGAAGAAACAGGCCTAATCACACTATATCGCCGCTGGCCGTTGACAATCTGCTCATGTACTTCAGGAAATGTCGTCATCATTCTGTCGAGACGTTTCGATATAAACATATCCACAAGCACATGTTTCTTTCTCTCAGCCAATAAATTTTCTTCAACACATGCGACCTCAGTCAAGTATTCAAGCATCACGAAATGCGAGCGGATAGTATTTTCATTGATTGTATGACAAAGCGAACTTTCATTATTCATCCTATAATGATAGAATGCTTTTGCCAAATAGGACACTTGGCGCACTTTTCCACTCAAAAGTATTTTTAAGTTGAAAAATTCGTCCTCAAACACCCTCATATCCTGTGTGAAGCGCACTCCATTGGAACAAGCTCGTCTGACGAGCTTGTTGCAACAGCTGCCATGCAGCTGTTGCAACAAGAGTCTGCGCAGCAGGTCGTCGGCCGTAGGGCGCAGCGGCAAATCCATGCGGTTGTACTCCTGCCCATAGTTGTGTTCGCTTATATAGTCGCAAATCACCATGTCGGCATCCTCCTCTATGGCCTTCGCCACAAGTTCCTCTATCATCGTGGGCTCCACCCAGTCGTCGGGGTCGGCGTGGATAGTGTATTCGCCGGTGGCATTGTCCATTCCCGTCTGGCGCGCAACGCTCACCCCGCCATTCGGCTGATGAATCACCTTCACGCGGCTGTCGGAGGCGGCATACTCATCGCAGATTGCCCCCGAGCGGTCGGGCGACCCGTCATCCACAAGAATCACCTCAATGTTGCGGTAGCTCTGCCCAAGCAGACTATCCACACACTGATTAATCCACTTCTCCGCCCTATACACCGGCACTATCACCGACACCAGCGGCCCATTCTCCTTATTCGTCATCATCTTTTACCCAACTTCAGCCTAAGTAGTCTCCTAAAATTCCCAATCATAAACTTATAGGAACACAGCCTTTCATTCAGCTTATAGAGTAATGATTTCTCTCTATAAGATTTATAAATATAATCGCCCACGTAGTTACACAAAAAATCATTGTGCGAGCTGTCGACGATGCTTGTTTGCACATGAAACCACTTCGACTTGTCGTCAAGCACGTCTTTCACGTCGTTAACCACTCCCCCATAATCCTTTAATCTACGGTAGAAGCTGTCGTCGTAGAAAACCGAAATCTCGCTCGACATCATTGGGAATGTGGCATTAAAGAAGTGCAATATCAGCCCACCATAAAAATATTTCAGGCTGTAAGCAATCTGGCAGTTAAATTCACCGGGCAGCTCCTTTATTATGTATCCATTCTTCTCGTCGGCAGCATACAGTGACGGCTGGTCAATCGATGAGTCACGCTCAAAGGCCGAATACTTCCATTTTTCATACCAATCGGCAAAAAATGAGTGCATTCTTGGCGTGTCTTTCACATAAATCACGCCCGAATTAAAGTAGAACTCAGAGCCTATCTCCGTTATTCCAAAAATTGAACTAAGCCTTTGTTTTATAGTATCATTCTCAAGCAACTCACCGAAGCGGCGATGCTCATCGGGCACACAGGCGATTTCGGCTTCTATGTCGTCAATGGCGGCAAGGGAGCCGCCTATCACGGTGTCGGAGTCGATGAAAAGCAAGTCGCCGGCGATGAACTGGCGGAAATTGGTCTTCAGGTAGCGTGAGCGCTGCATGGCATTGTACCCATCGGGAGTGTCCACTGCCACCACCTCCGTGACGAGTTCCCTTATCCCGGCACGCTTCCCGGTGAGCGTTGCCTCAGTTCCCTTGTCAACGAGCAGAATCACCTCTGCATCGGGATTATATAGCCTCAGCGTGTAAATCGACACCCACGCCTGCTCCAGATATATATCCTTGTCGTTACTTACTATGCAATAAACTATCTTCGTCCTCATTGTCTCTCACACTTAATTTTTTCCTCCTAAAGCGAATTAACTCTCCGTTTTTATAATCAGTTTTCCAATTGATTCTGTAAATACCAATCCTGCTATCCAAGAAAAATCATCCTGATGTTTTTCTTCAAAGTAGTATTAACCATATTATCTGTCATCATTCCTATCAACTGTACTTGACCAACTGTAATTGAGATTGCTATTGCATACACAATAGCGAAACGCAAAAAAGCCGATTCAATGCCGCCACAAAAGAGAAGCGCAACGATATGCCACAAATAAATCCAAATAGTGTGCGAACCTATAAAAGCTATGCAACTTGAAATCCTCGCCGAAATCTTGCCAATGAAACAGGTTAAATTATCTTTTACTATCCATAATATCAAAGAACAGAATATGGAATATGATAAATAGTAGATTCTTGGCGGATACTTAAATAATTGAGTTGGTAATATCTTCCCCCCCCCACATTTATAGTTTATTAACAAACCGAGGAACACACTGAGACATATTGCCGATATTCCAACGACTTCTTTTGCCTTAAATTCCTTAATTTTCACACCCAAAGCAAACACAATGAGATATGGAATATTCATCAACACATACTCACTGAACCTGAATTGAGAATAACCCGACATGCAAAATGCCTCAAACACTACCAACAGAGCTGCCGACCAAAACAGAAACGCCCATTTATTAAAATTGATTAAAGTCCCTGACACTAATGGAGCTATCAATGCAATAACAAAAAAAACTCTTATTATCCACACAAACCATGGCGTAATCAGCGTGTAGTAGCTCACCATTGTCGTCAATGGCAACATTTCCCCATCCTTAATCCATACTATGGAATAATAAATGGCCAGAAATACCCAAACAGGAAGAATCAATCGCTTGAACCTCTTGAGCGCATATTGCCAATACCCATCATTATTGCCACCACTGATTCTGAATGATACCCCCGACAGAAAAACCATGAGCGGCACATCAAAATTACGCAACTGGAATATCAGTGGCGAGGGATTAATGTGAGCAATCACTATGCAAGTTAATGCTACGAATCTCAAAAAATCAATTGAGACATCCCTCCGGCCTCTAATCGACACCTGCTTCACTTTAACAAACTCCTGAATTTATTTCTTGCAAAATTCACAACCATTGCCTTTTCATCGACTGTGAAACCAAATGCATATACCGACACTATTGTGGATACCGCACTCACCACACAAATGGTGACAAGTCGCAAAAAGCCATCAGGCATTATAAACATTAACAGAAGTGGCAAAATTGCAGCCAATGCCGTCACAACTGCCGATTTCACATACACTTCGCTCACAAACTGCTTGCCACTCATCTTAATCAAATCCTTAATAAGATAGAGCCGCAAGAACATCAGCACCAAATATACTCCGAAATAAATATAATAAGAATATAAAGGGTCAGCCCCAAGTTTAAAGGCTATATAAGTGAGTGGGAAATTCGTAATCTCCACCAATCCCACTATTATCATATATCTTTTTATATTGCCAGTTGCATGAAGTGCCGGTATCAATGTACCCGAGAACATATTTATGGCAGTAATATACAAAGTCCACCTCACAAACGAGACGGTGTAGTCAGGCACCTCAATAAGCCACAAATTCAATATATACTCAGTTTCAACGCATATTGGAATCAGGAAAAAGAGCGTAAGAAAATAAGAGAACTTCGCTCCTCTGAATATCAATTTGTGCATCTCGGCCAACTCTCCGGCAGCATAGCTCTTTGTTATCTGTGGGGTAAGGGCAACCATAAAATTCGATGTGAACTGGCACACGGCATTATTCACCTGATATGCAATTCCTCTTGCTGCATTAAGTGTTACACCAAAGAATATGTTTATCAGCAAGTTCACTCCACTGCCATTGAGCTGATAGGCACCCTGTGCAAGGAAATTCCACCCGGCAAAGCCCGTCATCTGCCGCAACAATGGCTTGTCGAAAACGAATTTATAATGTGTCTCCTGAAAATGACGGTTGCAGTATATGCCATATATTAACCGAATCGATAGCGAAAGCAGGAACAAGAGAATTGCATAGGTCTTCAATTTATCAAATGGCGACACATAAAGAGTATACACTATTACCAGCTTCATTGCTATCTCAAAAATGCCAATATATGCAAAAGCCGTCATCTTCTCATGCGATATGATGCTTGCATTATATGGCACGCTCACCAATCCCATTATGAACGTGGCAATTGAAAGCTGATATACGAGATTGGCAGCACCCATGCGCTCAATGGGTATATTGACCTTATAATTCAAGAACCACAATCCTACCGTTTCTCCTACCAATAACACCATTATCGATAGCGCGAACATCACATTTAGTGAAGTGGAGAAAACCCGCTTCAGCTTCTCCGTATCGCCCTTTCCCAATTCAAAGGTCAAAAAGCGGGAAATTGAGTTGGTCAGCGCACTCGACATTAACGAGAACATCGCCACAAATCCACCAACAACATTATATATACCAAAGTTATCCACTCCAAGCGAATCAAGAATGATTCGGCTGGTGAAAAGTGAAATTACCATTGAGCAAAACATTCTTATGTAGAGCGCAATAGTATTTTTTGCTATTCTTTTATTATTTGCCTGTGTTTCTTGTGCCATTTAATTAATTAATATTTCTTCAGCCGTTTTTTCAGTCGCGACGGAAGATGTCGCGCGTATATACTTTCTCCCGCACATCGTCGAGAACCGCATCGTAGCGGTTGGCGATAATGCACTTTGAGCGGTGCTTGAACTCGTCGAGGTCGTTCACCACCCGGCTGCCAAAAAACAGTTCTCCATCGGGGAGCGTAGGCTCATATATAATCACCTCGGCGCCCTTGGCCTTCACACGCTTCATAATTCCCTGAATGGCCGACTGGCGGAAGTTGTCGCTTCCCGTCTTCATCGTGAGGCGATATATGCCTATCGTCACAGGCTGCCCACTGATGGCAGCTTTCCCATACTCATTGTTCTGCGAGTAGCCGTACCATCCTGCACGGCGCAGCACAGCGTCGGCAATGTAGTCCTTGCGCGTGCGGTTGCTCTCCACGATTGCCGTCATCATGTTCTGCGGCACATCGGCATAGTTGGCAAGCAACTGCTTAGTATCCTTTGGCAGACAGTAGCCTCCGTAGCCAAACGATGGATTGTTGTAGTGCGTGCCAATGCGCGGGTCAAGCCCTACGCCCTCAATTATGGCCTGCGAATCAAGCCCTTTCACCTCAGCATAGGTATCAAGCTCATTGAAGTAGCTCACGCGCAGTGCCAAGTAGGTGTTGGCAAAAAGCTTCACAGCCTCGGCCTCTTTCATACCCATGAAAAGCGTGTCGATATCGGGCTTCAGTGCTCCCTCCTGAAGCAGCCGTGCAAAGTCGTGGGCTTTCAGATTCAGGGCCTCCACATCAGTCACCAGGCGAATGGCTGAATTTTCCTCAGCAAACTCCTCCCTGTCGATAATCTTGGGATATCCCACAATGATTCGCGAGGGATAGAGATTGTCGTAGAGAGCCTTGCTCTCACGCAGAAACTCGGGAGAGAAAAGCAGGTTAAACTTCTTCACGCCCTTGCGGCTGTAGCTCAGGTAGAGCGAGCGTGTGTAGCCCACCGGAATAGTACTCTTAATCACCATCACCGCATCGGGATTCACATCAAGCACACAGTCAATCACATCCTCGATATGGTGCGTGTCGAAAAAATTCTTTTCAGGGTCGTAATTCGTTGGAGCCGCAATAATCACAAAGTCGGCTTGGGCATAAGCAGCACGGCCATCGAGCGTGGCAGTGAGATTAAGTTTCTTCTCGTGCAAATACTTCTCAATGTATTCATCCTGAATAGGCGACTTCCTTTGGTTAATCATATCCACCTTTTCAGGAATCACATCGACCACAGTCACACTGTTATGCTGTGCCAAAAGCGTGGCAATGCTCAAGCCCACATATCCGGCTCCTGCCACTGCAATTTTCATATCCTTTCTCTCTTCCATATTTATTAGTTCACTTCTTTCCTGTTTTCTCATTTTCTTTTCAGCAGCCTGGTGAGGCGGTAGGTGAAGGGGCGCAAAGCGCCTCGCAGCAGCGTGCGCAACTCGTGGCGGCGATAGTCGGCATGGGTGCGCCACATCCGCACCGAATACACACAATGCACCTCGGGGTGGAAATTCAGCATCTTGTAGCCATATATTCCACAGGCAAGGTTGAGCCGTGCTATGCCTCGCTCCTTCATTATACCCAGCAAGTGCACCATGAGCTGCAAATTGTAGCGGCGGTGCTTGTAGAGCAACACCCACTCTATGAGTTCGTTGCGGTGCGCATCGTGCAGCAGGAAAAAGCTCGCCACCGGAGTGCCCTCCTCATAGCTGACAAGCACCTTTATAGCCCCGGCCTCATAGAGCCGCTGAAAGAAGCTAAGGAAGTGGCTGCTCATATAGGCCGCATCGCGTATGCCCTCGGCCACCATGTGGTCGGCGAGCTGCACGATGTCAGTGGCGGGATAGCTGTCGGCAGCAGGGTCGTAGAGCTTCGTGGTCTGTTTTACCCCTCCCTTAGCGATATCCTTAATCTTGCGCTGCTTCTGCTTCACCAAAGTGGCGATTGATGCAATGGCATCGGCCTCGCTGTCGAGCAGAGGAATCACCGAATAGGCATTCGATGCCTGAATCTTTGTGCAGCCGCCCATAGCGCTGAAGTAGCCAAGCAGCGGACTATATTGCGGCACCCGGCCAAAGCTAACCATCGAAATCGCAGAATTGCCCTGAATATGCTCCACCACTTCGGCATACATCTCGTAGCGCTCATTTTGCGGAGTCACATCCAAGGGGCAGTCGAAATCGCAATGAAAATCAATCCAGTGCAGCTCTCCGTTGCGCAGATAGCAGGGGAAAATGGCATCAGCGGGCCACTCCTCTTTCTTGTGATGGCAGATGATATATAGCTCGTCGCCATCGTTCTTCCACATATCCCAGCTCAGTCGGCACAGCGAGTGCTGCTGATAGGGCGTGGATGTGGCACACTGTGCCACCATCTCATCCCACCTCTCCCCAAGTGCCGCAAAGGCCTCGGGTGTAGTTAGTCAAGCCTTAAAAACTTTATGCATGGGCACATGTACATGCATTGCATGTGTTAACTGGCCATTGCCCCTCTGTCATGAGCCTCTTGATGACCCATCTGAAAAAGCACAAAAGAAGCCTCATGGCTCTTTTGAGGTTATATGCAGCAGCAGCGAGCATGACATTTATAGAGTCTCCGAAAAGACCCTTGTAGAAGTTCCGTCCCAGACGATGGTCGCTCTTGCAGTGCCCGATAACTGGTTCTATGCCAGCCCGC
>JAQXTJ010000191.1 GCA_029219425.1 Bacteroidales bacterium
AGGTGCCATTGATTTTCATGGGGCTGAACACTATGGGGATGCTGCAAGACGCTGCCACACGCTCGGCTATCGCACCCTCGCTGAACACCTCAAGCCGGCAATGGTTGAGGTCGGTGGCGCACACCATAGTGGGAATCTCAAGCTGCTCAATGTTGTCCACAGGAATCACCTTGCGCAAGAATCGCATGAAGCGCGTCATCTTGAAGAATCCGTCCTTGGGCACGGCAAGCTCGGCAAGGTCGTTGAACGACTTGTCGGCAAAAGCTCGCATCATGTCGTCGGTGGACAGGCCGGCGGCATACATGCACGCAATCACGCTTCCGGCACTCACCCCGGCAACGACACTGGGCTTTAGTCCACACTCCTCGAGGGCACGCAGCGCTCCCACATGGGCAAAGCCTCGCGCGCCGCCTCCACTAAGCGCGATACCAATTGATTTACGCAGGCAGCTTTTGCTTGATTCGTGTGTCATTGTGTTGCATTTCCTGAAAACCTACTACAAAATTAGCAATATTCTTTCAAATAGCTGCATATTCCTACTAAAAAAACGGAATTTTAAGCCACTTTTTGGCGCAATGATATTTTCTGCCGCACTGAAATGAAAAAATATTTCGTGATATTAAAAAAAAATTGTAATTTTGTGGGAATGTGTAGCTGCAAGGCTCACCATAAACAACTCTAAAACGACACATTCCGATGGAAGACGACATAAAATCGTGCATAGAAGTGCTCCGCAAAGGAGGAGTGATACTTTACCCCACCGACACAATTTGGGGGATAGGATGCGACGCCACAAATGCCGCTGCGGTGAAACGCGTGTATGAGCTGAAGCGGCGTGCCGACAGCAAGGCAATGCTCGTGCTGCTCGACGATGCCACAAGGCTTGAGCGATATGTTGACGAAGTGCCCGATGTGGCCTTCCAGCTCATAGAGGCGACAGTGAGCCCGCTCACCATAATCTACGACCGCGGACGCAACCTTGCCGCCAACCTGCTTGGCGAGGATGGCAGTGTGGGCATACGCATCACCTCCGAGGCCTTCACCCGGCAGCTTTGCCGCCGCTTCGGGCGTCCCATTGTATCGACCTCGGCAAACGTGAGCGGCGAGCCATCGGCTCCCACCTTTGCAATGGTGAGCGAAGAGATAAAGCAAGGCGTGGATTATGTGGTGCGCTACCGGCAAGACGACAATGCCGAGGCTCGACCCTCGGGCATCATAAAGCTCGGTGCCGGCGGCACATTCAAGATTCTGCGAAAGTGAATTAATTTATCTACAGACAACTTGTGACCGGAACTCAACGACAGCGACTGAAATATGTGCTCGGCGACCTTGCATCGTCGGCTATAGCCGTGCTGCTTTATAACACAATACGCTACTATCTGCGCAGCGATCAGATAATTTTTGGCCAGGGATTCCGCACGTTGCGCTCTTTCCTTCTCAGCGACAGCGTGGTGATAGGACAGATTCTGTTTCCTATTGCAATGATGTGCGTGTATTACCTGTCGGGCTACTACACCGAGGTGATGCGCAAGTCGCGGCTACAGGAAGTGGCCACCACACTAATCTCGGCACTAATCTCGGCGCTGATAGTGTTCTTTGTGGCAATAATCAACGACCTTGTGCACGAGCGTGCCTACAACTATGAGCTAATAGCGATATTCTGGCTAGTGGCGTTTGCATGCGTGTACTCGGTGAGGATATTCTTCACCAGCAAGATGTCGCACAAGGTGAAAACCGGGCAACTGCTCACCAATGTGCTCATCATAGGAGCCTCAAAGAAAGCCGAGGCATTTGGCCGCAACCTTGCCGGTGCCAACCGCCACTTGGGCTACAGCGTGGTGGGGCATGTGGAAATCGAGGGAGAGCGCACCTGCCGAAGCATCACCAAGCCCGTGATTGGCATCAATGGCTTGCATGAGGCCTGCGCCCGGCTCGGCGTGCACGAGTTCATCATCATCCCCGAGAAGCACAACGCAAAGACCATACTCGACCTGGTGAACAAGCTCTTTGAGTTGAACCTGCCAATAAAAATCAAGCCCGACATCTACAACATTCTCGTGTCGCGCGTGCGACTGAGCGACTTCCATGGCGAGCCGCTTGTGGACATCTCGGGCAGCTGCATGGGACACAGCGCATCCAACATAAAGCGTGTTGCCGACTGCATAGTGTCGGCAGTGGCACTGGTGGTGCTATCGCCAGTCTTCATCTATGTGGCATTGAGAATAAGCAGAGAGTCGAAAGGAGGGATAATCTACAAGCAGACAAGGATAGGGCTGCACAACCGCCCATTCACCATATATAAGTTCCGCACCATGCGCATCGACGCAGAAGAGGGTGGAATGCCGCGACTTTCGAGCAGCAACGACGACCGCATCACCCCATTTGGCCGCATAATGCGCAAATACCGCATCGACGAGCTGCCGCAGTTCTGGAATGTGCTGAAGGGCGACATGTCGATTGTAGGGCCACGTCCGGAACGACAGTATTTCATCGACCAGATAATCAGGCGTGCGCCATTCTACACCCTTCTCCACCAGGTTCGACCCGGCATCACGTCTATGGGGATGGTGAAATTCGGATATGCCAGCAATGTGGATGAAATGGTGCAGCGCATGAAGTACGACCTAATCTACCTCGAGAACATGTCGCTATTCAACGACCTGAAAATCATCGTCTATACCATCGAGACGGTGCTTACGGGGAAGGGAATTTAAGAATTAATAACAAAAAACACCGCAACACGAAATAAAGATATATATGCAAAAGGACATAACCGAAAGTGAGAAATTGCGCGGCCCCTACATGCGGCTGCTGCAGTGGCGCGAGAAGCACATCACAGAGCGCAACTTTGTGATTGTGCTGGCACTGCTGGTGGGCATCCTCTCGGGATTTGCAGCACTGCTGCTGAAGCTGATAATTGAGGAAATAGCCTCGCTGCTCACGGCACACGTCTCAATCACGCAGGGCAACTATTCCTACCTCATTTTCCCTGTCGTGGGAATCCTTATAGTGAGCCTATTCGTGCGCTATGTGGTGCGCGACAACATATCCCACGGTGTGACGCGTGTGCTCTATGCCATATCGCAGAAAAAAAGCCGGCTGAAGGTGCACAACATGTGGACCTCGCTCGTGGCAAGCTCGGTGACGATAGGATTTGGTGGATCGGTGGGAGCTGAGGGCCCCATTGTGTTCACAGGCGCCGCCATCGGCTCCAATCTGGGCGGAGCGTTCCGGCTCTCGCCACGCATCCTCATGCTGCTGGTGGGCTGCGGAGCGGCAGCCGGAGTGGCAGGCATCTTCAAGGCTCCCATAGCCGGTATGCTTTTCACCATAGAGGTGCTCATGCTCGACCTCACGGCCGCATCGGTGATGCCGCTGATGATAGCCTCAGTGGCAGGAGCCACGGTTGCCTACATCTTCACGGGCTACGATGTGGAGTTCTTCTTCTCGCAGAGTGAGCCATTCGTCACATCGCGCATTCCCTATGTAATACTCCTTGGGGTGTTCTGCGGCTTTGTTTCGCTCTATTTCACCAAGGTGATGAACATGATGGAGCGTACCTTCGGCAAGCTGAAGAACCCCTGGGTAAAATTCCTCTTTGGTTCTGTGATACTCAGCTCGCTCATCTTCCTCTTTCCGCCGCTATATGGCGAGGGCTACGGGCCAATCAACCTGCTGCTCAACGGACAGTTCTCGCAGATATTCGACGGCAGCCTGTTCTACGACTACCGCCACGACGTGTGGATGGTGATTGCCTTTATCGGGCTTATCATTCTCGCCAAAGTGTTTGCCACCAGCGCCACCAATGGAAGCGGCGGAGTGGGCGGAACATTCGCGCCATCGCTCTATGTGGGATGTATGGCGGGATTTTTCTTTGCCATTCTCATCAACACCCTGGGGCTGTGCGACGGTGAGCTATCGACCAAGAACTTCGCCCTCATGGGAATGGCGGGAGTGATGTCGGCGGTGATGCACGCGCCACTTATGGCTATCTTCCTCACGGCCGAGATGACCGGAGGCTACGAGCTGTTCCTGCCGCTGCTCATCGTTTCCTCAATATCCTACGGCACAATACGCATCTTCCTGCCCTACAGCATCTACACCATGCGCCTCGCACAGCGCGGTGAGCTGCTCACACACGAGAAGGACAAGACTGTGCTCACCCTGCTCAAGATGGACAGCGTGATAGAGAAGGACTTCATAGAGGTGCACCCCGACATGACCCTGAAGGAGATGGTGGGCGTAATCTCGCGGTCGAACCGCAACCTCTTTCCCGTGACCGACGACCACGGCTCACTGCTGGGCATCGTGCTGCTCGACGACATCCGTAACATTATGTTCCGCCCCGACCTCTACCGCAAGATGCGCGTGAGCAAGTTTATGGCATCGGTGCCGGCAAAGATTGAGGTGGGAGAGTCGATGGACAAGGTGATGAAGCTCTTCGACGACACCAATGCGTGGAATTTGCCGGTGGTTGAGAAAGGCAAGTATGTGGGTTTTGTATCGAAGTCGAAGATTTTCAATTCATATCGGCGTGTGCTGAAGCACTACACCGACGACTAAACAAATCGAAGAGGAAAAACGTAGAAGAAAATAAACGAGATAACACACAATAAAGAAGACAGAAAACATGACAAGGGATAAGAACGATTTAAGAATAGTATTTTTCGGAACACCGGAGTTTGCGGTGGAGAGCCTTGACCGTCTTGTGAAGGGCGGCTATAATGTGGTGGGTGTGGTGACTATGCCCGACAAGGTTGGAGGCCGGGGAAACAAGGTGGTGCAGTCGGCAGTGAAGCTATATGCCGTGGAGCATGGGCTTAACCTGATGCAGCCCGAGAAGCTGAAAGACCCGGGCTTCATTGAGGAGCTACGGTCGCTGAAAGCCGACCTCCAGATAGTCATTGCCTTCCGTATGATGCCCGAGGTGGTGTGGGCAATGCCGCCGCTTGGCACATTCAATCTGCACGCATCGCTGCTGCCTAAATACCGCGGAGCCGCACCCATCAACTGGGCAGTGATGAACGGTGACACAGAGACCGGTGTGACTACATTTTT
>JAQXTJ010000192.1 GCA_029219425.1 Bacteroidales bacterium
CTAAGGTGGTGATAGCGTGAGGGCTCCACCTCTTCCCATTCCGAACAGAGAAGTTAAACCTCACCGCGCCGATGGTACTGCGAAAGTGGGAGAGTAGGTCACCGCCCCCTAAGAGAGCCGGACAGCCGCAACGCTGCCCGGCTCTCATTCATTTTACCCCACCCAGTAAGCATAAAAAAGTTTGCCGCTTAATTTGTGCAGCTTATTGGCGGCTATTCCAAATTTTATGGCTATTTTTGCATAATATTTTTGAAATACTGCGATGTAATGAATCAACTAAAGAGCCGGTCGGGCAAATTCTTGAACGATATGTTGGTGTATGGCGTTGGCACACTGGGAAGCAAGCTTATCACTTTCTTGCTTGTGCCCCTCTACACCTTTTTCGTGCCTGTGGCCGAATATGGCTACTACGACTTGTGCCTCACGGTTATACTTGTGGCGCTTAGCGTAGTGTGCCTACAGATGAACGATGGAGGTTTCCGCTTCCTCGTCGACACCACCGATAATTCTTTGCGCACCAAGATAATATCCACCATCTACAAGGTGGTGATGTGCAACTCGGCCGTTGTGCTTGGCATTGCATTGATAGTGTCGATGCTCACTGAGATTGCTTGTGTGTGGCTCATCGTGACTATGCTTGTGGTGATGGCATTCTATGAGATAGCCATCAGCACCTACCGCGGACTTGGCTATACAAAATACTATGCGCTGGCTGGAATAATCTCGTCGGCCGTGCTGTTCATTTTCAGCCTTTTGCTTGTGGTGTGGCTCAAAATGGGGATTGAGGGTATTTTCCTCTCCAATATTTTTGCACGAGTCATCTCGATTGCCTGCATTGAGCTGAAGCTGAAGGTAATCAACCGCTATTTCTCCTTTGGAGTGACCGACATTAAGGCTGGCAGGCAGATACTGCTCTACAGTCTGCCCCTCATGATTAATGGCCTCTGCTGGTGGGTGATAAGCAGTAGCAACAAATTCTTCATTGAATATTACATTGGCCTTGAAGAGAATGGGCAATATGCCGTGGTTCTTAAATTTGCAACTATCCTTCAGATAATCTCGGTAATATTCTATCAGGCATGGCAAGAGAATGCCTTGCTGCAATACAACTCTCCCGACCGTAACACTTTCTTTTCCTCCATTTTCAATAACTACATCTACGCTATGTCGGCGCTGGTGGTGGTGTTCTGCTTCGTGCTCAAGATTTGCTATCAGTGGATTGTGAATTGCGACTACCAGCAGAGTGTTGTGTATCTCTATCCCCTGGCGTTCTCATCGATGGTCTATGCCGTGAGCACGTTTTTTGATCTTGGCTACCAGTGTTCCCGACGCACTGCACGCTCTATGCCAAGCATCATGCTTGCCGGAGTGGTGAGTGTGCTGGGCAACGTGGTGCTGATAAGTTATTTTGGCACATTTGGAATTGTGGCAAGCTCCATACTGTCATATAGTGTGCTGCTTGTGTACCGTGCAATCGACACGCGCAAGTATTTCAAGATTAGCATCTCGCTAAAGTCGTGGATTGCTTTTATGCTTGTGGTGGTGAATGGCGTGCTGTTCTACACTATCGACAGCATCATTCTACAGGCAGGCTATCTTGTGATTGTTATTGCTGTTGTGCTACTGTTTATGCCCGAGGTGCTGCGACAAAAGATATTGTCGCGCGTTCTGGGAGGCAAGAGAGCGTAGCCCGAGCCCTTAAAGTGTAGCATTCGTTACAATAATTACACAATTATTGCGTTTTTTCTATATACATAACTATTTATTCTAACTATACAATATGAGAAACTATGTAGCAGCTACCCTCCTTGCCTTGATGGCAATGATGCTTTTTTCCTGTAAGTCGCACAATGTGAACCTCACATATTTTGCCGATGCAGCCGATGGCGCAATGCTTGGCACTAACGACTATGAGATTAAGCTCGTCCCCGACGATGAGCTTATAATCACCGTCAGCTCGCTTGTGCCGGCGGCTACCGAGGCCTACAATCTGCCTATGAGCAGTGTGTCGCCGCTAAGTCAGCTCCCACAGCAGAGCACCCAGCGCCAGTATGCCACCTATCTTGTGGATAAGCATGGCTGCATCACCATGCCCGTGCTCGGAAAGGTGAAAGTGGGCGGAAAGTCAACACGCGAGGCCGAGGAAATACTGCGTCAGCTTATTTCCAAGAGCGTGGACAATCCTGTGGTGGTGGTGAAGCTTGTCAACTTCAGGGTGAATGTGATTGGCGAGGTGAATACGCCCATGGTGGTGGAGGTGAAGAGTGAGCGTTTCTCGGTGCTCGATGCCATTGCAGCTGCCGGCGACCTGAGTATATATGGCATGCGCGATCAGGTATTTGTGGTGCGCGAGGAGAACGGCTCAAAGACCTTTCACCGCCTCGACCTCACAAATGCCAACATTGTGGCGTCGCCCTACTTCTACCTGCGCCAGAACGATGTGGTGTATGTGGCGCCAAACAGCATACGCATCGACAACTCTAAGTATAACCAGAATAACTCCTACAAGCTCACCGTGATTAGCACCATCGTGAGCGCGGCCTCTGTGGTGGCATCGCTCGTGATTGCCCTCGCCGTGAAGTAGCCCACACAATCCTGCATGCTGAAGACCGACAACATATACTTCTACCTCATTCTGCTCACACTGCTTGCCACGGTAGTGGGCGCGGTCTTTATTGGCTTCCTCGATGAGTTTATTGCCCTGCTGACAGGCTTGGTGGTGATGCTCGATGCCGTGGTGAACAATCGCTGGAAACGCTACAGCCTCCTCTACGCTATGGTGGCGATAATGGGATTCTATGCGGTGATGTCGATGACCTGCTACAACTTCAACACCACCAAGGCGATTCTCTACGACTTCGTGCTGCAAATGAAGCCGCTGCTGCCGCTTGCGGTGTTCTATGCCGCCCGCCCCACGCTCACCGAGAGGCAGAAGCAAATTGTGCGCATCACCTGCGTGTCGCTCTCGGTGTTCTCGTCGGCTGTGCTTTTAGTGGGGCTCAACGACATCATTTTCGGCCATGTGGTATCGACAGGCAATGCCATCTACACTCTCTTTCTCTTCTACCTCTATTGCGCCCCAGGACCCGATGGCACGCTGACGCGCCGCCGGCTTGCCATTGCCCTGCTGCTGGTGGCTCTTGGCGTGGTGTGCACTCGTTCAAAATACTATGGAGAGATGGGCGCGGCCATTTTCATGCTCCTTGCCTACAAGCCGGGAATGATGAGGCAAGTGAAGCCTTCCCACATCCTCAGCTTGCTTGCAGTGATCGTCGTGGTGGCGGTTCTCATTTATCCCAAGCTCGAATACTACTTTCTGCAAAGCCTGACCGATGATATTAGTGAGGAAGAAGCCAACAACATGGCACGCCCGGCTCTCTACTATGGCATGGGCATGATTCTCGGCGACTATCCCATATTTGGCTCGGGGCTGGCATCTTTTGCAGTGTTTGCCTCCTCGCCCGACGTGAACTACTCTTCACTATATGCCGACTATCATCTCGACAAGGTGTGGGGACTCTCGGAGTCGATGCCCGATTTCATCTGCGACGCTTTCTATCCCGAGCTGGCACAATTTGGCTTCGTGGGCATTGCCCTTTTCTTGCTGCTTTGGTTCTGGGCCTGCCGCCGGTTGCGCATCGTGTTGCGGCAGGGCGACAAGACCCGGTTCGTAGCCGGAGTGCTGTGCATCGCTTTCGTCCTCATAGAGAGCACCACAGGCAGCACTTTCACCAAGTGCTATGGCGAGGCGGTGATGATGCTTCTCGGAATGATTATCGCTCCCACCCGCACAATGAGCAAGGAGGAGCGCAACGATATACTACGACATTCACCAAACTATACCAATAAACCATCTCTTATAACCAGTAAATAAAAAAATATGGAAAAGGATAAAGTAATCGACATCAGGCGATATGTGGCAGCCCTGCGCAAGCACTGGTGGCTCTACGCGGCAACGGCAGTGGCATTGCTTGCCATGGCGGCGTTCTACTCGGTGTATCGCATGGATCAATATGAAGTGAGCGGAAGCATTCTCATCGAGAGTGAGAACAGTGGCTCAAGTGGAGGCTCGGCTATGCTTGGCGGCGAGCTGTCGTCGCTCATGCGCTCGTTCTCCCTCGGCTCGTCGCTGTCGAAGTCGGTGGACAATGAGGCCGAAATCATCGCCTCGCCGCGTCTCACCTACAATGCCGTGGTGCGACAGCGCTACAATCACATCTGCACCGAGCGTGACGGCATCACCCGCTCGCTCATGCACCGCGACTGCCCGGTGACCATCGTCACCGAGCCGGAGTATGAGGACACACTGCGCAAGCCGCTCAAGTTCATGATAAGGCTAAGTGCAGCCGGAGATGCCGAGATTGAGGTGAAGAAAGGCCTGCTTGGCCGTGTGGTGGGCAGTCACAGTGGCAAGCTCCCGGCCAAAATCTCCACCCCCTACGGCTCATTCGTGGTGATGCAGACCGACGCACGCGAGCCACGCGACTACGACCTGAAATACGTCGTCGCCAATCGCTGGGACATCGTTGCCGACCTTGTGAAGAAGATTGCAATCACGCCCGGCAAGAAGACCGATATCGTGTCGGTGGATATGCCAAGCTCCAACCGCGAGCGTGGTATCGACTTTGTGAACGCTCTCTTCGAGGAATACCTGAGCATGCGCCGCGTGCGCAAGAACAAGGTGACAAGCGATGAGCTCGAGGTAATCAACGACCGCCTGGCTGCCATTGCCTCCGACCTTTCTTCCTCCGAGGCCACAATTGAGCAATTCAAGAGCAAGCACAATATCACCGACCTCACATCGGAGGTGGTGTATCTCTTCCGCGAGAACAAAGAGGCCGATGCCAAGGTGGTGGGTTACCGCTCCGAGCAGGCCATGCTGCAAATGGCTCTCGCCACCCTTCGCGACAAGGACAAATATGCCATGCTCCCAATCATGAATATGGGCGAGAATGCCACCAATTCGGTGGTTACTCAATACAACGACCTCATTGCCCGCCGCATGACGCTGCTCCAGTCGGCCAAGGACGATAATGCCTCGCTGCGAATTGTCACCGATAATATCGACGCAATGCGCTCGGTGGTGATTGAGAGCATTGAGAAGGCCAATGAAAATCTCGACCTCATAATCCAGAGCATCCTCAGCAAGTCGAGCCGCAACAACAGTCGCCTCAACAGCCTCCCGGCCTACGAGCGCGAGTATCTCGACCTCATGCGCAACCAGATGTTCACCAATCAGCTCTATCTCTTCCTCCTGCAAAAGCGTGAGAACAGCATGCTCAAGATTGCCGCCACCGACGAGGCCGGCAACCTCTTCCAGCCCGCCTATTGCCCGCTGAAGCCCTCGCTCAAGAAAACCTACATTGCATTTGCCCTCGCCCTGATAATGGCACTGCTGCTTCCCACTGTGTATGTGCTGTGGCGGCTCTGGCGCCGCGACCTGCTCCTTGGCGACTACGATTTTGCCGACTGTGCCGCATCTATCGACGGACGCAGCTCCACGAGTACCGACGCGTTGCGCCACTATGTGCGCACTGCCGGCCTCAAGCGCGTGCTTGTGGTGGCGCTCAGCGACCAAGCTGCCGTCACCGAGAGTTCTTTTGGTCTCCACAAGTCGCTCGGCGAGATAGGAGAGAAGTCGCTGCTGTGTCTTCCCACAGGCAATGCCGGCGATGCGATAAAACTGTCACACATCGCCGACCTCGGCAATGCCACGCCCGGCAGCGTGGTGTCGCTCTCAGGCACCGGGCTGCGTGAGGAGGCTATTGTGGATCATCCCGATTTTGCTGCTTTCACAGGCAATGGCTGCTTCACCATTGTGCCACTTGCAGGCACAGGCACCACGGCTTTTGCACCTGCCGGTTCGCTGGTGGTGATTGTGGCACGCCTTGGCCACGACACCCGCAAGCATCTCAGCGAGGTGGTGGAGGCAATCCCCGAGGGAATGGGCAGCGTGGTTTATTATTGCTGACCCACACACATGCAGCGGCATCCTGTGCCACTCCCACTAAAAATTCACACTGATGAGGATTCTTCAAGTTAATAAATATCACTACATAAAGGGCGGGGCCGACACGGTGTTCTTCAACACCACGGCTCTGCTCCGCAGCAATGGGCATGAGGTGGCCGAGTTTTGCACGCAGAATGACAAGAACATTCCCTCGGAATACGACTGCTACTTCGCGCATGCCCCCGAGCTGCGCGACCAGGGCGTTGCCGCAAAGATAGCGGGTATTCCGCGATTCTTCAGCAATCCCAATGCAGCGAAGCGCCTCGAGGAGCTTATAGCCCACTTCAAGCCCGATGTGGCTCACCTGCACAACATCTTCAATGGGCTGTCGCTGTCGATCCTCACAGTGCTAAGGCGGCATCGCATACCGGTGGTTATCACTATGCACGACACTCGCTTCATCTGTCCGTCGAGCTACTTCTTGCAGCGCGGCAAGGCGTGCGAGAAGTGCCTGAGATGGGGCGGACTCTATTGCGGCCTGAAGCGCTGCTATCAGGACAACCTGCTCAATAGCTGGATGTGCGCCCTCGAGATGCTGCACAAGGAGTATCTTTTCGACTACGACCGTTGCATCGACCGCTACATATTCGCCAGCAGGCGTTTCAAGGGCTTCCACGAGGCGCGGCACAGCTACTTCGCCTCCAAGGGCACTGTGCTCTACAACTTCCTTCCCGGGTTGCCCCAAATCGTTCCCTCGGCCTCACGAGGCGACTATATGCTCTATTATGGCCGCGTCACCGCCGAGAAAGGCATATCCACCCTTGTCGAAGCTATGGAGCGCATGCCCAACATTAAGTTGAAAGTGGCAGGCACAGGGCCGCTGCTCGACGTGCTCAGCAGCCGAGCCCCTCACAATGTGGAGTTCCTGGGTTTCCTCTCGGGCAGCAGCCTCTTCGATGTGGTGCGCAATGCCTCCTTTGTGCTCGTCCCCTCGGAGTGTGAGGAAAACAATCCTCTAACCGTAATCGAGGCATACGCCCACGGCAAGCCCGTGATTGGCTCACGCATTGGAGGCGTCCCCGAGATTATCACGTCACATACCGGCTTCACATTCACTCCCGGCAGCATCGCAGGGCTTTGCGACGCTATGGCTAAGGCCGATGCCCTGACAGATGCCGGCTATGAGCGTATGTCGGCCGCAGCACGCACCTTTGCCGACGAGAATTTCCATCCCGGCAAATACTACTCGCGACTAATGGATATTTACAACGAAGCTATTAACTGCACAAAACACTGATTCTGCAATATGAAAATTTTTGAGATAGGCACCGGCTACACTTCAATACCCGCGCGAATGGGCGCTGCAACCGAGATTGTGGTTGCCGAGCTCACAAAATCATTCGTGAAGCTAAATCGCAACGTGACAATTGTGGACATCAAGGACAGGCACCGCAAAGAGTCGAAGCTGCCAATCGTGGAGGCATGGATGCCACAGTTCTTCAGCTCCACCGACACCACTCTTGGCATTGTGCACAAGCTAAAGCGTGTGCTATATTCCATCTCACTAAGCCTGAAGCTCCGGCGCCTCATATCGCAGTGCCCACCCGATGAGGACATTGTGCTGCATTTCCACAACCAGTATAATCTATTCTTCTTCCTGAAGCTCACACCGGCTGCGCTGCGCAGGCGCGTGCGCATTGCCTACACCGTTCACAGCCATGTGTGGTTTGGAAAGTGGGAGGAGATAAAGGACACGGTGAGCCGGCGCTATTTTCAGGAAGTGTTCTGCTGCCGCAATGCCGACATGGTGATGGTGCTCAACGATGTGGTGGCCCGCATGCTCCGCGATCACTACGACGTGCCGGCCGGGCGAATTATTAAGGTGATTAACGGCGTGAACACCGACACCTACAATGGCTGCGACAAAGATGAGGCCGCCCGCGATGCCGTTCTCGACCGCTACAACCTGCGCGGCAAGAAGGTGCTCCTGCAAGTGGGTTCGGTGTGCGACCGCAAGAACCAGCTCGGCACCCTGCGCCTCCTCGCCCCGGTCATGAAGCGCGACCCACAGGTGGCTTTCATATATGCCGGCGGCATTATCGACGCTGCCTACAAGGCTCAGATCGACCAGTTCGTTCACGATGAGAACATAGCCTCACAGGTGCACTACGTGGGCGAGGTGTCGCCCGGTGAGGAGCTCAACAGGCTCTATTCCATTGCCCGCGGCGCTTTCATGAACTCGCGTTCCGAGGCCTTTGCTCTGGTCATCGCCGAGGCTCTCTCGGCACGCACGCCCATTTTCATCAACGATGCAATCATTGCCAGCCTTCCTTTCATTGCCGGTCAGGTGGGCAAGGGAGTGCTGCGCATTGGCGACGACTTCGAGAAGCAGCTTCACCGTCTCCTCACCGACGACGTTTTCTATGCCGGACAGCAGCAGATGGGGCACGACTTCGTGGAGAAAGAGTGCAGCTGGGATGTGGCTGCCAATAATTATTTGGAGCAGTTTATAATAAAGCACTGATACCTTTCGTTTTCATATAAAGGCGTTTTGCAGCCTGTGGCTGTGAAATCGCATTTTTGTGTAACGAAAGAACAGACAGCAACTCTCTATATGGCAAAGAAAAGTGTACCCACACCCACCGATGCGAGCATCATTCTCACCTACCGATGCCCTATGCGGTGTCAGATGTGCAATATATGGCAGAATCCCACCAACAAGAAGGAGGAAATCACTGCCGCCGACCTGCGCACACTGCCGCAGCTCAAATTCATCAATCTCACCGGCGGTGAGCCTTTCATTCGCGAGGACCTTGCCGAGATTGTGGAGGAGTGCTACAAGCACACCGACCGCATCGTCATCTCCACCAGCGGCTGGTTCGACGACCGTGTCGTTGAGCTTGCAAAGCGTTTCCCCAATATCGGCATACGCATATCCATCGAGGGACTAAGCCGCAAGAACGACGAGCTGCGTGGCCGCGATGGCGGATTCGACAAGGGCTTGCGCACTCTGCTCACCCTGCGCCACATGGGGCTGAAGGACATAGGCTTTGGCTGCACGGTGTCGAACCACAACTCCAAGGACATGCTCGCGCTCTACAAGCTCTCGCTGAGCCTCGGCATGGAGTTTGCCACTGCTGCCTTCCACAATTCCTACTACTTCCACAAGGGCGACAACGTAATCACCAACCGCGAGGAGGTGTGTGGCGACTTCGCACAGCTCATCGAGATGCAGCTCAAGGAGCGTAGCCCCAAGAGCTGGTTCCGCGCCTGGTTCAACATGGGGCTTATCAACTACATCGAGGGCAACCGCCGCATGCTGCCCTGCGAAGCCGGCTCGGCCAACTTCTTCATCGACCCGTGGGGCGAGGTGATGCCATGCAACGGCCTTGAGGAACGCTACTGGAAGGAGTCGATGGGCAACATCCACGATGCACCTTTCATGGAGATATGGCAGAGCGAGCAGGCCGAGAAAGTGCGCCAGAAGGTGCGCTGCTGCCCCAAAAACTGCTGGATGGTGGGCACGGCAAGCCCCGTGATGCACAAATACATCAAGTATCCCGCCAAGTGGGCTATCCGCAACAAGGTGCGCTCCCTGCTCGGCAAGAAAATCGACATCACCCCCTGCTACTGCAACGTGGGCCAGGACCCGCGCCAAGGAGATTTAGGAGAGAGGTGAGATAAACATGTAAATTGTTCTCATGGCAAATCGCATAGTTTATCTTGATATAGCCAAGGCTATGTGTATCATTCTGGTGGCTATCGGACATTATGCACCTGTTGGCTGTCCGGAGTGGTGGATGGAAATTAATAAATTCATCTACACTTTCCACATGCCCTTGTTTATGTTTGCAAGTGGTTTCGTGTATATCGCAACCAAGAAGGACACAGAAGAATATGGCGACTTCATCAAGAAAAAGATTAAACGTCTGATGATTCCCTATCTCGTTGTGTCTGCTCTCGTGATTGGAATAAAACTTCTTACCGAAAGCCATGCTTATGTGGAGAATCCCAAGACTTTGATGTCATTCATCAGGATGTTCTATTATCCCGAGGCCGGATTCTTCTTGTGGTTTATATGGGCAATTTGGTGGATGTTTACCATTGTCCCCTTTTTTAAGTCAAGGCTACAGAGGCTTGTGTTGTGCGCAGTGTCGGTATTGCTGCACTATCTACCCTTTGCTACCACCGATGTGTTTTGTGTTGCACAGTTCAAGGATATGCTCATATTCTTTATGCTGGGTGTGATGACATTTGATTGGAAAGAGTCCTTGACGGTTTTCCAAAGAGTTCCAAAAATGGCATATATAGTGATATTTGCCGTTGTCTATATGATAGGCGTGTTGCACGCCGGTATATGTTCGTCGATTGCCGAATATTCATTGCCTTTCCTTGGAATAGCGGCTGTTCTGTCTTTGTCGAGAATGATAGAGCGGTTGAGTGTGAAGATTGACTGGCTTCTCACTGTTTCGGCCTCCTCCTATATTATTTACCTGTTTCATACCACTTTTGAGGGCTTTGCCAAGGCATTGGTGTTCAAGTTGCCTTATCTGAAAAATATCAACGATGGTGTGATGTTTATGGCGGGAGCTGTAGTTGTGGTGGCTTGTGGAGTGATAATCCCCATAATTCTCAATGAGAAGGTGCTGAAGAAATTTCACATTACAAGACTATTGTTTGGATTAAAATAAAGCTGTAGAAATGAAGATTGTAGTTACCGGGACTCGCGGCATCCCCGCCATTATGGGCGGTGTGGAGACGCATTGTGAGCAGCTTTTTCCACGAATCGCCGCCCAAGGCTTCGATGTGACGGTGATTCGCCGAAGCAGCTATGTGACCGACTCGCTCACCGAGTGGCAAGGCGTGAGGCTCGTCGATATCCCCACGCCGCGCAAGAAGGCTTTTGAGGCTATCGTCCACACGGTGCGTGCCGTGTTTGCAGCCCGGCGCATGGGTGCCGGTGTGGTGCATATCCATGCCATAGGCCCTGCGCTGGTCACTCCACTTGCCCGTATGCTTGGCATGAAGGTGGTTTTCACTCACCATGGCCCCGACTACGACCGCGACAAGTGGGGCTTTGCCGCCAAGACTATGCTGCGACTTGGCGAGGCCCTGGGCTGCCGCTTCGCCAACCATGTTATCGTAATCTCCGACGTTATTCGCAATATCATCGCCTCCAGGCACGGCCGCACGCGCGGCGTGAGCCTGGTGTATAATGGCGTTCCCCAGCCCGAAATCTGCTCTTTCCCCGAGTATTTTGCACAACTGGGTATCACCGAGGGCAACTATGTGCTTGGCATGAGCCGCTTTGTGCCCGAGAAGAACCTGCACCATCTCATCGAGGCATTCTCCCGAGTGAGGCCACAGGGCGTGAAGCTGGTGATTGCCGGCGACAGCGATTTTGCCGATGAATACTCCGATGGACTCAAGCGCCTCGCACGCGAAAATGGCGTGGTGCTCACAGGCTTCGTCAGAGGCCGGCACCTGCACTCACTCCTCTCGAATGCCCGCTGCTTCGTGCTCCCATCGAGCCACGAGGGACTTCCCATAGCCTTGCTTGAGGCCATGAGCTACCGCCTTCCGGTGATTGTGAGCGATATTCCTGCCAATCTCGAGGTGGGTCTGGAGCCGCAGTGCTATTTCCATGTGGGCGACGTCGCCGCCCTCGCATCGCGCCTCAGCTCCATTTGTGCTGCTCCTTGCACGCGCATCGGCTACGATATGGCAAAATACGACTGGGACCACATAGCCACTCAGGTTGCCGGAATTTATCGCTCTCTGTAGTATAACCCTTGCTCACAACCGAGCCTGTCGTGGAATAAACTTCCACGGACTGTGCGTTGCCCACGATGCGTATCTCGCCCGGCCGGCAGCCACCTTTGCGGCGGCATTGCGTGCAGCAGCCGCGCCGCTTAATTGTGCATGAATTGAGAAAAAGGGAGGCGAGAGAGTGTGAGTCTCGGAGAAAATTAGTAGATTTGCACTTAAGTACATGACAAAAATTTGAACACATCGAATTTCGGCTTGTAGAGCGGTCTTAGAAGAACGTTTGCGATTTCTTCCAGACCATACTTGATTAGTGATTTGGCTCTCTTGCCGTGTTTCAATATTCTGATAGTCTGTACATTGATATCCTTATGTTCACCAACAAGATACGCCCACGCCAATGCAATACAGACCATCGCCGTAAGACGAGCGATGCGGTCGATGTCGCGCAGGTGGGTGTCCTCGATGTTGAAGCCGGAGGATTTCATAGCTCTGAAG
>JAQXTJ010000193.1 GCA_029219425.1 Bacteroidales bacterium
GAATGCCTGGATGCCCTGGTGGTTGGGGTCGAGTGCGGCTACCTCGGTGAGATATTGCAGGCTCTTCTCGGTGTTTCCAAGGCCCATGTGCCCAAGCGACATCATATACTTGCAGTGAATCTCGTTGCGCACCTGGAGGTCGTCGTCCCAGATGAGCAAGTCGGGCAGCGACACGGCGAAGTAGTCCATGTGAACTTCGTCGAAGAGGTGGTTCTGACCGTAGTTGATGAGCTTGTGGAAACGTCCGTGAGCTTCATTGGTGCGGCCGAGTCGGAGCAGGGCAAGACCTTGGTAGAAAATCTTGTCGGGCTTGGCATCGTTGTAGTAGAGAGCGGCAGCCGGCTCGGTGGGGCCGAGAGTTGCCTGCTCCCAGCACTCACGGGCCTTGTCGGCATTGCCGAGGGCATCATGAGCCACGCCAAGGAGATAGAAGAAGTCGCTTTCCTGAGCGCCATAGAGCTTTCCTTCGCCGAGGTGGTGAGGATAGACGAGACACTCCTCGAGGAGCGTGACGGCATCGGCATATCGCTGCTCTACGATGGCACGCTTTGCGAGCTCGACGCGGGCAAACTGATACTGAGCGGGCACCTTTCCTTCGCCACCTTCCCATGGGTGGAAGATGTGACCGTCGAGGAGCTGCTTGGCCTCCTCATATTTGCCTGTCTGGTTGAGCAGGGTGATTTCCTCAAGCAGGAGGTCGTCGCGCTGAGCCACGAGGCCGGGGTGCTTAGAGAGCAGGGCGAGGCGCTCGGCGTGGGGATGATGCAGGCGCTTGTAGAGCTGGTCGAGCTCCATGAGGATTCGGGCATCCGACTCGTCGAGGGCGAAAGCACGCTCCATTAATTCGAGAGCACGCTTGTGGTCGCCGAGCTTGTTGAAATAAGCCAGGGCGAGGTTGCGGAGCACAGTTGGGAACTTGTCGTCGATAGCAGCCGAGGCCTCCCAAGCCTGAATGGCGAGGTCGTACTGTCGCTTGTCGTAGTAGAGGTTGCCGAGGTAGTAGGGAGCCTTGGCATCATTAGGATTGTGCTCGATGGCGCATTGCAGGGCGAGGATTGCCTCGAGGCGGTTGGGGAAGCAATAGTCGGGGCAGGCAGCCTCGGCATTTGCAAAAGCCTCGTGGGCACCGTCGATGCAGCCTTGGGTGAGGCACCAGCCGAGGTAGTAGTAGGTCATCGGCGTGGTGCAGCCCTGAGCTATTGCGATGTGCCACAGAGCAGCGGCTTCGGCGAAGCATCCGGCAGCGCAGTAGTCGAGGGCAATTTCATCATAGTTGTGAGCGTCGCCGCGCATCAGCTCATTGAGCAGAGCGAGAGTAGCATCGTCGCCGCCGTTGATGAGATATTTCTCGAAGAGGCAGCCATAATTGAAACGGTCGAGCGACAGCGATTCGTCGATGAGAGCGAGGGCGGCATCGGTGTTGCCCATGTGGCGCAGGATAGTGGCCTTGAGGGCGCGAGCCTTGTGGTTGTGCCAGTTGCGAATGAGCGATCGGTTGATTTCGTCGAGAGCATCGTCGAGGCGGTGCTGCATGGTGGAAATCTGAGCGCAGGCGAAGTAGCCGGCATCTTGCCATGCTGCGTTCCAGCACGATTTATAGAAGCGGTCGTAGGCTTCATTGTAGCGACCCTGATACTTGAGGGCAAGGCCGAGGTTGTAGAGCGGCTCGCCATCGTAGGGGTTGGGGTTTCGCTTCATGAGAGTCTTCACGGCAGTGGTTAGGTGCTTCTCGGCTCGGGCGAAGCGGCCTTTGCGAATGTACCACAAGCCGAGGGCATTGTTGCAACGCACATCGATAGGGTCGCGACGCAGAGCTTCCTCGTAGTAGTCAACGGGATTGTAGGTAGCGTGGCGGTATTGCTCAAGGTGGAGTCCGGTGAGATAGAGCTGCTCGGTGGTCTTGATTTCGTGAGGTAGGAGAGCAGCCTCGGCAGCGTCGGGAATGGGGCGCACCTCGTCGGGCTCGCTGTGCCAGCATAGGAGTTCGCAACCATTGGCTGTAATCTCGATGTTGAGAGCCGATAGAGCGGCACCTGCCACATCTACGCACTCATCGAGCAATTCCTCGGGAGTGATTACCACGTTCTTGCTGTAATATACTGTTCCGTCGTCGTTGCGCAGACGCACGTTCACCTCTTGGCGCGAAGTGGCGAAAATCTTGAAGTGAGCGCAGCCGTCGGCCTCGAGGTCGATGTTGAGGAGGAGATCCTTGCTTGCGTTTTTCACCACGCCGAGTTCGCGGTAGGGTAGGAAGTATTGCACGAAGGATTTTTCCTCGTAGGGCTGGAGCCAGGTGAAGTCGGGCTGGTTTTCGGTGTAAACACCCGCCATAAGCTCAATGTAGGGGCCATCGTCGTCGGTGAGGTTACGGTCCCAAGCGCGGCCGAAGTCGCCGTTACCCCAGGTCCACTGCTTCTTGCCCGGAGAGATGTGGTGATTAGCCACATGGAGCATACCGGCGCGAGTGTCGTTTTCGTAGCCGCCCTCGAAGTTGTACTTGCTATTAACGGCCATGTAGCTTGTGGGGACGAAGATGTTCTTGTAGTTGGAGATGTCAACGCCGGCCGAGTAGTCCATCTTGTAGTAGGTGCCTGTGGCGATGGGGAAAGAACTCACGGCACGCTTTCCGTGGTCGAACACAGCATTGATGTCGGGAGGGAACACGCTCTGGTAGTAGTCGTTGACGGCAACGGCAGGGTTTGCCCACCAGAGGAACGTCTGAGGCACTTCGGTGCGGTTGTAGAGCACGCCCTTTATCTCGAGGAAGGCGTGACCGGGACGCAGGGTGAATCCAGCCATACCCTTCTGGTGGAACATGCGCTCCATTTCGCTCACCCACACAGTGACGCTGCCATCAGCGTTCTCCTCGATTGTGGTATCTACGGGCATATAGGTGCTTGGGCGGTGGTGCTGAGGCCAGTTGAACTCGATGCCTCCCGAAATCCACGGGCCGGCAAGCCCCACGAGGGCCGGCTTGATGACGTGGTTGTAGTAGATGAAATGACGCTGCTTGATTTTGTCGTAGGCCATTTGCACGCGGCCTCCGAGTTCGGGGAGAATCATCACTTTGATATACTCGTTTTCGATGAAAACGGCGTTGTATTCCTTGTCGGTTTTTTCGTCGGCCATCGACTCAATCACGGGGTAGGGATAAACCACACCGCTTGAACCTTGATAGACGCGCTTTTCGAGAAAAATGGGGTTTTTCTCAGGCTTTCCCACTTCGTAGGTGGGAATTACCACTGTTTCTTTCCATGCTTTAACCATGATTCTACTTAATTGTTGGTTACTATGATTTGAAATAATTGAATTTTTTTATGAGGTGTTGAGGTGTTACTTTTTAGTAAATTCCTTCTCGATGTCTTCGAGCGACTTTCCCTTTGTCTCGGGGAGAACGCGAAGGAAATAGAAGAAGCTCACGGCGCAGATAGCGGCATATATCCAGAAGGTGCCGTAGCTGCCGAGGGAGGTGTTCATGATGGGGAACGTGTAGGTGAGAGTGGTGCTGCCCACCCACAGGGCGAATGTGCAAGTGGCTACAGCCACGGCACGCACACGGCTTGGGAACAGCTCGGCGATGAGCACCCAAGCAACGGGGCCGAGAGTCATTGCATAGCAGGCAATTGCGAGCATAACAAGAACAACCATGAAAGTGCCCTTAATTTCCAGGAAATAGCAAGTGCCGAGAGTGAGATAGACGATAGCAAGGCCGAGTGCACCGATGAGCATAAGTTTGCGGCGGCCGAGACGCTCAACGGTGTAGATAGCAACCAGAGTGAAGACCACATTGGTGATTCCGGTGACCACGATATTGAAGAGAACATCGCCAATAGAGTAGCCGGCCGACTGGAAAATCTCCTGGGCATAGTTGAATATCACGTTGGTGCCGCTCCACTGCTGGAACACAGCAATCACCACACCCACCACAAGAATCTTGCTGAGCGGCTTCTTGAAGAGAGCTTTCAGTCCGCTCTGCTCCTTGTGGCCGGCATTGGCGGCTGCGATAGCTGCGAGTTCGCTATTGGCATAGTCGGCACCGCCAATCTTGGTGAGGATGCTGCGAGCCACATCGGTCTTACCCACCATAGCGAGCCAGCGCGGGCTCTCGGGAATGAAGAATGAGAGTGCGAGAAAGACGATTGCCGGGAAAGCACCGGCCCAGAACATCCAGCGCCAGCCCATTTGGCAGTTCCAGGTGTCGATGGTGTTGCTAACCACCGGCTCGGCGATTAGCCAATTAGTGATTTGCGCTGCCAAGATACCCAGCACGATGGTGAGCTGATTGAGCGAGACGAGACGTCCGCGGATATTTGAGGGAGCAACCTCAGCGATATACATAGGAGAAAGACCCGAAGCGATACCGATGCCAATGCCGCCGAAGAAACGGGCCACGAGGAAGAGATTGAAGTCGCTGAAAACACCTGTTGCGTAGGCAGAGGTTACGAAGATGAAAGCGGCAAGTGAGAGGAGCTTCTTGCGCCCGAATCGGTCGGCAAGAATGCCGGCAGTCATTGCGCCGATGAGGCAACCCACAAGGGCGATGCTCATGGCAGCACCTTGCAAAGAAGGATTGTCGGCAATGTCGAAGAACACTTCATAGAATGGCTTGGCACCGCCGATAACCACCCAATCGTATCCGAAAAGTAATCCGCCCATAGCGGAAACGATGCAGATGAAATACACAAAACCTTTGTTGAACTGGTTCATTTTAGAAACATTTATTAGTTAAGTTAATGGTGAGTGAACTATCACGTTTACAGCGGCAAAGTTACGGCAATAAAAAGTGCCCATAAATGGAGAAAAACACGAAAAAAATGGACAATATTATGATAAAAGTGCTATATTTGCAATATCATACCATTTAACCCAAAAAGTAGGAATATGGCGAGAATAAAGAGCGGATTTATGGGTGAGCGGTCGCTTGTGCTTCCCAAGGTGGTGACAGATATAATGGAGCATGATGTGCTGGTGTCGATACTCTATATCACCGATATCGGCTACTATCCCAAGGCTCATAATCACTACCGCGAGCGACTGGAGGCTATCGACCAGTATGTGTTTATCTATTGCATAGACGGATGCGGCAGCTATGATGTGGCCGGAAAGCACTATGAGATAGGAGCCAACCAGTATTTCATTCTGCCGGCAGGACAGCCCCACCGCTATGAGGCCGATGAAGCGAATCCGTGGACGATATATTGGATACACTTCAAGGGCGAGATTGCAAAATATTATGCACAAGATGCAATCTCGCCGCAGACGATAAACCCCGGGCTGCACTCGCGCATAAGCAACCGAATAAATATGTTTGAGGAGCTATTCAACACGCTGAATGCGGGATATAGCGTTGAGAACCTGCGATATGTCATGACGCTGTTTCATCACTACTTAGGGTCGCTGCGATTTATACAGCAATATCGCGAGGTGGGGAAGAGTGTGGATAGCAGCAATGCAGTGGAGGCGGCGATACA
>JAQXTJ010000194.1 GCA_029219425.1 Bacteroidales bacterium
AGCACAAAAGCTCTATGTAAAAAACAGTGTTTCATAACAGCTAAATATCTATTGTTTAAGAGTTATTGTTCTGATGTATATGGGAATAATTCCAACCTCCTATATATAGAGCATTTATTCACCCTTAAACTTACACTTGCAATTATTATTAGGACATTTCCCCTCAGCAAGCAAATTGTCATATAGCCGTGTGCCAAAGTGATAGCCACACTTAGGGCAACAATAGTATTTCTTGAAAAAGCGCTCGTTCTGATCTTTCCGATTTATCAGATTCTTGTTCTTGACATTAACTATAATCAATGACACAAGTAATGCCACAAGGCTGGTAACGCCCTTAATAAGCATGCCCACATTTGGATCCCCGGTAAAATCACTCGGAATACATGTCATCACAACTGTTGCAACCACACCACCTATGCCAATTGATGTCATTCGCATAGTCATTATGCTCGATGTCTGGGCTTCCAAGCTCAACTTATTCTTCTGATATGCTTCATAGATGCCCCTTAGCTTGCTGATATCTACGGTATTGCCACCTCCAGTTCCAGCGTCCGAGCCTTCACCAATGCCAATAACATCCTTAATACGAATCGTCTGTACCGCACCCAATCGCACTACCGTTTCAGGTCCAACCGGAGTTGCACCCGATATCCTCTTAAAGCTACCATCATTCAGCCGCAAATAAGTCCCATTCAGCGACCCATTATCGGTCAATGTCATCTTTCCCGTCACTTTATCTACGTGAAGAATGGCATGCTTTCTGCTAATACTATTCTCTGTCAAAGCAAACGGCTGATTGCCTTGCTTTCCTATCAATATATCCATATCAATAACCTTTCTGTTATTTGCATTTAACGTCTTTGGTATGGACATAAAAAAGACGTGGGAACCGACTTATTGCCTGTCCCACGAACTGAGGCCTTCGCATTGCCTGGAATAGTTGAACAGACAACGCTAGAGCCCACGCCGATATGATGACACCCACTATTAAAAAGACATCTCGATGACGTCTAATTAATCATGCGAATATATCACACCCATAGGACATCCACCGTTGCTATGTTCATGACTATTCCTTGAAAGTTGCGAAGTTTCAGTTCGTCAAGAACAAAGCGTCAAGTAAACGCCTTCAATATGTCTGCATTCTTAACCCACCCGAAATGATATCTCCCCTCTCGATTTGCAAGAGTATCGGCGTGGACTAAAAACGCTCTTCGAATCATAATAAACACTAAAGTTTTTCACGAATCGTTGGTGCAAATGTACAATATTAATGCCAATTTTCAAAAATTAATTCAAAAAAAGATTTATTTGTATCACAAAAGAACCTAATAAGAAGCAGAGCAACTTGGAGCTACATTAAAAAAGGGCGAACAAGATAACTGTCGCACCCATGCGGGTGCTTGGATTGAAACAAATTCCAACTACGGCTATGGCGGAATGTACATCAGCGTGAGAATGCAAAAGACCAAGCAGATTGTAAACAACCTAGTGAGTAACGTATAGGTCTCTACGACTGTGTGCACGAGTCGGAGGCGAAAGTGTTCCCCCGCTTCAAGAACGGAATGACCGACGCTGCGCTGAGAAAGTGGCTGAAGACCGCCATAATCACCCAAGCCGATAGCTGTAAGTGAATCCACCAGCCAATCGTTAAAGTGAATACCAAAAGGCCCGAAGGGCGGGGGCTTCGAGAAACGGCTGGGAAAATGGCTGCTGCAGTTTCCGGCAAAGTACTTGTTCAACTGTTCAAATCTGTGCTACGATTGAGTATGAAAGTGCTGGATGGGAGTATGATTGCTGCCTATATTGTTAATTATTGCAAACAATTGGAGATAAAGGGGTTATTCCTATTGACATTCCCGATGGAGTGCATAACTTTGCTGCCGAATAACGGCAAACAACGAACAGCAGCCGTTGATAGATAACCTTTTTATTAATTTAATAAATCTATATTGTTTTATGAAAACACATTCTAACGAAACCTTTCCCTCGCGCGAAAAATGCCTCACAGTGGGCTTTCCATGCGTAGTTATGCTCATCATCGCTCTGCTTGCTGCGATGCGAATCGGAGCGCAATTCGGCGGCAGCGCAATTGCCGAAATTGGCACATTTCTCATTGCGTTCCTTCTTCAATTCCTGGTGTATCAGGCTGCGTTTCAGCAGTTACCCTTGTATTTGTGCCAACTTATCTTCCAAGAGTTCGAGCTTAGGGCAAGGAAAATCGAGGCAAATGGCGCGTGCGGCGACAAAGCCGAAACGAACGAAGTACCGGTCCAAGAAACTGAAAATCCGCCTGCTTCAGCACTCCCGATGCTGTCAGCGGAGCAATACCGCCAGCGCAATGAGGAGTATCAGGCGCAACTGGCGGCTGAGAAGGCGCAGCTCGTTGAAATCATTCTGGACTATGTCCACCACACGATGGCGTGCTTCGTTGCCGAGGAAGATATGGCTTCGCTTTGCAGCGAGATTCTGCTTTGGGCTGAGAATCCCTGTTATACGCCCAATCCTGTGAAGCTGAAAGTCGCGCTGACCACTGTTGAGCTGCGCCACTTCGTGTGGAATATCGGTGAGCGTCTCGACCGTGAGAAGGGCTACAACGGCACATGCCGACTGCGTTTCGCCAAGGCTCTTTTCCCGAAGGAATTTGCCGGCATCGAGGACGACACTATCCGCAATTTCACCGTCGATGCCTACAAGGGTCGCATCAAGCTCGATCGCCCCAAGCCCGGCTCAATCGCATTCTCACACCACGATATGCATTCTGCTTGAAGCCTCCGTTCTAAGCCACATCGTGCTTTGCCCTTTGTGGCTGTTTCTGTACATTCGCCATTATGCGACGACGGCACAGAATAGCATGAGCAATGGCAAACAACCGTGAAACCATCGTGAAAAGCAAATGTACTGATGATTAACCGATTAACGGTGGTATAATTCCCTTACTTTGCGCTGCGATTCAAAACCAAATCGCTGTAAATCAATGGAAAATGAAACACTCACATTCAACGACCTGCCTATGGTCGTTGCCCGGCTTCGGGACGAAGTTGAGGGCTTGAAGGCGTTGCTGACCGACCTTCAGAAATCAATAACTCAGCAGAAAAACGACAACCGGCGCAAGCCGATGAATCCGCGCGAAGTGGCTGAATACACTGGAATTCCGCTCGGCACCATCTACCAGAAACTGTCGCTCGGCGAAATTCCCGGCATCAAGTCGGGCAAGCGCTGGGTGCTCTATCCCGACGAAATCGACAAGTGGCTCGAGGTGCAGCGGAAAAATCCCCTCCCTCTCACCGACACCGAACTCAACGCCACAATCCTCCGCACCCACCGCCGCAAACCCGGCTCGGCTGCGTTGTCACAGTCAGGCTTCTGACGGGGATCTCCTCGGCATCGTGAATGGAAATTCAGCTACGGGTTCAGAACTGTCTTTCCAGTGAAAAGTTGAGCCCACATTATTCAAGAACACATTATGTATAACTTAAATTTCATTAAAAAAATGGTTGATGAACATTTTTATTTTTGCTTCACGCTGTCCGGTGGACAGGTGGAGTTCCTTCGCAGCAAGAAGTACAAGATTGACCGAATGGACTGTTTTATGTCGTTGGTCGGGCTTGCTGCGCGTGAATCGGAATTTGTGCAGCTGAGCAAGACGCAACAACTGGAAATCCTGCCCGGGCAAGTCGCTATAGACAACTCCCGACTTGCCCGTCTCTGGGGTATGGATCGTAAGACGGTTCCCAAACTGATCGAGGCGATGGAGGCGCTTGGTATTTCCTCGTCGCAGAAGGTGGGAGATGTCAGAGTCCACACGCTGCACTCGCTGTCGGGGTGGTATGTGAATGGCAGGCTCGTGAAGAACCAGTTTGCGTCGAAGCCTAATGCCGGCGGCTCGGGAATCTTCCACGCGGAGGTTCCGCCGCCAAGGGTTGTAGCAATTGAGGCTGAAGACACAATGTACCCCGACAGGGAAATGGCTGCCATGGGCAGTGGTAAATCTCGATCCTACGGGGTGAGGAAGTATTCTCAACCAAGCTGTTCCCCTTCCCTCATTTCGCCGGGGATTATTGGCGCGGACAAAGTGGGTGAGTTTAACTGTTGTAGCGATTCTTCCGTTACTTCTGCAGTGAAGACTCCCCGCCCAAGTGGCAGCAATACGCCCGATACTAAAGTGCCTTTGGAGAAGGCTTATTGTGCAAAGGCCGGCAGACAAGATTCCCGTAAGGCGGTCGAGTCCAATACAGGCTGCCAATCTACATCTGCCGAAGCCGGCAATGCCGCGCCTGGGAAAGCATACACAAATGTCTAATCACGAGGTGAGGTAGGCGAGCCTTGTGGTCAGAACGGGTCCCGGATAGTCCCAGGAATGAGCCTGAAGGCGGTATTCCGGCTGGTTGCACAGATTCAATCTCGCCCGGGAATTTTGATGGTTAAAGCACCGGCTTTTTGTCGGTACTTTTCGAGAAATCCTTTTGTATTACAAAACCCCTGTCCGGGTTTTGCACTCCTAAAAGTTTTAGCCGGCTGCTCGCAGGCTCGCAGACCTCAACCACATAATCAGCACAAAATGAAACAAAATACCCAACGGAAAACACCGACGGAAGTCCACACCTTCCGCTGCACCCGAGATGAACTCGAAAAGCTTCGTGAGCTCGCCGCAGAGTGCGGTCTGAGCCTGAGCCGCTATGTGGTGGCGGCAGCACTGAAGCACCGTCCACGCAAGCGTCTCACCAGTGACGAGGTCGAAGCCCTCAATTCGCTCGCTATCGCAAGGACGGATTTGATAAAAATCAGCAACGTTCTCGCCACGAGAACGGCTGAGGAAAAGTCGCACTATTTCAGGAGCACGAAATTCATGCGCTGGTGGATTGATGCCGTTGCCGGGCTTGTCCGACATTGGCGCCACATAGAGGAGAACATCACATCAAGTGTACTAACCAAAGAAAAGGAGGCACCATGATTATTCTCGCAAAAGCAGTGTCCTACGGCGGCAACTCCCTGCGCTACGCGATGGAGAAGGAGAACGCAAAGACGGTCAAGCTCAACTATCTTCCCGATGGGCTCGACCCCACCGCCATCTGGTACATGATGAAACATCATTGCCTGCTGCACCAGTCGGGTCGCACCATGGGAAGGAAACTCGAACGGCTCATGGTGAATTTTGTGATTTCCCCATCGAAGGAGGAATCGGCAAACTTCACGATGTCCGACTGGGTTGCGCTTCACGATGAAGCCTTGGATGTTATTGACTCACTCGCCATCGTCCCCAAGGGCATGAACCGGGAGGTCAAGACCAATTTCCGCAATTCAATGAATGTGGGTGCATTGCACACCGACTCAAAGTCGGGCACTCTGCACCTGCACATCGACTGCTGCCGCGTCGATCTTGACGGCAACACGAATGATGTCCACGATATTCACATCCGTGCAATGAAGGCTGCGGAAATCATCAACATGCGTCATGGGTGGAAGCAGCCGAAGGAGATTCGCGCGATGCGCAAGGCGGAGATTGCCCGAATATGCGAAAACACGCTGCGGAACATGCCTGATTTCGACATTCGCCTTTTCTTCAGATTGCTGCGCAAAAACGGCTACGAAGTAATGCCACGTTACGACAGTAAAAAGAAACTTGTGGGCTATACCATCGGGAAAAACGCATCGATCTTCAAGGCGTCCGAAATCGGCAGGAAATTCATGGTCTCTACAATTGAGACCACTTGGCAAAAACTGCACCCGAAGCCGGAAATCGCGAAAACTCCTTTGAAAGTCCGGGAGAAGACCGCGACCAAGGTTCCTTTGGAAACTTCCACCACCGGGCCGGCAGTCGCAAAGCCGTCGTATTCGCATATAGCTGTCAGAATCGGCAATGATGCCGAGATTGTAAGGATTCCCACCTCGTTGTTAGACATTATTTTCAACGAATCGCAAGTGCCCGATGACAACAATGCCGCAACGAAGAAAGACGTCATGGACGTTGTGATACTGCTCTTCCTGGGCTACGTCGATGCTGCAACTTCCATCTCAGTTTCCTGTGGAGGCGGCGGCTCTGCGCCACAGTCGGGCTGGGGCAAGAAGGACGACGAAGACGAGCGGCAGTTTGCCCGCAGGTGCATACGTATGGCACACTCTATGATGAAACCCCGACCACGTTATCATTATCACCGTTAAAAAAAACACACACATAATTATGATTAAAAGAAGCAATAAAACAGAAGAAACGCCCGACTTCGACGAAATGATGAACGAAGTGGAGCATGAAATGGAAACCTTGCAAGCCAAGCAAGCAATTATCGATCAAGTGCCCGAACTCCGTCAGTTGGGCAGCGATATCGAAAAGTTGATAACAGCAGTAATCAACAGCAAACTCTCGCTGGAAACCTCAATCCAACAGGCAAAGCGTGCAGAATCAGCACTGAACGACTCCGTAAGGGTGATCAATAAAAAAGTCGATACCATCAACGACCACATCGATGGCGTGATAGAGGAAGCCCCGTCGCGGCTGAACGTGGCAGTTCACACCTCTGATGCCGATATGGAGCGGATCGAAGCGCTTTTTTCCAAGCAGCGACAATGGATGATCGAATGTAACCGTAAGCATTTCAGAGAAATCAGCGAAATGCTTGCCGACGAGCGCGAAAGGGTGCGCCAACGCTACCGCGAATACGACGGTTGCTACTTCGGGCACTTCGCCCAGTGGTTCATCTGGCCATTCTTCACCCTCGGACTCGCCTTCTTCGGCTACCTGCTCTTCACCACCCTCAATGCCCACTACCACTGGCTCTAACCCCAGCGCAGGCTGCCTCTTTCGGCGCTACGCAAATAATGCGAATCCCGCTCTTGCCGCTAATCAACAGCAAGAGCGGGATTCTGAGGATAACCCCACCGCTCCTCTCCCAAAGCACACCCCACCGCTCCTCACCCCAAAGCATTTATCAAGTAGCGGTGGGTGGATTGCCGGAGTTTAAGCTGCTGCGTTTCAGCGTGATTCTGGCACTGGCATCAAGCAGATTCTGATCTACGGTCTTTATGTAGCGCTCGGTAGTGATGATGCTTCTGTGCCCCATCAGCATCTGTATGGTGTGCGGGTCGGTTCCGGCTGCAGCTTGCAGTGTAGCAAAGGTGCGTCGAAAGGAGTGAAACGAAATCTTCTTGTTGATACCCGCTTGCTTTATCCAATTCTTCATCTGATAGCAAAGCCACGAGATTTTGAAACCGGCAAACACCTTTCCTTTTTTCTCGGGCGAATATCCAATCAGCTGAAGGGCTTCAGGACTGATAGGTATCACATCTTCCCGCTTATTTTTCTGGGTGACAATGTGCAGGCACTTTCCTCCTACCTCATAGTCCACTATATCTTCCCAACGCAACGCCAAAATGTCGCTTCGTCGCAACCCTGTCAGGCACGAAAACAGCACAGCCTGCTTCAGCAGCGGTATCTCACACGGTGTTTCGGCAAGGCGCACCACTTCTTCACTCGACAATGCCACTTTCTTCACATCTACGCAATCAAGTTTGTCGAGATTTTCGTTAAGATTCTCCGGAATAAGTTTGTTGCGATACAGCAGCTTGAGCAATCCTCTAAACGTTGACCAATAACCCACTGCCGAGTTATGCGAGATATACTTGCTCTCGTCACTGAGTTTTCGTGCCGACAGCAGATACTCCTTAAACCCATTGCAGAGCGACAGATTGACTTCTCCAAACGTACATACTCCATCTACATATTTGCAGAAGTGCTGATACACATATGTCCATTTCGTATCGTGCTTTTTGAGCTGTTGCTTGAAATAAGCCAAAAAATCGCCCTGGCTTATTCGCTTCTGGTCGAAGAAAGCATAGCGCTCATTGATCACCTCGGTGAATCGTGTGCAACGAATTGCCTCAGCCTTCTCCATCATCTCATCATTAAACTTCCGCTCTCGAGCATTCCTCGGTTTGGCATAAATGTAGATTCCCAACGACTCATGTTTCCACACCTGGCGAGTATCTGGATTGCGATATGCCGGATAATAATCCAGATATAGTGAGAGCATTCCATTTTTCAATTCACGCGCTCTCAACGCGACATTTTTACAGATATTCATATTCCTTACTGGTTTTTATGGTTAATATTGTTTTTTCTGCAAATTTCCATAAAGAAACAACGCTGAAAAACTTCATCACCGTTTCATTTCACTATAATTCTCTTTTCACGGCATTTCCGCCCATGTGCTGTTTCATCACGAAGTCAAAACCGCTACGCAAAACGAGCGTAAAACTTCCTTGCTTCTTGTGTGGAATCTGATACTTGTTTACATAATATCTTATCTGGTCGCGATTAAATCCATAACTATCTTTTATCTCAGCGTATGAATAATATTCAGGATTGAAGCCTCCCATTTTCTGTCGGGCTGCATCAAAATGTGCTCGCGAGTAATAGACATCGTGATGCTTCTTGATTCGCGGAATTGCATTACGCATTACAAATGTCGTCACCGCACTGCGGGTCATTCCATATCGCTTCATCACCTCCGCCATTGTGTAATAGCGGTGAAGGTCAACGTCTTCAATCAAGTCGTCGAAATATTTATCTATTAGAGCGCGATCATAGAGAGTCCTATTACCGTCGGCAATCTTCTCTATTCCATACATACGGCATCGCCTATAAAGCGTCTTCTTCTCAATTCCAAATTTTTCCAGGATTTCCTTTGTGGAATAATACAGCTCTGTCGGCCTGTCGTCCTTTTTCCGTTTTCGGCAAACTATGGCTTTATCAAACACCTTCTCAATATCGATGCGCCTGATTCGGGTTCTACAGCCTATTCTCACACACTTTATTCGCCCCAATGCTAAATGTCGATAGACCGTTGCCCGACTCAGTCCCAACAACGTTCCTACCTCAGTCGGCGATAGAAAAGGCTTGTTTTCTATCGTCTGATTCTTGACTTTCGAAGCATCAAAAGCCTTAATTTTCTCAGTCTTTTTTCGTGCCTTATAAGCTAATTTACTGCAACGTTGACAGCAGTATCTTGCGGTCATTTTGTGAGTGCGGAACTGAGTTCCACACCACTGGCAATACAATGTAAATTCCATAATTCCTTATCTTCGTGATTTTTGTAAAAAACATTTCTCATTTTGTTTCACCACGTCTCACTGTGTTTCACCACGTCTCATCTGAGCCTACCATCACAAATATGCGTTATGTCTCACTGCGTCTCATCTGAGCCTGGAATCATCACTGTGGGATACGTCTCACTGCGTCTCAAAGTTGGACATTGAATCACATTTTCCGACTTTCTCACGGCGTCTCAAAAATGCCGTTAATAACAGTTAAAAATGTTGCCACCTCGTTCGCGGTAGAAATTTTTACAAAAATAGGGGTAAAATTGTGGAAAATCAACGAGCAACCGGCAAAGTGTTAAAAAGCAGAAACCGCTGAAAATCAGCGGTTTCTGCTTTTTGCTTATGATTGTTTGTCGTTGTTTTAATTCAATTATTTGCCGATGCAGAAGTGCTGGAAGATGGTGGTGAGGATGTGGGTGGGGGTGATTTCGCCGGTGATTTCGCCCAGATAGTGCATGCACTCGCGTATGTCCTGGCTCACGAAGTCGCCACTGATGCCCTGACGCAGCCCGTGGATGGCGCGGGCTATGGCCTCGCCGGCGTGGGTGAGGGACTGATAGTGTCGGGCGTTGGTCACTATCACCTGGTTGGCGTCGGCCTCGGGAATGGCTGCTGCGTGGATTAGCTCGGCCTGTAGCGCGTTCAGGTTGGTGTGCTCACGGGCGCTTATGTTCACTGTGGGTGTGCCGTCGGGGAGTAGCGCGGTGAGTGCTTGCCGCAGTGTGGCGTGCTGAGTGTCGGTGATGAGGTCGGCTTTGTTGATTACGGCGATGAGGTGGCTGCCGGGTGCCACGGTGGGCAGTATTCGCGCGGCAAGTGGCTCGATGGCAGCCACCGGTGTGGTGCCGTCGATCACCCACAGCACTATCTGTGCCTCGCTCATCTTGCTGAATGTGCGCTCTATGCCCATTGCCTCGATGCGGTCGGTGGTGTCGCGAATGCCGGCGGTGTCGATGAAGCGGAATAGGGTGCCTCCAAGCGTTATGGTGTCCTCAATCACGTCGCGCGTGGTGCCGTGAATGTCGCTCACCAGGGCGCGGTCGTCGTGCAGAAGATAATTGAGCAGGGTGGATTTTCCGGCGTTGGTCTCGCCGACGATTGCCACGGGGAGGCCGTTTTTTATGGCGTTGCCCACGGCAAACGACTCGGTGAGGCGCGTCACTACGCCCTGAATCTGCTCGGCAAGGGTGATGAGGTGGCTGCGGTCGGCAAATTCCACTTCTTCTTCGCTGAAGTCGAGCTCAAGCTCCATGAGCGACACGAAGTGGAGCAACTGCTCGCGCAGTCCGCTCAGCTCGCGGCTGAAGTCGCCGCGCATCTGGCTCATGGCTATGCGGTGTGATGCACGCGACGAGGAGGCTATCACATCGGCCACAGCTTCGGCCTGCGACAGATCGAGGCGGCCGTTGCTGAATGCACGGCGCGTGAACTCGCCCCCTGTGGCGGCGCGGCAGCCACAGCGAATGAGCAGATTCACAAGCTCTTGCTGAATCCAGCGGCTTCCATGGCACGAAATCTCTATCACATCCTCGCCGGTGAAAGAGTGTGGGGCGCGAAAGAGGGTGAGCACCACTTCGTCGAGCAGCGAGCCATCGGCTGCCGGGTCGATGATTTGTCCCAGATGTGCTGTGTGGCTCTTCATGTCGCTCAGTGCCGCGCCGTGCCAGCAGCGGCTCACTGTGGTGATAGCGTCGGCCCCGCTCACGCGAATCACGGCGATTCCGCCCATTCCCGCCGGGGTGGAAATGGCGCAAATAGTATCCTCGTTGCTTAGTGTATCAATCATCATATCTCTTTGTTTTAATATTTTTTAGCCCTGAGCTGTGAGCCTTGGGCTATGAGCTGTGAGCCTTGGGCTAATTACCGGCTTTTTACTGCCAGACTCGCAGCCCACAGCTCATTGCCCACAGCCCAAGGAGCCTACCGCTTGATGCGCTGATTCCACTGCGAGAGGTCGCACTGTGCCTCCACAGCGTCCTCCACTTCATCGGGCAGATTGCTGAAGAAGTCGATGCCCGTGGCCTCTTCCACAGCATCCACGCTCACTGCGTGCTGCTCCAGGTCGCCGGTGGCACGGGCGTTGTCGTAGATAAAGGCAATGGCACGCATGGGCTGCGCGTGCGATGCCAGCAATATCTTGAAGAAGCGTGGCGGCACAGCCACCTTCGAGTCGCCAATGGTGGGCATCGGGTCGGACAGTATGGGTCCGGTGGCCACTATCAGCACGCTGTCGCGCTTGGCCCATTCGCGCACGCGGCTTTCGAGCCGGTTCCACGCTCCGGTGTTGAGTGCCTTCACCTGCGGACAGATGTTGGTCATATAGAACGACTGGCGCATCGCCTTGTCGTCCCACTTCATGTCGCCGGCGGGAGCCATGTGGCCTCGGTCGTAGCCCGAGTAGCTGTAGTCCTGCGGAGTGGCGCAGCCTTCCACGCCCTCATCGGTGATGAAGTTGTTGTGGCGTGGGGTGGAGCCTTCGGTCTCATTGCCGGTTAGCTCATATATCACCACATTAGGAATGTGGTAGGTGGGATTGAAGTGCGAGGTGAAGCCCTTGTAGGTGCAGGTCACCGAGTTCATGCCCTCGGGCAGCACCACTTGCATAAGTTGTCCGCGGCTGATAGCGGCAGCCTCGGCGGCACTCTCGGCAGCATTGGTGGCAGAGATGAACCTCACGATGAAGTAGAGAATCACCACTATCACCGCAGCCCACGAGCCGCCAATGAGCTTGCTGCGCAAAGAGTGCAGCAAGCCATTGTCTTTGGCTTTTTTTCTCGTTTTTCGTTTCATAAGCCCCGTATTACCAGTTCACCTCCTGGAGCTTGCCATGGCTGTCGGCAATCTTGTTGGCCATCACCACAGCCTTTGTGATGTGGTCGCAAATATGGTCGCTGCCCACGAGCTTGTCCACGCCTGCATGGAGCAGCACCTCCTTCACGCTCGGGTTGACGCCCGAGAGCACCACATGGATACCCTCCTTCTGCGAGGAGCCTATGAGAATCTCAAGGTTGTGGATGCCGGTGGAGTCGATGAACGGCACTTTGCGCATGCGGATGATTCGCACCAGCGGCTTGTCGCCCATGCTGCGCATCATCTCATCGAATTTCGTTGCAACACCAAAGAAGAACGGGCCGTCGATTTCATAAATCTCCACGCCCTTTGCCACCTTGAGCACCTCGTGCTGAGTAGATTCGGTGCCGTCGGCAATGTCGATTTGGTCGCTGAACACTTTAATCTGTGTGTTCTCCATCACGCGCTTCAAGAAGAGCACAATGGCGAGCAGCAGACCAATCTCAATGGCAATTGTGAGGTCGAAAATAACGGTGAGCAGGAAGGTGACGATGAGCACCGTGACGTCTGACTTGGGGTTCTTGAAAATGCTCACCACGGTGCGCCATCCACTCATGTTGTAGGCCACCATCACGAGCACGCCTGCGAGGCACGCCATGGGCACAAAGTTGATGAGTGGCATCAAGAACAGGAAGATGAGCAGCAGCACGATGGCGTGCACCACGCCAGCCACCGGGGTGCGTCCGCCGTTGGTGATATTGGTCATGGTGCGGGCAATGGCGCCAGTCACGGGAATGCCTCCGAAGAAAGGCACAGCCATGTTGGCAATACCCTGGCCTATAAGCTCGGTGTTGTTGCGGGTGTTGTTGCCGGTGGCGCCATCGGCCACGGTGGCCGAGAGCAGCGACTCAATCGCGCCCAGCACGGCTATGGTGAACGCCGAGGGCAGCAGCACATTGATGGTGGTCATGTTCAGTCCAAGCCAGTGGGGCAGCGGCATCTCGGCCGGCAGTCGGCCAAAGCGGTCGCCGATAGTCTCAATACCCTCCACCCCGGCAAAGCTCTTGAGCGCATACACCACCAGCGTCATCAGCACAATGGCAATGAGCGCTCCCGGCAGCTTCTTCGACACGTATGGCGCAGCCACGATGATGGCAATCGTCACCAGGCCAACGATGAGCGTGGGCAGGTGCATAGTGCCGAAATTGGCGATATACACGGCCCACTTCGATATGAAGTCGCCCGGCACCTTATCCACCGTGAGTCCGAAAAGGTCAACTATCTGCGTTGAAAAAATGGTGAGCGCAATACCGCTCGTGAATCCCACCACAATGGGATAAGGAATGAACTTAATCACCGTGCCAAGGCGGAACAGGCCAAGCAGCACCAGTATCACTCCAGCCATGAAGGTGGCAATTGCCAGTCCCTGGAGCCCGTAGAGCTGAATGATGTTATATACAATCACGATAAAAGCTCCGGTGGGACCGCCAATCTGCACGCTGTTGCCGCCAAGAGCCGACACCAAGAAACCACCGATGATGGCAGTGATTAGTCCCACTGTGGGCGTCACGCCGCTCGCTATACCGAAAGCGATGGCCAGTGGCAAAGCCACGATTCCCACTACCAGACCCGCAATGAGGTCGTCCTTAAATTTTGCCGCGTTGTAGTGTTTAAGCTCTGATATGAACTTTGGCTTAAACTCAATACCTCCTGTAAAATTCATTTGGTTGATTGATAAGATGTTTGAAATATAAGTAAACCTAAAACTCTGTTGCAAAACTGAAGCAAGGCGAGCGCACAATGACACACTGTGGCAAGGCTACGGCCAAACTGCTGCAAAGTTACGACATATTTACCATATTTCACACAATTTCAACTGAAAAATGACCTTGAATCTTGAATCTGGGGACAGACTTTATTCACCTTATAAACAATGTCGCAGTTAATCAAAGGCAGCTTTTATCCTGTTTCGGAAAATTTAATTAATGCAAATATTTCTTTAATATACACCAAAATTAAAGAATTTAGTTAAAATATATTGAATTTTCAAAGACGCTTAAAAGAGGCTGTTTTGGTACCACATTTTGACTACGAAATGTCAAAGTGTACCACAAAAACACTTTTCATAGCTCTCTGTGGCACAACTGACTATGAAAAATTTTGTGACCACACTCAGATTACTAAAAAATCGCTGGCAGAGATGTCAGCGATTTTTGTGTTA
>JAQXTJ010000195.1 GCA_029219425.1 Bacteroidales bacterium
TTATACCCTTCCAACCCAAAAATGCCCTATTTCATGCGCCGAGAACTGAAAATTTGCCGGCAAAATCAAAACCATACCGATATATGACCTTCACGGGCCTTTCCCCGGTTGGAAATTCAAGCCATTAACTGAATATCCCTAGTTAGTGCTAGTCCTCCTTGTTGTCCGTTATAATATGGATAGACAGTGTTTGTTCGCTTGGACTGTTTGTTGTGCATCTTGCGTGAAATCGGCTCATATAACTTGTATGCCAATTTCGTACACAGAATACCCAATCCTGCTCCAAATGCCACGTCTCCTATCCAATGCTTGTTGTTATACACACGCAATGCTCCTGTACTTGCAGCTATGACATAACCACCTATACCTATCCACGGTGAAGTGTCCTTGTATTCTTGCCACAAGAGTTCTGCCCCCATGAAGGCAACTGTTGTATGCCCAGATGGAAAAGATTTGCGACGTGAGCCATTAGGACGCATCTCTCTTACTGTGTATTTCAAGCCATTTACGGATATAGCCGTCAGCAAACTTGACAACCCCAACAGCATCGTTTGTTCTTTTAGGTTATGACAACTTTTTACTCCGCACAGATTTAATGCCAATACGCTTACAGCTGGCACATACTGTGTATAGTCATCAATCCCTATGGCTATTGGCTTGTGGGTTATAACCTCATGTCCGATAGCATAGTTCAGCATCCTGCCTTTATTCATAACAATAGCCTCTGCCGTTCCATACGACATAAGTGACATTGGTATAATATAAGGCACGACACTTGACCTCTTCATAGAAGTCATGTCTGTGCTATCTTGTGTGAATGTCAAGCTGTCTTTGCTTTGTGCATACGACAAAAGAGGAAAAGCCAGTGCGCCAAGCGCCAGAATTTCCTTAATTGACATTTTGCAATAACTAATGCCTGTGCTCCAAACACTGAAGCACTTGCAAGTTCATAATAAAAATGATTGATTTGTAACTATACCTTCCATATGAATAGGTATAGTCGCTGTACGTTGCCCCCCTTAAAAGAAACAACGCTATTAGAAACGATAAAAAGGAGGTGCCCTAAGTCCATTTATCCGCAATAGTTCCGCCTTTATAATAATAGGTATGCGAGTGTCAAACACCGTCTTAGTTGGTTCTGACACCCATCCCATAATACGAGATAAAGCCCATACTATTGCATGATATAAATAATGTATGTTACTTGTATGTAAAGTCTTTACTGACACAACATCCCAACTGCCTTGTTCGAAGCACTTTGTTCCATCGTCCTTATGTGACGTATGTTTGTCATTGTCAGCGTTGTCGCTATTGCAATGCTCCACAACGGTACATACCGCACTTTCGTGATGATGGTGCGGTATAAACGACAATGCCAACAAAACAATTGTTGTCAAAGCCAAAATAGTTATGTAGAGCTTCTGCTTCATTATATTTTCAATTTGGCTGCAAAGATAGCAAATAAACTTTGCAACTCGGTTGCAAAGTTATATGTATACCATTTTTTAGATGCGTGAACCATAGTAAAATCTGTATGACTCCTTTGCTTTTCATACTGCGGTTTCAGTAGAAACACCTCATCCTATCCCTTTTCATTGGTTTTTGGTGTAACTAAAAGTTAAATACGTTAAATATTACCTTTTCGTATCTAAACAGAATCCACATAGCCACTTTTCTACCGTTTAGAGCGTATAATACTGATAATCAACTAATAATAGATACGCTTATTGCAATAACCTTGCGATGGTATTCTATAATGCCACAAACTGCACAATCGGGACATACTATTCCTCTGTATTCAATACAAATTGCACTTTCGTTATCGGCGAAAATGTAACACAATTATCTGACAATCTACTATCTTCAAACTTTAGTGGCAAAATTGTGCCGCTTGCTTCTGTACCACCTGTAATTTCAGCAAATATGTTTTCATCCAGTGCTACTGTATATGTATCACCGGATGCCTACATATCGTATTGGATGGATGAGAATTGGGGAAAAATGACATTACAAGAAATTTCAACACCTGTCACTTCTATTGCACTCAATGCCGAGAGTCTGCACATCACCACTACCACTAAAAGTGCAAGCCTGGAAGCTACTGTCACGCCAGCCGATGCTACACTGAAAGATCTCTATTGGACATCAAGCGACCCATTAATAGCAACTGTTGACCAAAACGGCTTGGTTACTCGCCGGCGTGAGGGCAGTGCCACAATCACTGCTTGTGCAATTGATGGTAGCGGAGCTATGGCCAATTGCCAAGTAACTGTTGATGCAATCATCGCCGAGTCGCTTGAGCTAAGCCCTGCCGAGCTGTCACTATCGCCCAACAAGAGCTACAGAATCAATGCAATATATACTCCCGACGACATTTCAAGCAAGAATTTCGAGTGGAGTTGTAGCGATGAGGGCGTTGCGACATTTATAAAGAATCTTGATGGCTCGATTATTGTAACCGCCATAGCTTATGGTAATGCCACTATCACATGCCGCACAACCGATGGCAGCAACCTCACTGCAACTTGTGAAGTGACGGTAGTTCCTGAACTTGAGCTTGACCCATCGGAGATTACTCTATCAAGGAACAAGACTGCTGTGATTTATCCGGTGTTCTTGCCCGAAGGCACTCCCGACAGACCATGCGAGTGGAGCTGCAGCGATGAGAGCGTTGTGAGGTATAAGGCCAACAGCGATGGCTCAATCACCATTATTGGAGCGTCCGACGGCAAGGCTATAATCACTTGCCACACCACCGACGGCAGCGACCTCACCGCCACCTGCGAAGTGACCGTAGGCACCGGTACCGGCGTTGAGGGAGTGAGCAGCACCGCCGCCAAGGTGCGTGGAGAGAATGGCGTGATTCGCGTGGAGGGTGCTGAGGGCGCACGAGTGGAGGTTTACAGTGCCTCCGGAGTGTGCATCTACAGCGGCACAGCCACCGAAGTGCCCGTGCCGCAGCGCGGACTCTACGTGGTGAAAGTAGCCGGCCGCGCCACCAAGCTCGCGATGTAATCCCACCGCAATAGTGCAAAAAATTACGGATTCCCCCAAGCCACAGCCAGGTGGGGGAATCCGTTTTTTTGTGTCTGCCACCGAATTTACAATACAGTAGTGAGAACAAAGTGAAAAAATACTCTCTGTTCATAGTCCCACAATCCTTTTCTTCCCTTACACTCTTTGCCAAAAGGATTATCAGCATCTGCCCTGCCGACATTGACGACATTACCGCTACAAAAGAGATTTTATTTCGCAAAAGTTTGCGTCTATGAAGAAAACGTGGTAACTTTGCATACCAAATTGAAAATGACCGTGAGCTTAGGAATAACAGCAAATAGAAAAAAGAATGGGGCATTATTGGCATATATAGCTAATAAGGTTCCTGAAATCAGTATGCGCAAGATGCTCAAAATAATCTATTTAATAGATGAGCGATTTATGAGGCTTCGCGGATTCCCATTGACATGGTTAGACTATTACGTTTGGGAAAAAGGACCTGTTGCTCCTGAAGTTTATTCTATAAAAGAGAAGAATAATTTCTTTTCTGAATTTGTGAAAACTAAACGGTCAGCAGATAATAAGGTCATTATATATCCTCTATATCCCATCAACAACGATCCGAATGGGCCTTTTGGGGAATTAAGCGAATATGATTTATCCATAGTTGATGAGGAACTATCTAAGTATGGGGATAAGAGTGCTGATTGGCTTACTGATCAGACTCACTTGCCAGATGCTTTATGGACTAAAACCAGATCAGACCATCATGTTGAATTTGTTGATGGGAAATCTGACTGCCGCATAGATCTGGTGGATCTCATTCAAGGAGATGAGAATTTGTGTGAAGTTTACGAGGATGCAAAATGGAATGTCGGCTTCCAGGCACAACTCAATGGCAAATTATAAATTGAGTGGAATATGTTTGAGCCGGGAGAAGTCGTATATGCCTATGTGAAGAATATCCATAAACCCAAATTTAAGTATTTTGTGACAATTTATCAGGATGATGAATTGAGAATAGTTACATGTTTTACGACCACAAAGAACTATCATGTGGGATGTGATTTTAATCAACTTACACATGGATATGTAAAACGCGAGAATAAAATTGTTGGATATTTTTTTGATATGAATGTGGAAGTAGGCATGGATGAAGCCAATCACCCCTTCAAATTCTCAGAGAACTGTGTTATTCCTTTTGATTACGGCGTTCAAGAGGCTACTAAAGAGCAATTCTTGAAGAATATTGAGCAAGAAAGGGTTGTATGCAAATTGCATCCACAAGAATATCAAGATATAGTATATGCGATGTATAAAAGCCCTAATACTAATCCGAAATACAAACCATATCTTGAGAAGGTGCTTCAGCAAATATATCAATAAGAAGCGGCGTCGCAATGGGGTAGCCATGCAAGGAGGGACCCTTTGTGTGGCGTTTCGGGAAAAAGTGTAATTTTGCGATGCAGATTTTTGGGAAAAAGTGTAATTTCCCCAATTTTTTATGCTCTTCATGAAAAATACTGATGATATTGAGTGTCAATAATATTCTTCAGGCGACGGCTATTTCTAAGGCTTGTGGGGGCTTCGGCTCATTAAAGATGCTTGGCGAATGTGAAAAAGTTAAAAAGTTGGCGAATTATTTTGTTTGTGCGCTGATTTACACTAATTTTGCAAGCTGAAATGGCCATGCGGTGTCGTCGGGTCGATGCCACACGGCTATATCTGTGTTATAATTTTCTTTATTTTAGTAATTACGAAACATACAGTTTTTTTCAATCATGGATAAAATAAGCTATGCTCTTGGCCTCTCGATGGGCAACAACTTCCGCCGCTCGGGCATCACTTCGCTCAATTATGAGGACTTCACCGATGGCGTGCGTGCCGCTTTCTCGGGCGAAGGCGCGAAGATGACAGTGGAGGAGGCTAAGGAGGTGATCAACCGCTTCTTCACCGAGATGGAGGAGCAGAACAAGGAGGTTAACCTCAAGGCCGGCGAGGCCTATCTTGCCGAGAACGCCAAGCGCGAAGAGGTGAAGGTGACTGCCTCGGGCCTGCAATACCAGGTGATAAAGGAGGGTGAGGGCGAGTGCCCCACCAAGAACGACCGCGTGACGGTGCACTACACCGGCGCGCTCATTGACGGCACGGTGTTCGACAGCTCGGTGGAGCGCGGCGAGCCCGCCACATTTGGCGTGACGCAGGTGATTCCCGGCTGGGTTGAGGCCCTGCAGATGATGAAGCCCGGTGCCGAGTGGCGCCTCTTCATCCCATCCAACCTTGCCTACGGGCCCAACGGCGCAGGCGGTTTGATTGGCCCCAACATGACGCTCATCTTCGACGTGCAGCTCATCAAGGTGGAAAAAGACCAAATGGCCTCCCGCTAACTCCCACAAGCGCCTCGCGGCACAAGCCGTGCGCACATAAAAGCAAAACAACTGAAACAAAAAAAATACATACATCTTTATTAATTACACAAGAAATGAAAAAAATTTCTATTCTCGCCGTTGCCGCCGTTGTGGCTGCTTCGTCGTTTATGAGCTGCAATGGCTCAAGCAACAGTGAACTGAAAACCCCCACCGACTCGCTCAGCGCATTGTTCGGTGAAATGTATGGATACGGCGTTGCCGGCGAGCTCCAGCACGGCCCCGACTCTGCCAAGCTCAACAAGGAATCTTTCATAAAGGGTATGGAACTGGTTCTTAACGCCGACACCAGCGACGTCAGCTACATCATGGGTATCGGCCTCGGAAACCAGCTCGTCAACATGTTCCGCAACATGAAGCAAACTCAGAAAGTGGAGTTCAACACCCAGATTGTTCTCAACGAGTTCAAGAAGGCTTTCCGCGCCGACTCCACAAAGGATCCACAAGCCATCCAGATGAAGGTGATGGAGCTCATGCAGCGCGTCACTCGCGAGGCTAAGGAGAACGATCCAAAGGCTATCGCAAACAAGAAAGCCGGCGCCGACTACATCGCCGCTCAGATGGCCCAGGATAAAGACATCAAAAAGACTGCAAGCGGACTCGCCTACAAGGTAATCAACGAAGGCGCCGGCGAGTGCTTCAAGACCACCGACCGCATCATGGTGAAGTATGTGGGCAAGCACATCGACGGATCCGAGTTCGACGCCCAGAAGGAGAACCCCGTTTCGATGTCGCCCATGGGTGTAGTTCCCGGCTTCAAGGAAGGCCTCCTCATGATGAAGCCCGGTGCAAAATACACGCTCTACATCCCCGGCGACCTCGCCTATGGCGTTGAAGGTCGCGGCCCATCTATCGAGCCAAATGAGACCCTCATTTTCGAAGTGGAAACTGTAGGCGTAGAGGAGAGCAAGAAGTAACCCGAAACACTACCACATTTATTCATATTTTTATAAAGGCGGGAGGCTGCGACAGCCTGACCCGCCTTTGTTTTCCTCTCATTTTTGCCCGCCGCACAATATAACACCCAAGCATTTAGCGCAAAAAATTCATAAAAAACAGCAACCAAGCTACATTTTGTTGCTTTTTTATGCGGTTTTCTTAAAAATTTGCTATAAATTTGCACTATTCGAATAGAAAAAACACCACATTGACATGGAAAAGATCGACAATCTCGACAAAAAGATTCTTGAAATCATTATGCGAAACGCCCGAATCCCTTCAAAGGACGTTGCTCTTGAGTGTGGCGTGTCGCGTGCTGCAATTCACCAGCGCATTCAGCGCATGATCGACATGAACGTTATCACAGGCTCCGGCTACCGCGTCAACCCAAAGGTGCTCGGCTATGCCACCTGCACATATATTGGAGTGAAACTCGAGCGTGGCTCTATGTACCGCGATGTGGTGCCAGAGCTCGAAAAAATACAGGAGGTAGTGGAGTGCCACTTCACCACCGGCCCCTACACTATGCTCATCAAGCTCTACGCCCGCGACAACCAGCACCTTATGGAGCTGCTCAACGACAAGATTCAGCACATACCGGGTGTCACAGCCACAGAGACCCTCATCTCTCTCGAGCAGAGCATGAACCGCGAAATACCCATCCACTACGAGGATTCAATCTGAGATTGACAACAATTTTCTACGACTATATAGATTTTTCTCATAATGTTTTTTGCAAGAGCCGAGACGCGAGTCCCGGCTCTTTTGCATCAGGCTTTCGCCCCTCATCACGCCTCTGCATCCCAAGCACCCACTGCCAAGGCGTGCAAGGAAGAATCCATGCGCGTTTACGATTGTAAACGCACACAGGCCTGTCAATAACTTTTTCCGCCTTTTGTCGAAAAAAAGTGATTTAGGTTTGTAAATTATTGAAGAATTATAATTAACTTTACGCTGAATTTCCGGCATCTGCTTTTTGGCTGACTTTTAGGGCATCACAGCATCTTTCCACCCAGTATAGGCAAGATGTCCGCGAAAGGCTATAAACAATTTGATTGGTAACCATCGCAATAGCAAATTCCATTATGAGCGAATCCGTGTATCACATCCCGGCATTGCTAAGCGAGTGCATCGACGGGCTCAACATCAAGCCCGACGGAATATATATCGACGCCACTTTTGGCGGCGGAGGTCACTCGCGTGCCTTATTACAGCGCCTTAGCCCCAAAGGCCACCTCTACGCTTTCGACCAGGACCTCGACGCCTATGCCAACCGCATATCCGACCCCCGCTTCACCTTCGTCCACAGCAACTTCGCTTTCATCAGCAATTTCATGCGATTCCACGGTGTAGATGCAATCGACGGAATCATCGCCGACCTCGGCGTGTCGTTCCACCACTTCGACGAGGGCGAGAGAGGATTCTCGTTCAGAACCGACGGCCGCCTCGATATGCGCATGAACCGCAACGCCATCCGCGACGCCGCCTGGATTGTGGCCAACTACTCCGAGGAGCAACTGGCCGACATCCTCTTCCTCTACGGCGAGCTGCGCCAGGCACGCCGCATGGCCGCCGCCATAGTGAAGGCACGGAGCCTCTCGCCAATCACCTCCACGGCACAGCTCGTGAGCGTAGTGAAACCCTTCATCGCACCAAAAGCCGAGAAAAAGGAGCTGGCCCAAGTGTTCCAGGCTCTCCGTATCGAGGTCAACGACGAAATATCCACCCTCAAGAAACTGCTGCAAAGCTCTCTGAAGGTGCTCCGCCCAGGCGGACGCCTCGTGGTACTCACCTACCACTCCCTCGAAGACCGACTCGTGAAAAACTTCATCAAGAGCGGAAACATGGAAGGCAAAGTGGAAAAAGACTTCTTCGGCCGCGTGTCGGCGCCCCTCCGGGCCGTCAACAACAAAGTGATTGTGGCTTCCGATGAAGAAGTGGAGCGAAACCCACGCGCACGCAGCGCAAAGCTGCGCATCGCCGAAGTGCCTCTCTCAAAGTGAACAAACATCCCTTGATTAATCCTACAATTCTTTCCCTCACCGTTATGGACAACAACAGCAACAACAACAACAGCAACAACAAGAACACAAGCAAGAATGAATCAATAAAACACTTTTTCCGCTCAATGCTCTATGGCGAGATAGTGCCCATCACAATGGTGCGCCGATACTTCGGCATGCTCATCATTGTGCTGCTCCTCGCCATGGGCTACATCGCCAATAAATTCATGTGCCAGCTCGACATGGAATCCATTCGCAAACTCAAGGTGGAACTCGCCCGTGTCAAGACCGACTACGTCAACGCCAGCGCGTCCTATTACTCCCGCATTCGCGAAACCGAGATGCGAGAACTCGCCGATTCCATGGGACTCGGCCTAAAATCACCCGATTGCCCACCATTCTACATCTCATCAAAATGACGAAACGCCGTAACCGCGACTACATTATGGGTCGCTACATCCTCATCATGCTCGGCATCGTGGCTGTCGCTGTCGCCGTTGGAATACGCCTTTTCTCCACCACGGTGATTTATGCCGACGAATGGGAGGCAAAGGCCGAGTCGCTCAATCGCACCAGCCTTGTGGAGCCTGAGCGTGGCAAAATCCTTGCCGACGACCGCACAGTGCTGGCTGCCAACGTCAACTTCTACACCCCAAGGCTCGACCTGCGCTCCGAGGGAATCAAGAAGGATACCCTCATGCACTACCTGAAGCCCCTCGCCGACAGCCTCGCCATCATTTCTCCCTACCGCTCGGCAAAGCAGTGGGAGGAACTTATCGCCAACACCTACAACCACCGCTTCACCAAGCGCGGAGCCCGCAGTTTCCCCATCGGAAACAAACTGACCTACAGCCAGTTGCAGCGCATGAAGAAATTCCCGTTCATCAACCTCGGCAGTGGCAAAAGCGGTTTCTACTACGAGGAGCAGCCCCGCCGTTGCTATCCCTATGGCCGAATGGCCGGTCGCAGCATTGGAAAGCTCACCTACGACACCACAAAGAAACGTATCGCCGGCAACTACGGCCTGGAACGTGCCCTCGACGACATGCTCTATGGCATCCCGGGAGAGGCAAGCAGCACTCAGTTTGCCAACTCCATCGGCCTTTGGGAGCACAAGCCAGCTGTGAAGGGCTACGACGTGCTCACAACCATCAATGTCACTCTCCAGGAAATCGTGGAGCAGGAACTGCTGTCAGTGTGCAGGACCACCGAGGCCGACTGGGGCTCTGCCGTGCTTATGGAAGTGGAAACTGGCAAAATCAAGGCTATAAGCAACCTGAAGTATTATCCCAGCATCCACGACTATGCCGAAGGCGAGAACAGGGCCGTGTGGGGCTTTGAGCCCGGGTCGGTGATGAAGCCAATCTCCATGATGGTCGCCCTCGAGGACGGAATCGTGAGCAACCTCGATGCCACTATCGCCACCGGGCACAGCTTTGCCTACGCCCACGCACGCCCCATCACCGACAGCCACGGAATGGCTTCCATGAGAATACGCGACGTCATCGCCTACTCTTCCAACATCGGAATGGCCAAAATCATCCTGCGCAAGTATGAGAGCCAGCCGGGTATGTTCCACCACCGTCTCCGCACCATGGGATTCTTCGACCCGCTCAACGTGGGCATATCGGGCGAGACAATACCCGTGGTCGATAGCGTGGGCAACAAAAACTGGGACCGCGTGAAGCTTTCACGCATGGCCTACGGTTACTCCACTCACATACCCCCTCTGTGCACCCTCACAATCTACAACGCTATCGCCAATGGCGGCCGGTATGTGAGGCCAAGGCTGGTGCAGCGGTTCATGCGCGAGGGAGAGCCCGACTCCATTGTGCCTCTCAGCTACATCCGCGACCAGGTGTGCTCACCTGTCAACGCCCACAAGCTCGCCGAGATGCTTCGCAATGTGGTGGAATATGGCACAGGAAAAAGCCTCAACAACGACAGGGTGGCAATCGCCGGAAAGACGGGCACTTGCTATGTGAATGTGGCCGGAAGCGGATACTCATCCAAGAAGCGTCTCTCTTTCTGCGGCTTCTTCCCCTACGATAACCCTCGCTACTCATGCATTGTGGTGATGGAAGGCGCAAATTGCGGCGCAGCCAGGAGCAGCGGCACGGTGCTCAAGAACGTAGCACTGAAGCTCTATTCTCTCGGCCTGCTCAACAACAGCTCCGACTTCAGGCTCAATGCCTCCGACAATCCCACCAAGCCCACATTCTTCGCATCGGCCAGCGACCTCTCAAGCATAGCCGCCGAAGCAGGCATCGCATCGCGCAAGCAATTCAGGAATCCTCGCCCCACTGTCCCGGGCGAAGTCCCCGACGTCACCGGAATGGGCGCACGCGAAGCCATCTCTCACCTCGAGAGGACAGGACTTAGAGTGAAGCTGCACGGCATTGGTTATGTGGCACGCCAAAGCTTAAAGCCCGGCACCAAAGCCGAAAAAGGCGACCTAGTGGAGCTTACTCTGCGCGAATAGCCCACTCGGCTCTTTCTCCGGCAAGGCATTTTTGGCATTTTTGACCTTTTATTGGGCTTTTATGCTCCAAGTTTGGGAATCCTTGAGTAATTTTGCACTCTAAAATCACAAGCAGCAGTTTCGTTGCTTTTATTTACGATAGCTCATAGCTTATTTTTTTAAGAAAAAATAATGGAAAAGAATCTACAAAATCTCATCTCCTGCATCGAGGTGAAGCAAATTGCCGGCAACCCCGACCGCTCTGTGTGCGACGTGGTGTGCGACTCCCGTGCCGCTTCTGCCGGCTGCCTCTTTGTGGCTGTGCGCGGCGTGGCTGTCGATGCCCACAAATTCATCCCCCAGGTAATCGAGGCCGGCGCGGCTGCCGTGGTGTGCGAGGAGCTGCCCACCGAGTGCAGCAACGAGGTGTGCTACATCATCGTGCCCGACTCCACAATAGCACTGGCTCACCTCGCCTCGGAGTGGTGGGACCGCCCTTCCGAGAAACTCGCCCTCGTGGGCGTGACAGGAACCAATGGCAAGACCACCACCGCCACCCTGCTCTATGAAATGGCACAATTGCTCGGCCACAAGGCCGGACTCCTCTCTACCGTGCGCAACATCGTGGACCGCCGCGTGATTCCTGCCGTGCAGACTACCCCCGACCACCTCACGCTCAACCGCCTGCTCCACGAAATGGTGGAAGCCGGATGCGAATACGCATTCATGGAGGTGAGCTCTCACGCCTGCGTGCAGCACCGCATCGACGGACTTCTTTTCCGTGGCGCCATTTTCTCCAATCTCACACGCGACCATCTCGACTTCCACAAGACTGTGGACAACTACATACGCGCCAAGAAAATGTTCTTCGACGCTCTCCCGGCATCGGCTTTCGCCCTCGTCAATGCCGACGACAAATGCGGCATGGTGATGCTACAGAACACCGCTGCCAAAAAACACACCTACTCGCTCCGCACCATGGCCGACTTCCGCTGCCGCATCATCGAGAGCCGCCTCAATGGCACACTGCTCTCGCTCAACGACCGCGAGGTGGAGGTGCTTTTCACCGGACGCTTCAACGCCTACAACCTCACCTCAGTGTACGGAGCAGCCATCCTGCTGGGATTCCCGCCCGAGGAGGTGCTCGTGAAGATGAGCCTGCTCGTGCCCGTGGCCGGACGCTTCCAGACGTTCCTCTCGCCGCACGGCTACACGGCAATCGTCGATTATGCCCACACCCCCGACGCACTGGTGAATGTGCTCGGCTCCATTCGCGAGGTGATTGGCAACTCGGGCAAGATTATCACCGTGGTGGGCGCCGGCGGTAACCGCGACAAGGGCAAGCGGCCTATCATGGCCCGCGAAGCCGCCATGCGCTCCGACCGCCTCATCCTCACCAGCGACAACCCCCGCTTCGAGAATCCCGAGGACATTCTCCGCGACATGGCCGAGGGACTCGACGACGAAGCCCGTCGCCGCACACTCAAGATTACCGACCGCAAGGATGCCATCCGCGCCGCCACGCAGTTTGCCGAAAAAGGCGACGTGGTGCTCATTGCCGGCAAGGGACACGAGGACTATCAGGAAGTGTGTGGAGTGAAGCACCACTTCGACGACTCCGAGATAGTGAAAGAAATTTTCAATGAAGAAAGGAAATAGAAGAGAGGGAATAGAAGAGA
>JAQXTJ010000196.1 GCA_029219425.1 Bacteroidales bacterium
ACCGCCATTTAGAGCGCCAAAGCAGCCAAAGGCATCGCCTGCAAAGAGAAAACGGCCGCTCTCCATATATGTCATCATGGTCTCGGGCCAGTGCACCATGGGAGTGAGAATGAAGCGGAGCGATTTGCCGGCACCAAGATCGATGGTGTCGCCGTCCTTTATGGTCAGGAATCCATCGGTGATTCCATAGTAGCCGGCAATCATCTCGGCGGTCTTGTTATTGCCCACAATCTTAATCTCTGGATAGCGCTGGCGGATAATCTGTATTGCGCCTGAGTGGTCGGGCTCCATGTGATTGATTACCAGATAGTCGATAGGACGGTCGCCAATGATGGCGGCAATCCTGTGCAGGAACTTGATGCAATAGCAAGCCGGCACGGTGTCGATAAGGGCGATTTTGTCGCCAACAACAACATAGGAATTATAGCTCACGCCCTGTGGTATGGGCCAAAGCTCCTCAAAGAGCTCAGCGGTGCGATTGTTTACACCGGCATAGTAAATCTTATTTCCGATTTCTGAAATATTCATTTTAGTCTCTGTTTTTTAGGACGTAAATCAGTCCATTCGGTTCTTATAGTCGTTGTAAGTAAATTCTCGGAGTGTGACCTCTGTGCCATCGAGTCGCTTGAGCACTATCGCTGGGTGCTGAATGCCATTGAACATATTGGTCTTCACCGTGGTATAGTGGTTCATATCCTCGAAGGTGAGTCGGTCGCCGGGCTTCACGGGGCGGGGAAAGCTCCAGTCGCCCACGAAGTCGCCACTGAGGCATGAATTACCACCAATGCGGTAGGTGTAACCACCGAGAGTGCCATCGGGGAGAGCCTCGCTCACGGTGGGCTTATAGGGCATCTCAAGGCAATCGGGCATGTGGCAGGCAAACGAGACATCGGCAATAATAGTGGATATGCCGCTATTCTCCACCACATCGACCACCGAGGCTATAAGGTCGCCGGTGCGCCATGTGAAAGCGCTTCCCGGCTCAAGGATGAGATGCAGGTTGGGGTAACGGCTGCCAAAGTCGCGCAGAAGCTCCACAAGATGGTCGGTGTCGTAGCCCTCACGCGTCATCAGATGCCCGCCACCCATGTTGAGCCATTTGAGCTGCGGAAGATACTTGGCAAATTGCTCCTCCACGGCAGCAAGCACCATTGCAAGATCGTGAGATGTGGATTCGCAGAGAGCGTGGAAGTGGAATCCCTCTATGCCCTCTGGCAGCTCGGCAGGCATTCGGTTGGCAGTCACGCCAAAGCGCGAGCCTGGGCCACAGGGATTGTAGATGTCGGTATCTACCACCGAGCACATCGGGTTGATGCGCAGTCCGCAACTGATGGGGTGTCCATCGGGAGAGGCGGCGTATTCCTTGATTCGCCCGGCAAAGCGCTCGAATTGCGCCACCGAGTTGAATGTGATGTGGGAACTGCCGCGCATATACTCGCCAATGGTGGCATCGGTGTAGGCCGGGCAATAGGAGTGAGCAAGCCGGTGAAGCTCGTCAACGGCAAGCTGCATCTCATTGAGTGAGCTGGCAGTGGAGGCCACGCCATACTCGCGGAAAACCGGGAACGTGCGCCACAGAGCATTGGCCTTGAATGCCATTATTATCTCGGCGCCAGAGCGGCGGCTCACCGAGGTGATGAGGTCGAGGTTGCGGCGCAACCTGTCCTCATATACTATATAATAGGGGGTATTCATAATTGTTCTTATCTTTTCTATTGAAGAATATTAAATTTAGCAAATTTAAGCAACAAAGTTTTCGACCCGACTTCCTCGAAATCGACTACAATCTTAGGATCGGAACCCGATGTATCGACTCTCGACACCGCACCAATGCCAAAGCGAATATGGTCAATCAAAGAGCCCACCGACAGCTCATGTGCCGCGTGAATGGCATATTCTTGCTGTGAGGCTGATGCAGGGGCATGCTGCACACGGGCTGCATCAATCTGCGCACTCACTCTTGTGGGAGCGACAAAAATATCGCGTGGAGTGGCGCGCTCGGGCTCTCGGGTGAGCCACGATGTGGCTTTTATGGAACGGGGAGAATCGAAGTCGGTGTTGCGTGCCGAGTATCCTTTGTGCAGGAGCCTTGGGTCGATGTCGCGAATGAAGCGGCTTGGCTGGCACTCCTTAGTGGTTCCATTCTTGAAACGGTGCTTGGCGTAAGAAACAAGGCAGGTTTCCTCGGCTCGTGTGATAGCCACATAGAGCAAGCGGCGTTCCTCCTCGATGCCATAAATGGAGTCGGAGCTCATGGTGGCAGGAAAAAGTTCTTCCTCCACACCCACAATAATCACGTTTCGGAACTCCAGTCCCTTCGAGGCATGCACGGTCATGAGTCGAACGCAGTGACCATCGGCCGAGTTCCGGTCGTCGTCGGTGGCAAGGGAAATCTCGCTGAGGAAATCGAGCAACGACGCAGCGGCATCTTCCTCCTCGCGACGTTCCTCGCTGAATGTGTTCACTGCATTAAGCAGCTCATTCAGGTTTTCCACCTTGCTTATGTTCTCGGGCGTGTTGCTTCCAAGGAGACTGCTGATTAGCTGTGTGTCGGCAACAATAAATGACGCCAGCTCGTAGGCACTCATTCCACTATGGTAGGCAGTGATGAATTTCTCGATCTGCGTGCGGAACTTGGCGAGCTTCGTCTTGGTGCCGGCATTCATGTTGAGCGAATAGCGGTCGATGTCGGCAAGCACAGCCCAAATGCTCACACCATGGTGAATGGCAGCCTGCTGGAGCTTGTCCTTGGTGGTGTCGCCTATGCCGCGTGCAGGAGTGTTGATGATGCGGCGCAGAGCCTCATCATCGTCGGGATTGGTGGTGAGCCGGAAATAGGCCACGGCATCCTTCACCTCCTTGCGCTGGTAGAACGAAAGACCACCATAGATGATATAGGGAACATTGCGCTTGCGCAGAGCCTCCTCGAGCACGCGCGACTGGGCATTGGTGCGATAGAGAATGGCGAAGTCGTCGAAAGCGCCGCCTTGGCGCGACTTGGTGCTGATGATGTAGTTGGCCACGGCATAGCTCTCCTCAAAGTCGGAACCCGACTTGAGCAGCTCCACCAGCTCGCCCTTGCTGTTGTGAGAGAAGATGTTCTTGGGAATCTGCTGGCTGTTCTTGGCAATTAGGCTGTTGGCAGCCTCGATGATGTGCTGCGTGGAGCGGTAGTTCTGCTCGAGCTTGAATGTGACAATGCCTGGATAGTATTTGCCCAGATTCAGTATGTTGCTTATGTTGGCTCCACGGAAAGAGTAGATGCTCTGTGCATCATCGCCCACCACACACAATCGTCCGCTCTTGCGGCACAATTGCGACACAATCATGTGCTGCGCAAAGTTGGTGTCCTGATACTCATCGACAAGCACATACTGGAACATATCCTGATACTTCTGCAATGCCTCGGGATGGTCGCGCAGCAGCACATTGGTGTAGAAGAGAAGGTCGTCGAAGTCCATGGCGCCGGCAATGCGGCAACGGTTGAAATAAGCCTTATAGATGGCAAACATTGCGGGGCGCTGGGCTCGCTCATCGGACTGCCGCAGCTTGGAGTTCATCTCATAGTCGATAGGGGATATAAGGGCATTTTTCATTCGCGAGATGTGAGACTGCACGGATGATGGCTTATAGATCTTTTCGTCGAGGCCCATGTCCTTAATAATCATCTTGAGCAACGACTTGGAGTCATCGGTGTCGTAGATGGTGAAATTGCCTGAAAACCCAAGCAGCTCGGCATTGATGTGGAGAATCTTCGAGAAAATGGAATGAAAAGTTCCCATCCACAATCGTGCGGCGTTGTCCTCACCCACAAGAGGGGCAATACGCTCCTTCATCTCTCGCGCGGCCTTATTGGTGAACGTGAGAGCCATAATCCTGCCCGGCGAGTAGCCAAGATGGAGCAGGTGCACGATTTTATATGTGAGCACGCGCGTCTTGCCAGAGCCTGCACCGGCAATCACAAGTTGTGGGCCATCGGTGTAGAGCACGGCATCGCGCTGCTGGTCGTTGAGTTTCTGTAGATATTCTTCCATATTAAGCAGCCACACAGCACACTGAGCCCTGTGTGGAAAAGTTTCTGATTTGCAAAATTACTACAATTTCCCGACATATTCAATAATGAGTAGAAATAGTTGACGTCAGCAAAGGTCGTGGTAATGAGGGATTGATGGAAGGAAAGAATAGGAACCAGCCTCGTAGTCGATGCGACAACAATAGT
>JAQXTJ010000197.1 GCA_029219425.1 Bacteroidales bacterium
TTGGGTCAGATGTTTGCCGCCGGCTTCCTTCAGATTCCACCTCGCGATGGACACCCTTGCCTTGGGCTATAGCCTTCCCGCTATTAGGGTGGCTTAGGGACTTGCACCCGTTAGACAATGCTCATGCCGAGCGTACAGCAAGCAGGAGGGGTGGCTGTGCCACTCCTCCTGCAATGTGATGTAGTGTTGCGCGGGGATTAGAGAACCACCTTGGTGGCCTTTGCGCCCTGCTTCTTGATGAAGAGTCCGTTCTCGGGATTTGCGATTTCCACGCCCTGGAGGTTGTAGTATTTCACAGGAGCGTTGGCCTCGGTAGCGATTGCATCCTCCACGCCACCTGCAGCGGGTGTGAAGACATACTTGGTGAGGCGGATACCGGGGTTGAACTGGAAGATGTTCACTGTGCCATCCTCATTGACCGACGAAGAGAAACCTACATTGTAGTTAACGGCCTCACCCACGGGCATTTCCCAGCGGTAGAGCGACTTCGAGGTCTCAAGGTCGAAAAGCTCCCATGCGTGAGAGCGAACACCGCCGGTGGGCTGGTTTACCACTGCATAGCTCTTGCCATTTACTGTGAAAGCGGTGAAGTTGGTGCAAGTTGCAGCACCCCACATAATAGTGTCGTTCTCACCATAGAGCTTCTGGAGGCTCTCCTTGCCGTCGGCGCTCACGCGGAAGCAAGCAATACCACGGCTGCGGGCGATGAACTTAGAAGCCTGTGAGGCATCCTCGGCAAGAGGCTCAAGAGAAATTGCTGTTGACTCAGTGTTCCACTCCTCGGTGTTGTCGGGGGCGCCAATCTTCACGTTGTAAGAGTAGTCGGTGTCCTGTGTGCCCTCAAAGATGTTATATACCACTGCGTCCTGCATCTTGTTGGGAGTGGTGATGATGAATGCGTTGCCAAACACGTCGCCGGCAGTCTTGTCGCCGAGGAAGTCGCAACGGCCTGCGCCGTCGGGCACATTGAGAGTCGAGGGATAGTCGCAAGGAATGTAGGTCATCTCGCCGCTGGGCTTGATTGCCAGGAAGAGGCGGCCGCTGTTCGCGCTGGGGAAGTTGAGGTTGGTGATGATGTTGCCGGCTTCGTCAACCGATACGCCACGGCCCATCACGAGGCATGCCTCATCGTCGGCGTTGAGCTTAATCTCATTAGTGGTGAGCCACTCACCAATCTTGTAGGAGCTTTCCAGTCCGGTCGGGCCCCACACTTCGAGTTCCTGAGTTGTGTGGTTGGGGACGAGAGCCTTGTCGCCGATGCTGCCGATAGCGCGAGTCTCAGCTGCTGTGTGGTCGGCCATTGAGTGATTCCACACTTGCTCCACTGTCTGTGCATTTGCTGCGAGAGCCATAATGGCGGCAGCACCAAAGAGTAATGTTTTCTTCATAATAGTGTAGTTTTAATTGTTTATAATAATGTTGTCTAATTGTCGTATTATCGGGCTTGGTCTATTTGTAAATAGTTGTTTCACTTACCACCAGCGATATTATCAGGTGCAAATTAACGCATTATCTTTCGATTCACCAAACTTTTTCACGCTAAAAAACAACAAAGAAATATTAAATTTTGTAAACACACAACACCAGACGGTTTTTTTGGCCAGAAGATTGATTTCATTAATATTTATTAAGATTTTTATTTGCTTTTTTATGAATATAAGTGCTACATTTGTCGTTTGAAACAGGCATAGTGCCAAAAGATAACAAAAGAAGCTTTTGCACAATTATCAAATTAACTGGACAAACAAGAAAACTAAACAATAAAAATCTCTTAAATTACTAATTATGAAAAAGCAGCTATTGCTAATTTTATTCTCGATCCTTGCGGTGGCTGGTTATGCGCGTGTTATCACGGGTACCGTAATCTCGGAGAGCGACAATGAGCCCGTCATTGGAGCTACAGTGATGGTGAAAGGCACCCAGCGCGGCGTGGCTACCGACTTCGACGGCAAGTTTGCCCTCGAAGTGAAGGACAGCGATGTGCTTACCATATCTAATGTGGGCATGTTGCAGCAAGAAGTGAAAGTGGGCAAAAAGGAAACGCTCCACATCGTGATGAAAGAAGACGCCCAGTTGCTGGGTGAGGTGGTGGTGACCGCCATGGGACAGACCCAGGAGAAGAAAAAGCTCAACTTCGCAGTGCAGCAGCTCGACTCCAAGGAAATTACAGCCGGCGTGTCGAACAACCTCGCAAGCACCCTGCAAGGCAAGGTGTCGGGTCTCCAGATTATGAGCACCGGTGGCTCGCCCAATGCCTCGCAGACCATCCAGATTCGTGCAATCTCATCAATCAACACCTCGCAGAACAATGAGCCGCTCATCATCATCGACGGCGTGCCCGTGCGTGGCGGTGGCTCGTCGCTCAGCGACATCAACCCCAACGACATCGAGTCGATGTCGGTGCTCAAGGGCGCTGCTGCCTCGGCTCTCTATGGCCAGGAGGCTGCCAATGGCGTGATTATGATTGTCACCAAGAGCGGAAAGGACGGAAAGCTCACCGTCACCGCCAATGCCACTCTCGAAATTTCCAATGCCGCACGCGTGCCCGAGATTCAGAGCAGCTATGCTCCCGGCACAAAGGGATTCTATGTGCTCAATAGCGGCAGCGGTGGCTGGGGCGCTCCGCTCGCAGCCGGACAGCCCACCTACGACAACGTGGGCGACTTCCTCCGCACCGGCTTCCTCCAGAAGTACGACATCTCGATGACCGGTGGCACCACCAAGGCCAATGCCTATGCCTCGGTTTCCTATCAGAAGAACGAGGGCGTGGTGCCCGAGGACTACAAGGACCAGTTCAACGTGTTCATCAAGGGCAACTTCGAGCCGTCGGACAAGGTGAAGATTCAGCTCTCCACCAGCTTCAAGGAAAGCAAGTCGCGCGGATTCGGCAACTCCATGTCGTCGGTGTATAACTGGGGTATCACAAAGAATATGGCCGACTATCAGACCGCCGAGGGCTACCCCAACTGGGACGCTTTCTACGACGACTGGAGCCAGGTTATCCCCAGCAAGCGCATCTCGGCTGCAATATCGCCCTACTTCGGCCGCTACAACGACCGCAGCGAGACCACAAGCACCCGTATAATGCTCAACGGACAGATTTCCTACGAGCCTATCAAGAACCTCGTGCTCACCGGCAAGGTGAGCTACGACAAGGGCTACTCGATGTACGACGCAGCAGTGGTGCCCCGATTCCGCCAGACCGACTTCGAGGCCGATGCCGACTTCCTCTCGGAGTATCAGTATAAGTTTGGCGCCTACTCGTTCCAGCCTTCGCGCTCCGAGCGATTCAACGCTCAGTTCCTTGCTACTTATCAGCGCGAACTCTTCAAGGACTTCAACATGAATGTGCTCTTCGGTATCGACTGGACCAACTACAAGTCGCTGAGCGCACAGCTCGCCGGACAGAAATTCATGCTCGAGGGCGACTTCTACAGCTTCCAGAACATCGACCCGGCTTCGTTCACCAACACATCGACTGCCGGCTACGACATGTATCTCAACCACTCGCAGTGGAACAAATATGGCTACTTCGGCGAGCTGCGCTTCGACTGGAAGGGCATCGCCCAGGTGTCGGTGACAGGCCGCATCGATGGCTCCTCCACTCTGCGCCAGGTCGATTACAAATACTTCTATCCCTCGTTCACCGGCGGACTTATCTTCTCTGAGCTTTTCAAGATTCAGAGCGACATTTTCTCCTATGGAAAGATTCGCGGCAACTGGGCAAAGGTGGGCAAGAGCTGCACACCCTACAAGTTCACCGAGAGCTACAAGAACTGGTCAACATTCCCCGACGGCGGCTGGGGTATCGACCCCACCGTGGGCGTGGCCCTCAACCTCGAGCCCGAGATGACAAAGTCGTGGGAGATTGGCGCCGACCTGCGCTTCTTCAAGAGCCGCACTCGCCTCGACCTCGCCTACTACTCCACTTCGGTTGACAACCAGATTGTGACAGTGCGCGTGTCGCCGGCTGCCGGTCAGATTCTCCAGACTCGCAACGAGGGTTGTGTGGAGAACTACGGTATTGAGGCTACCCTGGCTCAGGACATCTTCAAGACCACTGACTTCGACTGGACCGTGACT
>JAQXTJ010000198.1 GCA_029219425.1 Bacteroidales bacterium
TTTCGCTATTGCTTCCTCTCTCCCAAGCGTCACCGCTTGAAACTTGCAAGTCGCTCTGGGGTTCGTCGGCAACTACGCCCCTTGTGGACTTTCACCACAGATGTATGACGTGCCCGTCATACCAAAAAAGCCCCCGCACCAAGAAACCGGTACGGAGGCCTAAATCGCATATTTTAGCTCTCAGCCAATAATTCACTTCTTTGCAGGCTTCGAGCCTATAAACGCATAGAAGCAGATATAGGCCGCACAGAGCAACGGAATGAAATAGCTGGTGAGATAGCTGCCGGTGAGGTCAACAACAAATGCCTGGATGGCAACCATCACGGCACAGCCAAACACCATTGTCATAAAGATACCCGATGCAGCTGCTGTGTATTTGCCAAGTCCCTCTACGGCCATATTGAAGATTCCTCCCCACATAACCGATGTGCAAAGTCCCACAAGTATGAAAGCGGCTACGCCTACCGGCACTTCCACCCATATCATGCTCAGGTTTGCCCAGTCAACTCCTGGCACATTCACCTTCATTGTCTCGGGCGCAAACATTCCAAATGCTATCAGCGCAATTGCCACTGCGGCTGTAGTGCCCACCATGGCGCGGCTCGAAACCTTTCCACCAATTGCACCTCCCACAGAGCGGCCAATGAACATCGCAAACCAGTAAACGGCTGCAATCAGAGTTGCCACTCCGGCTGCAATGCCGGCATCCTGTGTGAGATATTTAATCATATAAGTAGGTGTGCCCACCTCGACGCTCATATAAAGGAATATTGCAAGTGCACCAAGGGCAAAGTGGCGGTGCTTGAGCGCGCCTGTGATAAGCTCCATCTGCACAGGCTCCTGCTTCGGCTCCTCAACCTTAGTGAACAGAAGCACGAGGAATGCTGCCACAAAGATGCCAAGGGCAATATACATTGCCGGAGCCGCATCAACAATCGCGGTTTCCTTAGTCACCTCACCAATGAGGGCTCCAAGAATGATATACACGGCCACAGCTGCTGCGCTGTTGAATGCTCCACCTATCTGTATGAGCTGGTTGCCGCTGTTGCCACCACCTCCAAGCACATTGAGGAGGGGATTCACCACGGTGTTGAGCATACACATGCAGAATCCGCTGATAAACGCACCTGCAAGGTATATCCACATGCTCTCCATCGTACCCGAGAGAAGCTCAAGAACCATTCCTACGATTCCCACCACCAGCGCAAGCAAGGCAGTCTTCTTATAGCCATATTTCACAATAAGCATTCCCGAGGGGATTCCCATCACAAGGTATGCAACGAAGTTGGCATAGTTGCCGATTTGCGACTGAAGCTCCGATGCTCCAAACTGATTCTGTACGATGACTGCCATAGGTGAGCAAAGGTTGGTCACGAAGGCAATCATAGCAAATAGGGCAATCATCATAATAATCGCTGCCCACTGTTTCGATTTTTGTGCCATTAGTTTTTAAATTTTAGTTATTGTTTGATATTGTTGTTAGTTAGTTTCATCGTAAGCGTCGGTGTGCATCGGTGATGCGCAAGTTTTTTTTCTCCCTTCCTATGCCATCTCGTGCCACACTATCTCGTAAGCATCGGTAAAGGTAGTAATTATTTTTGAAAAACAGGCGCACTTTTCTGCCTAAAACGTCATAGTGCCGCATTTTTTACAATTTCTATCGCTCTTTTTTGCGTTTTTCATCTGCATAAAGCAGTTTCAGTAGCTGCGTTCCCCAAATATCGAAGTGCCTATGCGCACCAGTGTGGAACCCTCTTCTATTGCTATGCGGTAGTCGTCGCTCATGCCCATGCTCACCTCGGCAAACCATGGCGCACCGGCAAAGCAGCCACGCCGCAGCTCATCAAAGGTGTGTCTTATCTGCCTGAACTCAGCGCGTATGGCACGCTCATCGTCGGTGTTGGTGGCCATGCCCATCACCCCACACACCCGCACGTTGGCAAGTCTCTCAATCGCCCCACTCTCGGCAAGCGCTACGCACTCCTCGGGCGTAAGTCCGAATTTCGTCGTTTCCCGCGCCACATGCAACTGGAGCAGCACATCCACCGTGCGGCCTATGCGCCGGGCCTCGCCATCCACACACTCCAGCAGCCGCAGGCTGTCAACGCTGTGTATCAACGTAACGTATGGAACAAGTTGGCGCACCTTGTTGGTCTGCAAATGCCCTATGAAGTGCCACTGCACATCTTCAGGCATCTCACGGTGCTTCACTTGTATTTCCTGCACACGGCTCTCGCCGAAAATCCTCTGTCCGGCATCGTAGGCCTCAAGGATAGCCTCCACCGGGTGGAATTTCGAAACAGCAACGAGCCTCACACCCTGTGGAAGCTCGTCGCAATATTCTCGTATCTTTTTCCCAATTTCAGTCATAATGTCATTCTTTTAGGAGTTAGAAAGCATGCGTCAGCAAGCATCACATGCCACCACTCGCTATCACAGTTTCACCGGGAACACATCCATCAGCGGAGTCTCTATGATAGAGGCAATCTCAAAGTCGGCCATGGTGCCCTTCATGCCTTCCATAAAGTTATCGAGAGCAGCCTGAAAGTTGGCAGCCTGCACAAGTGTGGTCACCGATGTCTTCTTCTCCACTGCGGTCTTCTCGTCAACAGTGATAATGTTGTATTTCACCTTATACCACTTGTCGCCAGTCTCATCATAGAACACCTCGCTCAGCTTCTCGCGCTTCACCGCGCTCACCGTGAACTCACCCGAGATAAACTGCGCCATCTCCTCCGTGATGCGCGACTCTGCTTCCGTAAACGACAGCGCATCCACCAAGTATGGTTCATTCACAGCCTTCTGCATTCCGGTCTCGAGCAATCTCACATATTTCACTTTACATTCAAACCAATTTGCCATTTTGTGTCTTCTCTTTGTTCTTTTCTTAATTAATTACTAATATAATAAACTCAAAACCCTCCCCAAAGGCTCAAAGCCCTCCAAAAAATCACTGCAAAGTTACTCCTTTTTGACTATATATCCACCATTTTTCTCAAAAATTTCTCCACGCCCCTCGCGGCATGCCTCTCATTTCTCTTCACCGCCCCCCCTATTCTCTCTCAAAACTCAAGAAAGCATCTCTTCCCACACATTTTTATTAAAAAATATTTCACATTCTCAGAAATTATCTATAATTTTGAGAATAATTAAGTACGCAATTCTGTTATGAACGTTTTTAAGCGCATCATTCGTTTCTACGTTGAGGGATTCCGAAGCATGACTTTAGGCAAAACCCTGTGGGCTCTTATTCTCATAAAGCTCTTCATTATGTTTGCCATCCTGAAGCTATTCTTCTTCCCCAATTTTCTTTCGAGCAACTTCGACAACAACGACGACCGCGCGCAGCATGTGCGCTCTGAGCTCTCTCGTCCACGTTGACCCATGAAATTTTATAATTTATCAATATCTAAAAAACCTAACTAAAGACTTATGGAAGATTTAACTGCTTTGGTCGATTGGTCGAGAGCGCAATTCGCCCTCACGGCCATGTATCACTGGCTTTTCGTCCCACTCACGCTGGGACTATCAGTGATTATCGGCATTATGGAAACTATCTACTACAGGACTCGCGACGTGAAGTGGCTCGCTACCACAAAGTTCTGGATGACCCTCTTCGGCATAAACTTCGCCGTGGGTGTGGCTACGGGTATCATTCTCGAGTTTGAGTTTGGAACCAACTGGTCCAACTACAGCTGGTTCGTGGGCGACATCTTCGGTGCTCCTCTCGCAATCGAAGGCATTCTCGCCTTCTTCATGGAATCAACCTTCATCGCCGTGATGTTCTTCGGCTGGAACAAGGTCTCTCCCAAGTTTCACCTCGCCTCCACTTGGCTCACCGCACTCGGCGCTTCCATCTCCGCTCTGTGGATTCTTATCGCCAACGCCTGGATGCAGCACCCCGTGGGCATGGAATTCGAACCCGAGCAGATGCGCAATGTGATGACCGACTTCTGGGCTCTCGTTTTCTCGCCGGTTGCCGTCAACAAGTTTATACACACCGTGCTCAGCGGATGGTGTCTTGCCGGAGTGTTTGTGGTGGGCGTGAGCGCATGGCTCCTCCTCAAGAAGCGCAATGTGCCTATGGCTTTGCGCAGCATCAAGGTGGGTGCCTGGGTTGGCCTCGTGGGCATAGTCCTCACTGCCGGCTCGGGCGACGGCTCGGCTAAGGTAGTGTCGCGCGTGCAGCCCATGAAGCTCGCTGCTATGGAGGGGCTGTATCACGGTCATCAGGGCCAGTCGATTGTGGCTATGGGCATCCTCAACCCTGACAAGACTCACGACAATGCCGAGGAGGAGTTTATCTTCGACATCTCTATTCCCTATGGACTCTCCATCCTCGCCAATGGCGACATGAACTCTTTCGTGCCCGGCGTGGCCGACCTCGTGAATGGCATCTCTATCGATGCCAATGGCGACACCATCAACACCGTTTCCTATGCCGAGCGCATCGCACGCGGAAAAATGGCTCAGGAAGCCCTGCGCAAATTCGATGCTGCCCGTGCTGCCGGCGACAATGCGGCTATGGACGCTGCACGTGCAGGCATCAAGGAGAATTTCAACTACTTCGGCTACGGCTACCTCAACAGCGTCGATGAGGCTATCCCCAATGTGCCTCTTGTGTTCTATTCTTTCCACATTATGGTTATTCTTGGCGGATACTTCATGCTCTTCTTCGTGCTTGTTCTCTTCTTGGTATATAAGAGGGATAACGTGCTCACAGGCAACCGCTGGATTCAGCTCATTGCTATCGCTTCTATCCCCCTCGTGTGGATTTGCAGCGAGGCAGGCTGGGTTGTGGCCGAAGTGGGACGTCAGCCCTGGACCATCGAGGGTCTGCTACCCAACTGCGCTGCCGTGTCGGCTATTCCCACCACTTCGGTCATGGTCACTTTCTTCATCTTCGTAGTGGTATTTGCAGCACTCCTCGCTGCCGAGATAAAAATCATGCTTGGCCAGATTTCCAGAAAGTCACTCAACGACTTGGACAAGGCCGAGTTATAATTATCACCTCTTAAAAAAAGACATTAGTATATTATGTTTACACTCGAATTTCTTCAGCAATACTGGTGGTTCCTCATCTCGGTGCTGGGAGCTATCCTGGTTTTTCTCCTTCTCATCCAAGGCGGTCAGTCTCTCATATTCTTGTCGCGAAATGAGATGGAACGCACCATGATGGTCAATGCTCTTGGCCGCAAGTGGGAACTGTCGTTCACCACGCTCGTGGTTTTTGGCGGTGCCTTCTTCGCATCGTTCCCCCTGTTCTATTCCACCAGCTTCGGCGGTGCCTACTGGGTGTGGATTCTCATCCTGCTCACTTTCGTGCTTCAGGCCGTGAGCTATGAGTTCCGCTCAAAGAAGGGCAATGTGCTCGGCACTCGCACCTACGATGCCTTCCTCGCCATTGGCGGTGCACTGGCATGCATACTCCTCGGTGCTGCCGTGAGCACTTTCTTCTTCGGAGCCGAGTTTACGATATCAAAGCAGAACCTCGTGGCTGCCGGAACTTCACCCATCATTTCCACATGGGCACCCACTCATGGGCTTGAGGCTTTCCTGTGCTACGAGAACATCCTCCTCGGCATCGTGGTGCTCCTTCTTGCACGCACTCTCGCAGCCATGTTCTTCATCAAGACTATCGACGGTGGAATCCCATTCCAGGAACGTTGCAAGTTTATGGTGATGCGCTATGGTATCGCTTTCGCCCTGTTCTTCGTGGCCTACGCCGTTTGCCTCCTCTTTGCCGACGGATACCAGTGGGCTGCCGATGGCACAATTGAGCGTGTGGCCAATAAGTATCTCTGGAATCTCATCGAAATGTGGTGGGTGGCTATCGTATTCGTCATTGGCGTGGTGCTCGTGCTTTATGCAATAATTCGCACCGCATTCACCAAGGACTACAACAATGGCATCTGGCCCTGCGGAATTGGCACCGTCCTCGTGGTTCTCTGCCTCTTTTGGATTGCAGGCTACAACCACACTGCCTACTATCCATCGCTGCTCGACCCACAAAGCTCCCTCACTATTGCCAACAGCTCATCGAGCGAGTTCACTCTCACAGCAATGAGCATCGTGTCGGTGCTTGTGCCTTTCGTGGCTGCCTATATAGTATATGCCTGGTGGTCGCTCACCCGAAAGCCCATCACTCCCGAGGAAATGCAAGGCAAAGACCACAAATATTAGCATTTCTCCCCACGATATTTGCTTAATATCCAAATTAGGGTTATCTTCGCACAACAATTGCGAAGATAACCCTCGTTTTTTTCGCGTACCGAACACTCCACATCAAAATCTCTGAACGATAAACGAGCAACGCTAATATACGATAAACGCAAAGACCGTGAGCGACTTCTACAAGACACTGAAAGCCCCTTCCGAGGGCATCTACAAGGAGAAGATGAGCAAATTCATCTCCTTCGCTGTCCCTGTGGCATCGGCCGACGAGGCTAAAGAGGTAATACGCCGCTACCAAAAGGAATACTACGACGCCCGACATGTGTGCTGGGCCTATATGATAGGCGCCGCTCGCACAGAGTTCCTCAGCAACGACAACGGAGAGCCTTCGGGCACTGCCGGAAAGCCTATCCTCGGCCAAATCAATTCTTTTGAGCTTACTAATGTGGTAATTGTTGTGGTGCGCTACTTTGGTGGCATCAAGCTTGGGACATCGGGCCTCATTGTGGCATATCGCGAGGCAGCCGCCGAGGCTATCCGTGCCGGCCAAATCATCGAGTGCCACGAGCAAGGCACAGTGTCGTTCACTTTTCCCTATCTCGGAATGAACGACGTGATGAAGCTAATAAAGACCGAAAACCTCACCATCATCTCTCAGCAATTCGACAACCTCTGCTCAATGACCGTCCAGACTCGAGCCGACAATGTGGCTCCTCTGTCGCAGCGAATTGCCGGCATTCCCGGCACGTCAATCCTATAAGCCTCAGAATCCGGTCAGCTCATCTATTGGCAAGGCTCCGCCATAGCTGTCGTCGCCGTAGTCATCAGCCATTCCCTTTGTTGCCTCCACACGGCAAAGCTCCTTGAGCAGCTTTAGCAGCACAGTTTCATCGTCTTCTGTAGCACTTGCCCTGCATACTATCTTGTCGCTCGACTCAAAGGCCAGCATCACAGCAAGCTCTTCTCCCTTCAGGCTCGCGCAAATAGGCGACTCGGCAAACATCTTTCGCAGCTCCCCGTCGCCCACAGGCGTGTCATCAATATCCTCAGTGTTTATCTCGAAATACACATAGCGTCCTCCATGCACACCCACGGTGATTCGCTGGTTGAAGTATTCATACACCCTCTCGTTGCCCACCTGCTGCGCATGCTTGCCATATTTTTCCGCAACGCGGTCGAGCTCGCCTATCACGGCATCAGTGTTGGTCGATGCCATCGCCACCACCACGTTGTAGCTGTCGATAAAGTCTCGGTCGTTGCTCACGCCCACAGCCACAGGCCCGTCTATCGTGTTTACTATCTTCTCAAAGTCGAAGTCGCGCACAATAGGCAGCTGGCGACCCATCGCCACGAGGCTGCGCACCGGCTGCATCTGCATCACCACATTGCCTCGCAGGCTCACCGAGAGCACCGTGCCCAGCGATGCCGGCATAATATCGAGCACATCGGCCGAAGGCTTCGACACCACCGACCCGAAAGCCATCTTGTAGGCTGCCGTGGGCTTTGCTATCACCCGTGCCTCCATGTCGAGTGTCTTGCTCAGGTTCACAGTCACGGCAAGTGCCTCCACTTCCATTCCGCCAAGCACATCCATCACCGGCACACCGCCAAAGTTCATCCGCCTCAGTTGCGGCTGCTTCAGCAGTGCCGGCACGGCAAAGTATCCCACAGCGTCGCCCTCCACGGCAAGAGTCTCGGTAATGGTCTTATTGTCGGCCAGACTCTTTCCGCTGCGGTTTATCGTGGCTGCCACAGCTTCGGTGAGATGGGCTATGTTGCTTCCGCTCTTGGCCACGCCCACAAAGAGCACATCGTCTTCTATGGCATATATCACACTGCCGTCGGTCACATAGTCTATCCCCTTGGCACTTTGCATTCCATTCTCGTTACACAGGCTGCACACCCACTTCTCGGCAGCTCCCGCATCGCGGAGCGGAGCAAGGATTTCCACATTAAACTCCGGCGAGGCACTGTAGATATATGCGCTTTTCCCATGGTCGATTCCCGAGGCGGGGAGCGTCTTCATCACCCTGGCAAGGTAGCTGTGCCTTTGCTCATCAAGAAGCTCTCGCATATCCACGGGCAATGTCATCACGCCATCTTCATTGGTCAGATTGTTGCCTGCGCACAGCCGTGCCATGTCTATTCTCACAACCATCGAGGGATGCTCGTCGATAAGATGCTGCAATCGCTCACTTTTATTGCCACACGACACTGCCAAAAGCAGCAACGCCGATAAAATAATATAGTTTATTGCCTTCATAAGTCGTAATTTATCCGTTATTTATTGCAAATTTAGTAAAAACATCGCCTTTCTTTGCTTTTGTTATCAAATTTAACAATTTTCATTGCACATTTATCCACAAAAAATGCTAATTTTGAGCCACAGATTCCAATGATGTCAATTATGGATATAGAGTACACGATTCAAGCCATTATCGACCAGCATCGGAGTTTCGACTTTGTCCAAAGCGAGGTTCAGCGCCGGTTGAATGAGGACTCCGATTTCAAGGAGGCTTATCTGGAGTGGTGCGAAAATTTGGGTTTGTCTCCCAAAACCGGTTATGTTGAGCTTATCGAGGAAATCCTCGAGTCGAGAAACTCGGTGTGGGACACTCTTTCCGAATTTGGCGACGACGACAACAACGCCTGATTCCTTTTTGCCTGTCACTGGCATCGTTGCGCAATGCCCTCCCGAGTGTGAGGGCTTGTGGTTTAATCTCACGCTCTAAAAAATTTTTATATTATTAGTTTTGGAAAATAATCTTCGTCTTCCCGCCGAGTGGGAACCTCAGTCGGCTGTGCTTATTGCCTGGCCTCACCCCAATACCGACTGGAACTACATGCTTCCCGAGGTAACTAAGTGTTTTCAGCAAATCGCAGCTGCCATCCTCGACGACGAGGACCTCATCGTGGCTGCTCCCGGCGACCCTCTCGCAATAGCCGACACTATCAAGAGCAACAAGAAGTTCCGCCTTCACACATTCTCCGTGCCCACCAACGACACCTGGGCACGCGACTTCGGCCCCATCACCATGCTCTCTCCATCAGGCTCTCCAGTGCTCCTCAATTTCGTATTCAACGCCTGGGGTATGAAGTTTGCCGCCAACCTCGACAACCTCATCACCCCAACCCTCGATATGCTCGGAGCTTTCGACTGCCCCATTGAGGATCACCTCGACTTTGTTCTCGAAGGCGGCTCTGTCGAGAGCGACGGCAAGGGCTGCATTCTCACCACTGAGGAGTGCCTCCTGTCTGTCAACCGAAATGGACACTTGTCGCAAGAGGAGATTGAATGTCACCTGAAGCGAGTATTCAATGCCTCAAAGGTTATCTGGCTCAGAAATGGTGCCCTCGCCGGCGACGACACAGACAGCCACATCGACACTCTCGCACGTTTCGCACCTGACGACACCATCCTGTATGTGGGCTGCGACAACCCGGCCGATGAGCATTTTGTCGGCCTCCAAGCCATGGAGAAGGAGCTGTGCGAGGCTACAAATGCCGCAGGCCAGCCTTTCCGCCTCATCAAGCTGCCTTTCCCCGACCCTGTCTTCGATGAGGATGGTTTGCGCCTCCCCGCTACCTACGCCAATTTCCTCATCACCAACCACTCGGTTCTCGTGCCCACCTATGCTCAGCCCGAGAATGATGCCCGCGCACTCGAGCTAATAGCATCGACATTCCCCGGCCGAAAGGTGGTGGGTATAGACTGCCGCGCACTCATCAAGCAGCATGGATCGCTCCACTGTGTCACCATGCAGCTCCCTGTGGGTGTCATTTCTTGATTTGCAAATTTACGCCTCTCCGCCCCAAATTTTATCATCAAAAAGTAATTATGGAAAAAACCATCAAAATAGGAATCATTCAGCAAGCCAATTCGGCCTCTGTCGCCGACAATCGCTCTCGCCTCATGGCCAAAGTGCGCAGCCTCGCAGCCCGTGGTGCTCAACTCGTAGTGCTCCAAGAGCTTCACGACTCGCTCTACTTCTGCCAAGTGGAATCAACAGATAATTTCGACCTCGCCATCCCCATTCCGGGCGATGTCACAGCTCAGTATGCCGCTCTCGCCGCCGAGCTGGGCATTGTGCTCGTCACATCCCTCTTCGAGCGCCGAGCCGCCGGACTCTACCACAACACCGCCGTAGTATTCGACTCCGATGGCTCCATAGCAGGACGTTATCGCAAGATGCACATCCCCGACGACCCCGCCTACTACGAGAAATTCTATTTCACACCCGGCGACCTCGGTTTTGAGCCTGTCAACACCTCGCTCGGCCGCCTCGGCGTTCTCGTGTGCTGGGATCAGTGGTACCCCGAGGCAGCACGCATCATGGCTCTCAAAGGTGCCGATATGCTCATCTACCCCACAGCAATTGGCTGGGAAAGCACCGACACCCCAGCCGAACAGTCGCGCCAGCGCGACGCCTGGATAATCTCACAGCGTGCCCACGCCGTGGCCAATGGACTCCCCGTGATTTCAGTGAACCGCGTAGGCCATGAACCCGATCCCTCGGGCGCAACAGGCGGAATCCTCTTCTGGGGCAGCAGCTTCGTTGCCGGTCCACAAGGCGAGTTCCTCTACCAGGCACCCACTGGCGAAGAAACCGAGCAAGTAGTCGAAGTGAGCCTCACCCGCTCCGAGCAAGTGCGCCGCTGGTGGCCCTTCCTCCGCGACCGCCGCATCGACCAATTCCCCCAGCTCGCCCACCGCTACCTCGATTAACCCCACCACCTCTCTCCCCCCTCACTCCACCCATCATCCACCACAATACACCAATGTATTTTCGCGAATTTGGAAATCTCAAAAAAATTTGCGACAACTACCCGAAATATGTGGTCTCAATGGACCCCATTTCGGGCGAGTTGTCGCAATATCCGGGTATTTTTCACCTCCATCTCAGGGAGTTCCTCCTCACCGAGCTTTGATCAATCCTCAAGCAGCGAGGCCACGAGTGGAGCTGTGAGTGCGCACTGGCGTTCTTGCTCTCTCTCAGCAATGAGGCGCAGGGCATCGCGGTCGGCGATGCGCCCCAGCGCATCAAGGTTCAGGGCAAGCCGCAGGGCCACATAGCGCTGCATATCGCTCGCTGCCCCGGCATACTCCTCACACAGCTCCCATGCGAAATCCAAGTATCGCAGCAGCCGGTGGCACACTATGTCGGCCACCTCGGTGTTTTCCACTGCCTCTATCCACTCGCGTGCGGTTTCAATTGTCATCAACTCTCGTGGATAAATCATGGGGGCAATAAGCCTGCTCTCGCGCGTGGTGTCGTTGGCCCACAGCTGCTCAGCGAGTGCTTTGTCGTTGCCTGCCATGCACGCAATATCCACAATCTGCGGCAGGTTAAGCCCAAAGATTACATGGTGGCAGTCGCCTGCCTCGCGCAAACGGTCGGCAAGCATACCATTGCGATAGGTGAAAAATTGCTGTTTTATTTCCTTCAGTTCCATCGCTTCAGTTCATTCTATCGTGCCAGCGTTGAGTAGTCCTTGGAGTAGCGCATCATCTGCTCCACATATCCCTCGGTGTAGTCAATCTTCACGTCGGTTATATTGCCGGCTGCATCGGTCACTGCTGTGTAGCGTGGATTCACAAATCCCTTGTAGGGCGCAATATCAAGCTTCGAGTAGCGCGCAAGCACCTCAGCGTGCAGTGCCTTGTCGAATTTCACACCATATTGCTCCACCATGCTCTTGCCGGCTGCATAGTCGCCGGTCGATTTAATGCGCTGCACCTCAGCAAGCAACTCGCCGAAAAGCTTGCGCAACTTCTCGTAGTTGTTGATTCGCAGGTAGGTATTTCCGTCGCGCTTCACAAATTCTATCACATTGTCGGCCTTGCCCTTCTCATAGGCCCACTGAGTGATGATGTGGCGGTTGCGCATGTGTGCCTCCTCAATGTCCTTGCCCGGCTCTATGCGTGTGAGCTGGGTCATGAGTCCGTTCATCACATATTTGTAGTATTCGGCCTTGTAGGCCTCGGCGTTGGGCAGGATACCAAGCTCCACAAGCTTTGCATCGGCAAGATAGTAGAGCGCAAAGAGGTCGGCGCGGGTTTCCTCAAGTGTCGAGCCATGCTCCTTCAGCGCATCGGGATCCACTCCCGGCAGCAGTTTGCCCGAACCGTGTCCGAGGCACTCATGCAGGTCGGTGTGCAGGTTGTCGGCAAGCGAGCCATATTGCTTCATCAGCCCACGCTCGTAGTCGGAGTACACAAATTCCTCATTGAAGCCGTTGCCCTGGGCTGCCTTGTCGTAGGCGTCGGTGATGTTCTCCAGTGTCACCGATTTCGAGCCGTGTGCGGCGCGTATCCAGTTGGCATTTGGCAGGTTGATGCCTATAGGTGTAGAAGGGTAACAGTCGCCGGCAAGTATGGCTGCGGTGATTACCTTGGCACTCACGCCTTTCACCTTATCCTTCTTAAAGCGGCCCTCCACCGGCGAGTTGTCCTCAAACCACTGTGCATTGTCGCTGATGAGCTGTGTGCGCACCGACGATTGCTTGTTCTTGAAGTTCACCAGGCTCTCCCATGTTCCGGTCATACCCAGTGGGTCGCCATACGATTCTATGAAGCCGTTCACAAAGTCTATGTCGCTCTTGGTCTCCTCAGCCCACAGTATTGAGTATTCGTCGAAGGCTTTCAGGCTTCCGGTAGCATAAAACTCCACAAGCTTGTCGATATAAGCCTTCATCTCGGCATTCTCAGCCACCTGCGAGGCCTTTTGCAGCCACGCGCATATCTTCTCTATTGCCGGCGAATAGAGTCCGCCTATTTTATACACCTGCTCTGCAATCAGTCCGTTCTCTTTCACCAGCCGTGAGTTGAGTCCGTAGGATACCGGGGTCGGGTCGTTGGGGTCTTTCAGCTTGGCATAGTAGTCCTCCACTTCTTGCTGTGTCACCCCGTCGTAGAGGTTGCATGCCGAAGTGAGAATCAAATCCACGCCGTCGGCCTGGTTCACACGCTTTGCCATCACCTTCGGGTCGAAAATCACCGGCACTATCTCATCAATAAAGGCATCCACGCTCTGACCCTTGGCAAGCGGGAGGCGTTTCTTGCCCAGTTTCTTGGCTTCAGTTGCAAAGAACTTAGCGCTGAAGTCGGGCACAAACTTGTCCATCGAGTAGTGGTGGTGTATGCCGTTGGCAAACCACACTTGCTTCAGGTATTTCTCCAGGCCCTTGAAGTCCTTCGAGTTCTTGTCGCCCTTGTAGCTCGTGTAGATGTTCTCGAGCGTGGTGCGAATTGCAAGGTTATACTTTCCGTTCTGGTCAAAGAGTATGTCGCGGCCTTGCAATGCCGCTTCGGTGAGGTAATACACCAGTTCTTTCTGCTTTAGTGTGAGTTGCTCAAAGCCCGGTACCTGATAACGCAGCACCTCTATGTCGGCAAAGCGGTCCACGTTGTAGTTGAAGTTCTGCTGTGCTGTTGCCATAAAGTTTGTTGTGGCCAGTGCCAAGGCAGCGGCCGAAATTACAATTTTTTTCATATCTATTTATTTGTTTTGTCAGTCGTTTTCTCTTTTTCATATTGTCTTAGCAGCTCAAGCACCTCTGCCACAAATTGCTCCGCACTCAGTCGCCAGTCTATCCAGTGCAGTGGGTAGCCGCGGCGCTCCATGCCGCGGAACCACGTCATCTGCCGCTTCGCAAATTGGTGTATGGCAATCTCAAGCTGCTTTGTCATCTCCTCACAACTAAGCTCTCCCGTAACATATTTCGTGAGATACTTATATTCCAGCCCGTAGTACATCAGGTCCTCCGGCTCAACACCTCCTGCAATCAGCCGCCGCACCTCATCCACCATGCCGGCTTCAAGGCGAGCCTTGAGCCGCGCCGTGATGCGCTGCCGTCGGCTCTCGCGGTCAATCGCCACCCCTATCACCAGTGCGTTCTCCACCGGGTGTGGCGTGGTACGCACCTCAAGGTCGGGGTGCTCGTGATAGAATTTCTGTATCTCTATGGCGCGTATGGCACGCTTGCAGCTATCCACGTCGGTGGTGTTGTGCAGGGTCTTGTAGCTGCTCAGTATCTCGGTTAGCTCCTCCAGAGTCTTGCCCTCGAGCGATTCACGCAGCGAAGCATCCTCGGGTACCGGAGGCAGCTCAATCCCCTTGAGCACGCTCTCCACATAGAGTCCTGTGCCGCCGCACAATATCACGCGCTTGCCACGGCTGCGAATGTCGTCACACGCCGCCCTGTAGTCGCGCAGATACTCAAAGAGATTGTATTTATATCCTGCCTCACAGATGTCGATGAGGTGATAGCGCACCCCGTCATATTCCTCAAGGTCCTTGCCGGTACCAAGGTCCATGCCTCGGTAGAGCTGGCGGCTGTCGGCGCTTATTATCTCAGCGTCGATAGCCTTGGCAAGTGCCACTGCCTTTGCGGTCTTTCCCGAGGCTGTGGGGCCGGTAATCACTATCAGTGTGTCGTCGTTGCTCATCGCTGTGTGTTGGTCTGGTTATGATTATCCTATCGCTTCAGGTGAGTGTCGAAGAAGTCGAGCACCTTCAGGTAGAGTGCGTGGCGCACGTTGCAATAGTTTATCGAGTGGTTCATATTGGTGTAGAGCATCATGTCAATCACCTTGTTGTGCTCAGTGATTTCACTCTGGTATTGCAGTGTGTTGGCAGGATGCACGTTGTCGTCGGCCGTACCGCTCATTATCAGCAACCGTCCTTTCAGGTCGGCGGCCTTCTGTATCGGCGAGCCGGCAAGGTAGCCGTCGGCATTCTCTTGCGGCGTGCGCATGTAGCGCTCGGCATAAATGGTGTCGTAGAATCGCCAGTCGGTCACCGGAGCTATCGCCACACCGGCAGCAAAGCGACTGTTCTTCTGCGACATCGCCATCAGCGTCTCATATCCACCATAGCTCCAGCCCCATATTCCTATGCGCTTGGCATCCACATAGCTCTGCTGCGCCATGTAGTCGGCCACGGCACACTGGTCAATCGATTCAAGCTGGCCGAGCTTCATGTACACGGTCGATTCAAATTTCTTTCCGCGTCCGCCTGTTCCGCGCCCGTCCACGCTCACTATTATGTAGCCCTGCATGGCAAAATATTGTTCCCACTCCATGCGCCACGAGTTGAGCACTTTCTGTGAGCCGGGGCCGCTGTATTGCGAGAGTATTACCGGGTATTTACGGCTTGCGTCGAAGTCCACCGGCTTTATCATGTAGCCATTGAGCTTGTAGCCGTCGCTCTCCACGGTGAAAAATTCCTTCTTGGGAATATTGCCGGCGGTGTATTTATTGGCGTATGCCTCATTCTGCTCCAGATTGCGCAGCTTCTTGCCTCGGTTGCTCATCACGCAGTAGCGTGGTGGTGTGGTGGCATCGCTGTATTTTTGCACATAGCTCGTGTAGTCGCGGCTGAATTGTGCGCTGTAGGTACCGCTCTCACCGCTTATCTTGGTCACTATTCCCTTGGCATCCACCTTGGCAAGCACGCGGTTTAGCGGTCCGCCCTGGGTGGTCTGCATGTAGTGCACGCGCTGCACAGGATCGTAGCCGTAATACTGGGTTATGCTCCAGTCGCCCTTTGTGATTTGCTTCACCAGAGCACCGCTGTTGCTGTATTGGTAGAGGTGTGTGTGTCCGCTCTTGTCGCTGAGTATGGTGAAGGTGTTCTCGCCCCACACTGCCGCATCGGCGTTCGAGAGGTTTATCCACGAGTCGCTCTGCTCCTTGTAGATGAGCTTTGCCACCGTTGAGCGCGGATTCACCGCAAATATCTGCAAATGGTTCTGGTTGCGGTTGAGTGTCGTCACCATCAGCCTGTCAGGGGTCTTGGCATATTCTATGCGGGGTATGTAGGCATCGTCGGCTATGGGCAGCTTCGCTGTCTTCAGCGTGCGGTTCTCCACATCATAGCTCACCACGCTCACCGTGGAGTTCTTCTCGCCTGCCACGGGGTATTTATATTCAAACCGCCCCGGGTAAAGCGAATACTTCGGCATCGGGTCGCACGCTCCTTCATATAGATTGAGCGAGTACATCGGCACCTCACGCTCATCCCAGCGCAGGAACGAAAGCGTGAGGCAGTCGGGCGACCATGCCAAGCCGTTGAGAAGCCCAAATTCCTCCTGATACACCCAGTCGGGCACACCATTGATTATCTCGTTGCGCTTGCCGTCGGTGGTCACCGGAAGCACCGTGCCATATTCGAGCTTACGCACCCACACATTGTTGTCTTTCACAAATGCCACCATGCGTGCGTCGGGCGACATTGTGGCTATCTCCTCGCCACCGGCTTCGCTCAACTTCGTGAGCTTGTTGTGGCGCACTTCATACACATAGTAGTCGGCCTTGAACGAATGGCGGTAAATCATCTGCTTGTTGGTCCACAGCAATATCCACATCTCGTCGTCCGACATCTCAAAGCCGTCCCACACATTCACCCTGCAATCGCGGGCCGTAGCGGTGTTAAACACCACTGCCACCGCGTCGCCTGTACGGTAGTTGCGCTTTATGATGCGGCTGCCATCGTCGCTCAGTTCATAGTAGCAAGCCCCATCGTTAGCAGGAACCATCTCCCCGAGGCTTTGGGGATTGCATTGGCCCAGCACAAAATCCTTCATAGTCAGTGCCCCGGCACCAAGTGCCGTGACGAGCAGCATCGCTGCTGCCACAAAAATGTGTCTATCCTTTGTCATAGTCATTTTTCTTTTCTCAGCTTTATTCACTGCAAAAATACAAATTTTTCCTCATTCTCCCACCACCACACCTCTAATTTCTCCCTACACCCTACACGCTATCTCCTACGCCCTACACCCTATCCCCTACACCCTACAATTCCACCACAGTGATTCCCGCTCCGCCAAATTGCACATGCTCATCGCGGTACGACCTCACCCCTGGCACAGTGTTGAGGTATTCGCGTATTCGTTGCCGCAATATGCCATTTCCAGTGCCATGCAGTATTCGCACAGTCTTCGCGCTGAATTGCAGTGCATCGTCGATGAAGTATGTCACGGCCTGTATCGCCTCATCGGCCCTCATTCCGCGCACGTCGATGTCCTGCTTGAATTTCAGCTGGCGGTCGCGCATCGAGTCCGAAGTAGCTGTACTCACAAATGCCACCTTGCGGTCGTTGTCGTCGCGGTGACCCACTTTCTTCAGGCGTTTCAGCTCAATTTTCGACTTAAATTCGCCTATCGCCACCGTGGCGTGCTTCCCGCTCACCTCAAGCACGAGACACCGCGAGCTTCCGCCGTCAATCACCACATAGTCATCAGACACAATCTCGGCTGCCACCTGCGCTGCCGGCTCGCTCTCCTTGGGCTTGCGCTTCTTGTGCTTCAGCTCCGGGTTGCGCTTCACCGTCACGCCATCGTCTTGCGACTCAAGTCGCTCCTTAAACTCATCGAGCTGTCGCCGCAGCTCCTTGGTGCGCTCTTTCTCGGCCTGCGCCTTCTTTATCTCGTGAATGGTGCGCTCTATGCTCGCGTTGCTCCGCGCAAGTATCTCCTTTGCCTCGGCTTTCGCCGCGCGTATTATCTCGCGCTGCTCACCCGTGAGCCGCTCCACCTCGCTGTCATATTTCTCTATGAGCTGCTGCAACTGCTTCTCCTTGGCATGTATGTCGCGCCGCTTGTTCTCGTAGTATTTTCGGTCGCGGGCTATGTCGAGCAAGTATTTGTCCATGTTCACATAGTCGCTGCCCACTATCGCCTCGGCCTCGCTTATCACATCGGCCGGAAGTCCTATCTTCCGAGCTATCTCCACCGCAAACGAGCTGCCGGGATAGCCTATCGATAGCTGAAACAGCGGCTGCATCTGCTGCCGGTCGTAGAGCATCGCCCCATTGATTATCCCCTCGTTCTCGTCGGCAAAGTGCTTCAGGTTCTGGTAGTGTGTCGTTATCACTCCCCACATGCGCTTGGCGTTAAACCGCGCCAGCATGGCCTGCGCTATCGCTCCACCTATCTGTGGCTCGGTGCCCCCGCCAAACTCATCAATCAGCACCAGCGTCTCCCGGCCACCGTTGTTGATGAAAAATTTCATGTTCATCAGGTGCGAACTGTAGGTACTCAGGTCGTTCTCTATCGACTGCTCATCGCCTATATCCACAAATATGTTCTTGAATATGCCTATGTGTGAGTTGCTATACACAGGTGGGAGCAGTCCGCACTGCGTCATGTATTGCACCACGCTCACCGTCTTCAGGCACACCGACTTTCCGCCGGCATTCGGACCCGAGATTATCAGTATTCGGCTCTTCTCGTTCAGCTCAATGTTGAGCGGCACCACGTCCTTCCCCTGGCTGCGCAGCGTGAGCAGCAACATGGGGTGCACGGCATGATACCACTCTATCTGCGGCTTGCGCTCAAGGTGCGGCATCTGTGCGTCTATATCGCGTGCAAATAGTGCCTTAGCGCGAATGAAGTCAATTTGCCCAAGTATGTGATAGCTCGCTATCATCTCATCAATGTGCGGCCTTATCACAGCCGTAACCGCCGTGAGTATGCGCACTATCTCGCGGTGCATCTCTCCCTCCAGCTCGCGTATGCTGTTGTTGGCCTCAACTATCTCAGCCGGCTCGATGAAGATGGTCTTTCCCGTGGCCGACTCGTCGTGTACTATGCCACGAATCTTGCGCTTGTTCATCGGCGCTACGGGTATCACCAAGCGGCCGTCGCGTATCGATGGCGCAGCGTCCTTGTCAATATATCCGGCCTGACGTCCGTCGCCAAGTATGCGCCGCAATATGCCATTAATGCTCGCCGTGGTCGATGCTATCCGCCGTTTTATCGCCAGCAGCTCAGGCGATGCATTGTCCTTCACGTTGCCAAACTTGTCGAGCACCCCGTCGATTTCGGCTATTATCGCCGGGAACGTGGCAATCCCTGCCACCACCTCGCTCAGTCGCGGATAGGCCGGAGCCTCATCGTCGTCGCGACACGCAAAGAAGCGCGAAATATCGGCCAGCGTGCTCAGCGAACGCTTCAGCTTGTGAAGCTCCTCCTCGGTAAGAAACGACCCCACCGCACGCACATTCTCCAGCGACCCTGTGAGGTCGAAATAGTAATTGAGCGGAAACTCCACCCCACTACCTATAATGTGCAGAAACTCATTCGTCTGCTCAAGCCTCGCGCACACAGTGTCGTAGTCGACCGAAAACTGCATGTCATCGCAGCACGCCTCACCCAGTGCGCACAAGCAATTGTCCTTCAGCAGCTTCCTTATAGCCGCGAAGTCCACCTTATTCTCAAAACTCTTAGGATATGTCATATTCTCTGCAAAATTACAACAAACGAGTGCAGAATCAAAAAGAAAAAACACATTTTTTCTTTTTGTTGTGCCGAGTGCAGTCCTAATTTATCTAAAATTAGCGCAAGGCGAGTGAAAAACAAAAACAAAAAACTTGTTTTTTGTTTTTGTTTTTCCGAGCCGCAGCCTAATTTATCTAATAATTACAACAAACAAGCCAATTATACCTCTCAAAGCGCCTCTATCACCCACTCGGTGATGGTATGCTCGTCGGTACTGAAGTTGATTCCAACCTTAATGACGCGCCAGTTTATTTGTGAGAAACGTTTGCAATAGTCTTTCTCCTCAATTTGCTTCATGGCTGCATCAGCAGTACTGTTAATTTTCAGCTCCATAAGATATAGAGTATTGGCAGTGCGCATAACCACGTCAATCCTGCCGTCGGCAGTACGCACTTCCAACTCCACGTAGTAGCCGAGCAGAGTGAAAATAACATACAGCATCTGCTGATAGTGACCCTCGTAGTTCGTGTTGTTGCACTGCGGAATTGAGGCAAGAAAATCTTGCAAAATCTTCAAAGCCTCATCAAGATTATCCTTACGGATCAACAGGCTCATATCGCCCAGTATTGGCTTCCACTCACCCGCCCTGTCATAGACGTAGTTCGGCAGAAGGCTCTCCATCAACCCTATGCGTATCTCCTCGTTGGGAATGTCGAGTGTGTATGATTCAGTTAGAGCGCTATAGTCCTTTATGGTGAGGTAACCACTTTGGTAAAGAAGCGGAACGATACTCGTAAGCCGCTCGGCAGGGGCATCAAATCCGTTTGCCCCAAGCCTCTTCCCCCCAATCTGCGACGGAGCGACATTGAATTTGCGCATCATTTCGATGAGGAAAGTAGGTGTGCCCGAGCCAAACCAGTAATTACCAAGTCGCTTGTCGGATAATGCATTGATTATGCTGAATGGATTGAAAATGTCGGGTGAAGGCCAAGTGAAATGGTAGCCATCGTAGCGAAAAGCCAATTTCTCAAGCATTTGGTCGTGGGTGCAACCGTTAGCTTCGGCCATTGCGTCGATGTATTCTCCAAGCTGCGTGGTGAGTTCTTCCTTTGAAATACCGCAAATGTCGGCAAATTCAGGCTCCATACTCACATTCTTGATGTTGTTCAGCTCACTGAA
>JAQXTJ010000199.1 GCA_029219425.1 Bacteroidales bacterium
GGGCGGTGAGCTCGGAATAAGGCTCCATTGCCTGCATGATTCCGGGAATCTTGGGGTAGATGTCCTCGCTCAGATAGGTGGTATCAACGCGCGGATAGGTGGCGACTTTCTTCTCATAGAGCGACTGGATGAGGCGCAGCGTCTCCTCGGCCGAGTAGCCGAAGCGGCGGTTGCACTCCACTTGCAGCGAGGTGAGGTCGAAGAGGCGCGGCGGTGCTTCCTTGCCCTTCTTCGTGGTCACCGATTTCACCGTGAGCGGGTACTCCCCTATCTTGGCTATCACCTCGGCAGCCTCGGCCTCGTTCTTGTAGCGGCCACGGGTGGAATTGAAGGTGACGGTTCGGTAGAGTGTCTTTATCTCCCAGTAGTCCTCGGGCACGAAATTGGCAATCTCCTTCTGTCGTGCCACGATGAGAGCGAGCGTGGGAGTCTGCACACGGCCTATGGAGAGCACATGGCGGTCGTGGGCATACTTTAGCGTGTAGAGCCTGGTAGCGTTCATACCGAGAATCCAGTCGCCAATGGCGCGTGAGAGTCCGGCGTGGTAGAGCGAATTGAAGTCGCTCTCGGGGCGGAGCTGCTTGAAGCCCTCGCGGATGCTCTCGTCGGTGAGCGACGAAATCCACAGCCTCTTCACGGGCTTGGTGCACTGCGCCTTCTGCATCACCCAGCGCTGAATCAGCTCTCCCTCCTGGCCGGCATCACCGCAGTTAATTACCTCGTCAGCCTGGCCTATAAGGGTCTCAATCACCTGAAACTGGCGCTTTATGCCGGTGTCGTCGATGAGCTTTATGCCGAAGCGCTGCGGAATCATTGGCAGGGCGCCGAGGCTCCACGCACGCCAGCGGTCGGTGTAGTCGTTGGGCTCCTTCAGGGTGCAGAGGTGGCCGAAGGTCCACGTCACGCAGTAGCCGTTGCCCTCGTAGAAGCCGTCGCGCTTCACCGAGGCACCGAGAATCTGCGCTATGTCCTTTGCCACACTGGGTTTCTCAGTAATGCAAACTATCATTTTGTGCAATCAAAAAATTCTTTGCTTCAACAAAAAAAACTAAAGGCCCCGGCGCTTTGCCTCGTTCCACAGGGCATCCATCTCGCCAAGGGGCATCTCCTTGAGCGTCTTGCCGGCTTTCTTTGCCTCGGCCTCCACATAGTTGAAGCGGGCGATGAACTTGCGGTTGGTCTTCTCGAGTGCGGTGTCGGGGTGCACGCCATAGAGGCGGGCTGCATTCACAATGCTGAAGAGCAGGTCACCAAATTCCTTCTCCTCGTTCTCGGCGTCGCCCTTGCGCATCTCGGCCTCAACCTCGGCGAGTTCTTCCTTCACCTTGTCCCACACATCGTCGCGCTTCTCCCAGTCGAAGCCCACATTGGCGGCTTTCTCCTGAATACGGTAGCACTTGATGAGTGCGGGCAGCGACTCGGGCACTCCGGCAAGCACCGTCTTGTTGCCGCCTTTTTCCTTGAGCTTTATCTGCTCCCAGTTGCGAATCACCTGCTCGGCGTTGCTCACCTGCTCGGAGCCAAACACATGCGGGTGGCGGAAAATGAGCTTCTCGCGCAGCGCGTCGCACACGTCGGCAATGTCGAACCGCTGCTGCTCGTCGGCTATCTTGGCATAGAAGACGATGTGCAGCAGCACGTCGCCAAGTTCCTTGCATATATCCTTCACATCGTCGCGCATAAGCGCGTCGCTAAGTTCCATCACCTCTTCCACGGTGTTGGGGCGCAAACTCTCATTGGTCTGCTTTGCGTCCCACGGACATTTCACGCGCAATTCATCGAGCACATCGAGCAGCTTGCCGAATGCTTCGAGTTGCGCCTGTCGGTTATTAGCCATAGCTTCTGTAATTTTTTATCATTAGTTAAGGTAGCTAATCCAGCCCTCCAAGTTGAGCCGTCTTAGCCACCTTATATGAGTTGGATTGCTGAATATTGAGCTTCAATTGTGCAGCTTCTCGATGCCTTTGTTGAGGAAGCCGATGAAGCCATCTATGCTCTCGTCGTAGTAGTAGGGACCCGAGATAAGCTCACCGCGGGCATTGAGCACCACATAGTAGGGCTGCGAGTTGGCGCCGAATTTATATCGCTGCAAATAGCTCCAGCGGTCGCCATAGGTGGTGAGTTTCACCTTCTTGCCGTTCTCATCCACATAGATTGGCTCTGGAAGGGCTTTCTTGTCGTCCACCATGAGCTTTATCATCACATAGTTGTCCTCAATCACCTTGCGCACGCGGCTGTTGTCCATCACGGCGGCCTCCATCTTGCGGCAGTTCACGCAGCCGTAGCCAGAGAAATCCACAAGCACAGGCTTGTCCTGAGCTGCCCCCTGACGCATTCCCTCATCGAAGTCGTCATACTCGCTGAAGCCTCCGCCATAGAGGTTGAAATCCTGCGTGTAGAGCGGCGGCACAAATGCGCTCACGCTCTTGAGCGGCGCGCCCCACAGGCCTGGAAGCAGATACACCGAGAACGACAGCGAGATGAGTGCCAGGAAGAAGCGGAACACGCCTATGCCTCCTTTAAGCTCCGGGTCGTGGCTGAAGCGCAACTTGCCCAGCAGATACACGCCGAGAAGCGCGAAAATCACCACCCACAGCGCCACGAAGGTCTCGCGGTCGAGGATACCCCAGCCATAGGCGAGGTCGGCAACAGAGAGGAACTTGAGCGACAGTGCCAGCTCAATGAAGCCCAGCACCACCTTCACCGAGTTGAGCCAGCCTCCCGACTTGGGCATCTCCTTGAGCCACGACGGGAACACTGCAAACAGCGTGAACGGGATGGCCAGAGCCAGCGCGAAGCCACCCATGCCTATTGCCGGGCCGGTGAAGTCGCCCATTCCGGCGGCCTCAACAAGCAGAGTGCCAATAATAGGGCCGGTGCACGAGAACGAAACCAGCGTGAGCGTGAATGCCATGAAGAAGATGCTCAGCAGTCCGGTGGTAGTCTCGGCCTTGCTGTCCATCTTGTTGGCCCACGAGTCGGGCAGCTTTATGTCGAAAGCCCCGAAAAATGAGATTGCAAACACCACCAGCATCGCGAAGAAGATGATGTTGAAAATGGCGTTGGTCGATAGCGCGTTGAGCGAACTTGCGCCAAATAGCGCCGTTATCATCAGCCCCAGCAGCAGGTAAATCACAATGATTGAGGCTCCATAGAGCATTGCGTCGCGAATGGAGCGTGCCCGCGAGGCATTTTTCTTCAGGAAGAAGCTCACTGTGAGCGGAATCATGGGCCACACACACGGCGTGAGCAGCGCAAGCAGTCCGCCAATGAATCCACCAATGAAGATATACCAGAACGAGTGCGATGCGGCAGCGCCCTGCGCTTCCTCGCCTTCAACAGCCGGCTCAGCATCTACAGGAGCCCACAGCTGGTCAGCATCCACCTTCTCGGCAGGCTTCAGCTCTGTCATGGCAATTGCCGACTTATCCTCAGTGCTCACCGGCGTGGGAGCAACGGCCTTGGCAGCGCCCTTGAAGCTGAAATACTCTTTCGTTGGAGCCTGACAAGTCACATCGTTGCACACCATATATTTCAGATACCCCTCCACGCTGTAGTCGGGCTTAGTGACAGTAAAGTCCTGCGTGAGCGTCACGCTGCCAGTCCACCAGCCGAGCTTCATGTGAAACACATTGTCCACCTGCTCGTGCGGAGCAACAGAGGGCGTAAGCCCACCTTCGGCAATCTCCACTCCCTCACTTTCCTCAAAGTTGATACTAAGGGGTTCAGGCCCTCCCTTGGGCAGATTGGTGGAATACAAGTGCCAGCCATCGTCGATAGTGGCAGTGAAGGTAATCACACCATGCGAGTCGTCGGTCATCGTCAGCTCGCTCGTCCACTTCACCGGGGTGAGAATCTCGGCATGGAGAGCAATGGCGCACACAGCAAGTGTGAGAAATGCAAAAAATCGTCTTGTCATATCTTTGTGTTTTTATCTTTCTGTCTGCAAAATTACTTCATCGTCACCTTTTACGCAAATTATGCAGCAACAATTCCACATTTTTCTCCCCCACCCCCATCCCCTGCCAATGCCTCTGCCAGCAATATGTCCCACAAGCAAAAAAGCAAAAAAGCAAAAAATTATGGAAGATGGCACAAAATTGAGCAACGATGTTGCGGTGATGTGGTAAAAAATTGCTATTTTTGTGGAAATTTAATGTTATTGCTATGAGAAAAGCGAGCGACGCAAAGCTCTTAGAGCTTAAAAAGATATTCGACCCGCGCGGCAACCTCACTGTGGTGGAAGAGCTTACCGACCTCCCCTTCAAGATAGCCCGCGCTTTCTGGACCTACGATGTCCCAGGCGGTGAGAGCCGTGGTGGCCATGCCCACAAGGAGCTGTGGCAATTTGTGGTGGCTCTAAGCGGCAGCTTCACCGTGAAGCTCGATGACGGCGAGCAGAAGTGTGAGTTCACCCTGAAGTATCCCTATCAGGGACTCATGCTCGAGCCTACCATCTGGAGCTCGCTCGAGGACTTCTCTTCGGGCGCAGTGGCATTGGTGCTGTGTTCCGACCGCTACGACCCTGCCGACTACATCTACGATTACCAAGAGTACCTGCAATATCGCAAGGACCTTGCCGAAACCGAAAAGCAACAACAACCGAAATGAAATATCTCGACCTGAAGGCCATCACCTCAATGCACGGCGATGAAATCGGCGAGGCCGTGCAGCGAGTGGTGAAGAGTGGATGGTATCTGCTTGGTGAAGAGGTGCGCCGATTCGAGGAGAAATATGCCGCCTACACCGGCACGCGCCACTGCATCGCATGCAGCAACGGACTCGATGCCCTTTATCTCACCCTGCGCGCCTGGAAAGAGCTGGGCGTGCTCACCGATGGCGACGAGGTGATTGTGCCTGCCAACACCTACATTGCATCCATCCTCTCCATCACCGACAATGCCCTGCGTCCCGTGCTCGTGGAGCCGCGAACCGACACTTTGCAAATCGACGACTCACTCATTGAGCGGGCCATCACACCACGCACACGCGCCATAATGCTCGTGCACCTCTACGGACGCTGCTCCTTCACCGGGCGCATCGCAGCCATCGTCTCGCGCCACGGCCTCAAAATAATTGAGGACAACGCCCAGGCCCACGGCTGCCGCTTTGCCGGCCGCCACACCGGCGCCCTCGGCGACGCTGCCGCCCACAGCTTCTATCCCGGCAAGAACCTCGGCGCACTGGGCGACGCCGGCGCAGTGACCACAAACGACGACAGCCTCGCAGCCACCATCCGGGCCATTGCCAACTATGGCTCATCGCGCAAGTATGTGTTTGGCTATCGCGGCCGCAACTGCCGCATGGACGAGGTGCAGGCTGCCGTGCTCAGCGTGAAGCTGCGCCACCTCGATGCCGACAATGCGCGCCGCCGCGAGATTGCAACGGCTCTCATCGAGGGCATCGACAATCCTCTCATCACCACCCCTGACGCCCGGGTGTGGAACGACGCTGTGTGGCACATCTTCCCCGTACTATGCCCTCATCGCGATGCACTGCAGCAGCATCTCGCCACACGCGGTGTGGCCACACTCATACACTATCCCATTCCGCCTCACCGGCAGGAATGCTATGCCGGCGATTATCTCACCATGCCTCAAGGCGGACTGCCCATCACCGAGCGCATCCACCGCGAGGAGCTGAGCCTCCCCTGCAACCAGGTGATGACCGACGACGAGGTGCAGCAAGTGATTGCCGCGGCCAACGACTTCAGCTTCCATCAGCCCTATGCCCACACTTAGCCGCAATGCCCTGATAGGCTACCCTGCCGGGATAATCACCGGCGTAACCTACGGACTCAACCCGCTCTTCGCCGTGCCGCTCATGCGCCAGGGCGCCTCCATAGAGTCGATTCTCTTTTTCCGCTATGGCTTCGCCGTGGCGCTGCTCGCCATGTTCCTCATGCTGCGCCGCGAGAGCTTCGGCATCAACTTGCGTCAGGCCGCCATCCTGCTCATGCTCGGCGTGCTCTACACCACCAGCAGCCTCACTCTCTTCGAGGCCTACAATTACATTGCCTCCGGGCTCGCAACCACCCTGGTGTTTCTCTATCCCGTGATTGTGGCAATCATTATGGTGTTTCTGCGCGTGGTGCCCTCGTGGCCGGTGTGGCTCTCCATTGCCGCCACCTTTGCCGGGGTGCTCATAATGACGCAGGGTGGAGGCAGCCACGAGGTAAGCCCACTTGGCGTGCTGCTGTCGATAGGCTCTGCCACTGCCTACAGCGCTTTCATCGTCATCATCAACCGCAGCAAGGCCATTGCAAGCGTCCCGGGCACGCTCATCACATTCTATTCGCTGCTCATTGGTGCTATCATCTTCATGAGCCGCAGCATCACCACCGGCGCAGGAATCACCACCGGCATCACAGGTGCCGGCGCATGGCTCAACCTCGTGGGGCTGGCAGTGTTTCCCACCATCATCTCCACAGCCACCCTTGCCGTGGCCACGCGCTGCATAGGCGCCACCAAGGCCTCGGTGCTGGGAGTGTTTGAGCCTATCACCGCCATACTGGTGGGCACGCTCGTATTCTCAGAGCCTCTCACACCCGGCATTATCCTCGGAATCACCATTGCCATTGCAGCAATATCATTCATGATTCACGCCACACGACGATGAGCCGCGCACTGCACACTGCGCCTCATCGCCACGTTTTTTCGGTGAAAATTGCGCAAAATGGGCGGGATATTTGTGTAATTCCCAAATATGTATTTACTTTGCACAGTTTTTCTTAAAGCAACACAGAGTTGCTTGCCGAAAGCTAACCACTATGCTAATTAAAAGCAAATAAAGATGCTAACTGTAAATACTGTCAAAGAGCTGAAGAGCGCAGTGAGAGCGGCCCGTGAGGCCGGCAAGTCAATCGGGCTCGTACCCACTATGGGCGCCCTTCACGAAGGTCACAAGTCGCTTGTCGATCGCTGTCGCAGAGAGAACGATGTGGTGGTGGTGAGCGTTTTCGTCAATCCCACCCAATTCAACAATAAAGAGGACCTGCGCACATATCCGCGCACCGAGGAGGCCGACAAGGCTCTGCTCGAGGCCGCAGGCTGCGATGTGGTGTTCATGCCAACGGTGGAGGAAGTGTATCCCGAGCCCGACACGCGCGTGTTCGACCTCGGCCCGGTAGCCGAGGTGATGGAAGGCCCCATGCGCCCCGGCCACTTCAATGGAGTGGCCCAGGTGGTGAGCAAGCTGTTCATGATGGTGGAGCCCGACCGCGCCTATTTTGGCGAAAAAGATTTCCAGCAGATTGCCGTGATTCGCGAAATGGTGCGCCAGCTCGGCTTCAAGCTCAAGATTGTGCCGTGCCCAATCGTGCGCGAGGCCGACGGCCTTGCCAAGAGCAGCCGCAACGTGCGCCTCACCCCCGAGAACCGCGCCATTGCACCAAACATCTACCGCCTGCTCAGCGAGAGCCTCGATTTCGCTAAGAGCCACACGGTGGAGGAAACCATAGGCTTCGTAACCGAGGGCATCAACGCCTACGACGCTATGGAGGTGGAATACTACCAGATTGTGGATGGAATCACCATGCAGCCCATCGCAAAGTGGGACGACACCAACTATGCCGTGGGATGCATCACCGTGTATTGCGGCGACGTGCGACTCATCGACAATATCACCTACTTCCGCAAATAGCACACAGCCAAGGAATTAATAAGTAAGAAAACAAAGAATCAACTCAGCCATTTAGCGCAAACGAGAAGAGATGCAGATACAAGTAGTAAAATCGAAGATTCACCGCGTCACCGTAACCGAGGCCAACCTCAACTACATTGGCAGCATCACCATTGACCAAGACCTGATGGATGCCGCCAACATAATTGCCGGTGAGCGAGTGTATATCGTCGATAACAACAATGGCGAGCGCCTCGACACATACGTCATCCCCGGTGAGCGCGGCTCGGGCGTGGTGTGCCTCAATGGCGCTGCTGCCCGAAAAGTGCAGCCCGGCGACATTGTTATTATCATGGCCTATGCCATCATGGACTTCGAGGAGGCAAAGTCGTTCAAGCCGTCGGTGGTGTTCCCCGACACCGCCACCAACAGGCTCATCGACTCACCGCCACTCCATTAGCAGATGTAATTATTAACACACTCGGCAACGAGACAATTAAGATACTCACACACGATGTTTGAAAATTTAAGCGAAAAACTTGAACGCTCATTTAAGGTTTTAAAAGGTCAAGGCAAGATTACAGAAATCAACGTTGCCGAGACTCTGAAGGAAGTGCGTCGCGCCCTGCTAGATGCCGACGTCAACTATAAGGTCGCCAAGCAATTCACCGACACCGTGAAGGCTAAGGCTCTGGGCCAGGACGTAATCAACGCCCTCAAGCCAAGCGAGCTCATGGTGAAAATCGTGCACGATGAGCTGGCTCTGCTCATGGGTGGCGAACAAGCCGAATTTAAGATTGAGGGAAAGCCGGCTATCATCCTGATGTCGGGTCTGCAAGGCTCAGGTAAGACCACTTTCTCGGGAAAGCTCGCCCGAAAGCTAAAGAGCGAGAAGGGCAAGCGCCCCCTGCTTGTAGCCTGCGACGTGTATCGACCTGCCGCCATTGAGCAGCTTCGCGTGCTGGGTGAGCAGATTGGTGTGCCCGTATATTCCGAGCCCGACAGCAAGAACCCAATCGACATTGCCCTCCATGCCATCGACGAGGCCAAGCGCGGCAACCACGACCTGGTGATTATCGACACCGCCGGACGCCTTGCCGTGGATGAGCAGATGATGCAGGAGATAGAAGCCATAAAGAAAGCCGTCAACCCCACCGAAACGCTCTTCGTGGTCTATGCCATGACCGGACAGGATGCCGTTAACACCGCCAAGGAGTTCAACGACCGTCTCGACTTCGACGGCGTGGTGCTCACCAAGCTCGATGGCGACACACGCGGTGGTGCGGCTCTATCCATTCGCACCGTCGTCAACAAGCCTATCAAGTTTGTGGGTACGGGCGAGAAGCTCGACGCAATCGACCCCTTCCGCCCCGCCGGTATGGCCGACCGAATCCTGGGCATGGGCGACATCGTGTCGTTTGTGGAGCGTATGCAGCAGCAGTACGACGAGGAAGAAGCCAAGCGCCTGCAAAAGAAGATTGCCAAGAACGAATTCGACTTCAACGACTTCCTCGCACAGATTGCATCAATCAAGAAGATGGGCAACCTCAAGGAACTCGCCTCGATGATTCCCGGCGTGAGCAAGGTGATTAAGGATATCGACATCGACGACAACGCATTCAAGAGCATAGAGGCCATCATCTACTCCATGACACCCTACGAGCGCAAGAACCCCGACGCCATCAATGGCAGCCGCCGCCAGCGCATAGCAAAAGGCAGTGGTACGTCAATACAGGAAGTCAACCGACTGCTCAAGCAATTCAGCGAGACACGCAAAATGATGAAGTTTGCCGCCACAATGAAGAACCCCATGAAGATGATGCGCGGAATGCGCCGCCGCTAATCGTGGCACGCCAATTTTTTTTAACTACACTAAATGAACTGAACGACAATGGAATTAATCGACGGAAAGAAAATTGCCGACACCATTAAGGCCGAGATTGCTGCCGAGGTGGAGAAAATGGTTGCCGAGGGCAAGAAGCGCCCTCACCTTGCCGCCGTGCTCGTGGGGCATGATGGCGGCAGTGAGACCTATGTGGCTCACAAGGTGAAAGCCTGTGAGCAGTGCGGATTCAAGTCCACCCTCATCCGCTTCGAGGACGACGTGACCGAGGAACAGCTCCTCGCCACCATCGACCAGCTCAATGCCGATGCCGACGTGGACGGATTCATCGTGCAATTGCCATTGCCCAAGCATATATCGGAGCAGAAAATCATCGAGGCCATCGACTACCGCAAGGATGTGGACGGATTCCACCCAATCAACGTGGGTCGAATGTCGATTGGCCTCCTATGCTTCCTCTCGGCCACTCCTGCCGGAATAATCGAGCTGCTGCGCCGCTACAATGTGCCCACCAAGGGCGCCCGCTGCGTGGTGCTCGGCCGCAGCAACATCGTGGGCAAGCCCGTGGCTTCGCTAATGATGCAGAAAGCCACCCCGGGCGATGCCACCGTAACGGTGTGCCACAGCCACACAGCAAACATCAAGGAGATATGCCGTGAGGCCGACATCATCATAGCCGCACTGGGGCAGCCGGGCTTCGTCACCGAGGACATGGTGAAGGAAGGCGCAACCATAATCGACGTGGGCACCACCCGAGTGCCATCCACTCTCACCAAGAGCGGATGGAAACTGCGCGGCGACGTGGATTTCGACAACGTTGCCCACAAGTGCGCATTCATCACACCCGTTCCGGGCGGTGTGGGGCCAATGACAATTGTGTCGCTCATGCGCAACACTCTGCTTGCAGCCCAGCACTCGGTGTACTAAGCCAATGAACTCTCTTGCCACAATATTGATTCTCCTGCTCTCACTCCTGCAATCGGTGTGGGGTGAGCAGGAGATTTCTTTGCTTTTTGCCGGCGATGCAATGCAGCATGGCCCTCAAATCAACGCAGCCCGGCTCAAAGATGGCTCATTCGACTACTCCCCCTGCTTCGCCCTGCTCGAAGACGAGATAAAGGCCGCCGACTATGCAGTGGTGAACCTCGAGTGTCCGCTGGGAGGCACACCCTACTCGGGCTACCCCGCCTTCAGCGCCCCCGACGCCTTCGCCCGTCAGCTCAGCGACTCGGGATTCGACCTTTTGCTCACAGCCAACAATCACTGCCTCGACCGCCGCGATGCCGGCCTGCGCCGCACAATCGCCACCCTCGACGCCATGAATATTGCCCACACAGGCACTTTCCTCTCGCAGCAGCACCGCAGAGAGGTGTCGCCCATGATTGTCGATGTGAAGGGACTGCGCATAGCAATGCTAAGCTACACCTACGGCACGAATGGAATCCCCATACAAGGCTCGGTTGTGGTGAACTGCATCGACCGCAAAAGCATTGCTGCCGACATCGACGCTGCCCGCGCACAGGGCGCACAGGCGGTGTGCGTGAATCTGCACTGGGGCATCGAGTATCGGCTCCTGCCAGTGGAGTCGCAGCGCGAGCTTGCCCACTGGCTTGTGGAGGAAAAGGGCGTTGACCTCGTTATCGGAGGTCATCCGCATGTGATTGAGCCAATGGAAATGCGCCACAGCCTCCGCTGGAACAAGGATGCCCTGCTGGTTTATTCCATGGGCAACTTCATCTCCAACCAGACCGACTGCAACAGCCGTGGCGGAGCAATGGTGTGCGTGAGCATCACCACACAGGGCGGTAAAATTAAGAAACTTAGCGCAAACTACCGCCTTTTCTTTTGCCAGAAACCTTCGAAAGCCACCAACCGCGCACCGGGCAGCTCCAATTACCAGCTCATCCCATCCTACCGCCCCGACCTTATACGCCCCGACTCGCGACAGGCTTTCATCAGCTTTATGGACAATGCGCGAAGCATCTTCGGCAAGCACAATGTGGCAGTGACCGAAGCCCCCGACCCCACTGCTCCTGCCACCCTTCCCTCGCGTCCCTATCTCGATGGCTCCATCACATCGCTCTTGCTACGATAAGCTCCAGAAGTGTTAAATCGGGCCACGAAACAGCGATATTTCATTAAATATGTCACTTTCATGGAATTGATTCCTCATTATTAGCAAAAAAATTCGTATCTTTGCAAAAGTTTTTGCTTTTATCTCCTCACTTGCAGCGGTGCAAAGCCCGGTTGCGGCGATGTGCGATAAGGGCAATTACAGGCTAAATTATGTATTTACAAAAATCATGGATGTGAATAAAGTATTGTTTTTATCTCAAGAGATTGCTCCCTATCTCCCCGACTCGCAGTTGGCAACTATCGGACACGACCTACCCGTTGGTATTCAGGAACGTGGCATGGAAGTGCGCACTTTTATGCCAAAATATGGCAGCATTAACGAGCGCCGCAACCAGCTTCACGAGGTGATTCGCCTTTCGGGCATGAACTTGATTATCGACGATACCGACCATCCGCTCATCATCAAGGTGGCAACCATGCTCCCCACGAGAATGCAGGTGTATTTCATCTACAACGACGACTACTTCCAGCGCAACATCGTGAAGGAGCTGGAAACCGAAAGCTCGCCCGACGACAACGATGAGCGCTCCATTTTCTTCATTCGCGGCGCCCTCGAAACAGTGAAGAAGCTCCGCTGGGAACCCGACGTGATTCACTGCAACGGCTGGGTGACCGCACTCACCGCACTCTACATAAAGCAGGTATATAATGAGGACCCCGCTTTCATGAAATCCAAGGTGGTATATTCGCTCTACGACGAAATGCCTCCCGCACCGCTGTGCAGCCGCCTCGGCGAGAAGCTGAAGCTCGATGGCATTGCTGCCAAGGACGTGAAGCCCATCATGGGCAAGGACGTGGATGCTGTGATGCTCGAGAAGCTCGCCATTGCCCACTGCGACGGCGTTATACAGTACAGCAAGGACATCAACCCCGAGGTGCTCGAATTTGTGCAGAAGTCGGGAAAGCCATTCCTCCCTTATCAGGAACCCGACAAATACATTGATGCCTACGCCGAGTTCTACAAATCGCTCTGACAGGCTATTTATTCACCACTCATAATGCTGATGACTATGAACCCACGACACTTTGCCTCGACGCTTGCAACGGCGGTAATCACCCTGTCGCTGTTCTCTTG
>JAQXTJ010000200.1 GCA_029219425.1 Bacteroidales bacterium
CGCAACAGCGCATCAATGCCCTGCGCTCAGTCAACACCGACTGGAACGACATTCTTTTCCGTAACACATTCAATCAGGAGTATAACCTGAGTCTCTCGGGCGGCAACGAGAAAGCCACCTACTACACCTCGCTCGGCTATCAGGACGAGCGTGGAAATGTGGTGGGCGTTGAGGCCAACCGCTTCAATGTGACGGCAAAGACCACCTACCGACTGAGCCGCAAGCTCAAGGTGGGAGCCTCGCTCTTTGCCAACCGCCGCGTGAACAAGTCGAACATGACCGATGCCGACGGTTTCACCAATCCCGTGTATTACTCGCGCCGTGCAAATCCCTATATGACCCCATATCGTGCCGACGGCAGCTATAACTACGACACCGACATACAGGGGCGAGGCGACTCCGACCTGAAATTCAACATCTTTGAGGAGCGCAACGGCACCGACTATGAGCTTGAGACCAAGTCGGTTTCGGCTATCTTCGATGGCGAGTTCCGCTTCAATGAGCAACTGAAGGTGCTCACTCAGGTGGGAGTGCAGCTCGATGATGCCAACAAGGCACAGGTGGCCGATGCCGAGACCTACACAATGCGCAAGGACATAGAGCGCACCACGCTCTCGATTCTCGACGGCAAGTCGTTCCTGCCCAACGGCGGCAAGAAGCTCGCATCGAGCAGCACCAGCTCGCAAATCACCTGGAAGCTACAGGGCGAATATAGCGCAAAGTTTGCCGGCATGCACGAGGTGGAGGCAATGGTGGGAACCGAGATACGCAAGACGTGGTATAAGTCAATCTCGGCCAACGGCTACGGCTACGACCGCAAGACGCTCCAGACCAAGCCCGTGATTTTCCCCAACGAAACTTGGGCGAAGCTCTATCCGCTCTACAACGAGAGCTATGTGGAGAATGCCTTCGCTTCGTTCTTCGCCACCGGCTCCTACACCTTCAAGCAGCGCTACACCCTGGGTGGCAGCGTGCGCTTCGACGGCAGCGACATGTTTGGCGTGGCCAAGAAATACCGCTTCCTGCCCCTTTACTCGGTGAGCGGACTGTGGCGACTGAGCGATGAGCCGTGGCTTGAGGAGAGTGAGTGGCTCAACAACCTTGCCTTGCGTGCATCCTACGGTATTCAAGGCAACATCGACAAAAACACCTCGTCGTATGTGATGGGCGACTACCAGAATGTGACAATCCTCCCCGGCAACACCGAGGAGATGATTTCGGTGAGCACTCCGCCTAACTCCAAGCTCCGCTGGGAGAAGACCAAGACATTCACCGCCGGAGTGGATCTGGGGGTGCTCAACAACGCTATCAACCTGAGCGTGGACTTCTACACCCGCAAGGGTAGCGACCTTATTGCCACGCAGATGCTCACCCTCGAGAGCGGCTTTGCCTCGATGCTCGTCAATTGGGCTTCGCTGCGCAACACCGGTGTGGAGATAAGCATTGGCACGCGCAACATTCACACCAAGGACTTCATGTGGATGACCAACTTCAACTTCGCCTACAACAACAACAAGGTGCTCTGCGAGCAGATTCCCGAGAACCAGACAACTCCGGGTCGCGAGGGCTACCCCGTGGGCGCGATTTTCGCACTGAAGCAGGCCGGAATCGACGATGAGGGTTATCCGCTATTCTACAACAAGCAGGGCGAGAAGGTGAGTGCCACCGAGCTGCTCAAGCTCAATGCCGCCGGAGCCAGCACACTCACGGCGGCCGAGCAGCGCGACCTTTACAGCTACATTGGTTCGGCCGAGCCGCTGTTCTCGGGTGGTTTCAACAACACCTTCACCTATCGCAACTGGGAGCTTGCCGTGAACTTTATCTTCAACCTGAAGATGTTTGTGCGCTGCCAGCCGTCCTACTCGCTTGCCAACTTCGACCGTGGAATGAACACCAACCGCGACATTCTCGACCGCTGGACGCCCGAGAATCCCGGTGGCAGCTTCCCGCGCCTCATCAACAGCACCGACCGCCCGGCGGAGTACATACAGTATGCCGAATTTGGCCTCTATGAGATGAGCGACGCATGGGTGAAGCGCTGCGACTATGTGCGCCTGCAAAACCTGCGTCTCGCCTACACCCTGCCATCGGAGCTTACGAAGAAGGCACATCTCGACAAGGTAACGGTGGGCGTTGAGGGCCGCAACCTCATCGTTTTTGGCTCGAATTACAAGAACTACCTCGACCCCGAGACCATGGGCAACCAGTTTGCGCAGCCTATCCCGAAATCGGTGTCATTTAACCTGAATGTGAATTTCTAACAAGCCTTTATTACGAAAAAATGAAGAAGACAAGCATATATAAAGCATTTCTTGTGGCTGCGGCGGCTCTCACGCTGGGCAGCTGCGACGATTTTCTCGACATTCAGCCCACCGGTCGCGTGATTATAACCACCGCCAAGGACTTCAGGCAGATGCTCACTCAGGCCTACTCGATAGTGCCCGAGGACCGCGGCCTCGCCACTTTCCGCAGCGATGAGATGACAATGGACGCGACTCTCTCGCAGGAGGACATCAGCAGCTTCCGCGACATCTGGACTTGGAACGACGTAAGCCCCGATGATGCCACTTCCACATTTGGATGGCGCAGCTACTATCAGGTAATCTATGAGGCAAACTATGCCATTGAGAGCCGCGACAAGATTACTGAGGGCACTGAGGCCGAAATCAATCAGCTTGTGGGCGAGAGCTACATGCTCCGCGCCTATATGCACTTCCTGCTCGTGAACCTCTACGGCGAGCCTTACACCGCCCTTGCCGACCCCTACGCATCGAAGGCTGTGCCGCTGAAGCTCGACACTGACCCCTACACCGTGCTGTTGCGCAGCACCGTGGGCGATATTTTCGACCAAATCATTGCCGACATCGATGCCGCCGAGAAACTCATGAACGTGGAGGAGTGGCAAGTGGGGCTTAACTACCGCTTCACCACCACTGCAGTGGATGCTCTGCGCTCGCGTGTGTATCTCTATATGGGCCGCTGGAGCGACGCTCTTGCAGCCGCCAAGCGCGTGCTTGCCAAGAAAGCGGCTCTATCGGACTTCAACAGCGAGCTTCCCAATGCCTACAACTCGGTGGAGAGCATCGTGGCTCTTGAGGAGGTGATGACCGCCACCTACGCCCGCGCCGGCAAGGTGAACCGCGACCTCTTCCGCGCCTACAACAGCAACGACCTGCGCCGCTCGAAATACTACAAGCAAGTGACCGCATCCAACATTCAGCTCCTGAAGGGCGGAAGCAACCAATATGCCTGCACAATGCGCACCGGCGAAATCTATCTCAATGCCGCCGAGGCTGCCCTTGAGGCCGGCGATGCCGCCGAGGCCCGCACCTACCTGCTGCCGCTCATGGAGAGCCGCTACAAGCCTGCCTACTATGCCGAGCGCGAGGCTGCGGTGAACGCAATGAGCACCGAGGAGCTGCGCGAGGAGATTTATGCCGAGCGTCGCCGAGAACTTGCATTTGAAGGACACCGCTGGTTTGACCTGCGCCGCACCACACGCCCCGAACTCACCAAAACGTGGGGTGGCGAAACCTACACCCTCAATGCCGGCGACAGCCGCTACACGGTGAGAATCCCCAGTGCCGCCATCGCCGCCAACCCCAATCTTGCAGATTAAACAACATTCACAGTTATATATTTTTTAACGATTTATTATTATGAAAAAGTATTTACTTTCATTAGCAATGGCATTTGCCACAATAGGGATGGCTAATGCGCAGTATTCAGGCACTTTAGACGGAATAAGCCTGAAGTCGGACTCAGGAATGGGTGGCTTGATTACTGCTGAGAACTACGTGCGTCACCATGCAGCCACTTACGATGCCGAAGGCAACTCATTTGTGAGCGCCGCTTTCGACACTGAATCTTTCGATGTACAGCCCATAGGCGTGAGCGCATTGGTGATGAAGATTAACCAACTGAACTTGCGGACGTGGGTTGCCCCTATTGTGGGAGCTGCCACGGTGAAGACGTTCCTGAGCGACGGCAACGGCGGTGTGTATGCAGCCGGCGTGTTTGCCGATGAGGTGGAGTTCCGGGGTACCGACGGCGAGAGCAAGACAATTGTGGGATATATGGAGGAAGGAGCCTACACCACATCGCAGGCAGCCTCATTCATCGCCCACTACGATGCCGACGGAAAACTCCTGGCGCTCAACAAAGTTGTGCCTGAGCACGACTCGAGCCTCGACAATACTTTCATGTACTATCCCAACGATGGCGACATCTATTGCACCATCGACAAGCTGATGAAGGACGGCGACAAACTTTATGCAAAGTTTGACTACTGCGGCAAAGTGACTGCTGCCGAGAACACAGCCACTTCAGGCTCTATGGATATGGAGGGCGGGGGATTCTACTTCCAGGCAATGAAAGCCGCCGGTGTGGCTGAGCTCGACGAGAATCTCGGCTTCAAGAAGGTGATTGTGAATATGTACACCAACCGCTTCACTGAGCTTTACAACCTTCAGCAAGTATTCTCAAGCACCGCCACAATGAAGGACGGACACCTCTACATGGGCGCAATCGGCAACGGCGATGTGAATGTGGCAGCATTCGACAGTGGAATGACACTCTCACACGAAATGTCCGAAGCCGGTGGCTTCAACTTTGGCTACATCCTTGCCGACTTCGACCTCAACAACCCCATCAAGTCGCAAATCAAGAGCAAAATCGGCGTAAGCGCCGACGACTTTATCGCCACTTCGATGAAGGATATGTACTTTGCCGGCGACCTGCTGATTGTATCGGGCAACTTCCAGGGCAGCCTTGGCTTCGACAACTCCATTGAGGCCACAGGCTCAAGCGACATCTACACTGCTGCCATCAACCCCACCGACCTCTCGGTCATCATGGCCAAGGCTTCGGGCTACGATGAGGGCGACAAGACCAAATATGAGGAAATCTACACCGCCGGCACAGTGTGCGGCACCAAGCTCTTCATCAACGGCTATGCAGCCGACAAGAGCGATCACTCTCTCACTGCTCCGCTCTGCTACATCTACGACATGACCACAGGCACTCTCAGCAAAGTTGCCTCCGACGGCTACATCTTCGGCACTGCCGCCACTGCCGCCGGCGACAAGCTTCTTAACGTATGGTCTGCCGACCCCTTCACCGCCACCAATATCACTACCTACACAGTGAGCAGCGGCGGCGTGAGCGATGCAATTACCGGCAAGGGTGCCGTGACGGTTTATCCCAATCCCGTGGCCGACTATCTGCACTTCTCCGAGACCTGCGACGTGGAGCTCACCTCACTCAGCGGTGCCAAGGTTGCGGCAGCCAAGGGCGTGAGCACGCTTAGCGTGTCGGGACTTCCTGCCGGCGTGTATGTGGCCAAGGTGGCAGCGGCATCGGGAATCGCCACGGTGAAAGTGGTGAAGAAGTAACCGCCAGCCCCATTTAGGCAGCCCGAAGCAAGGCAGAAAAGCTGCGTCTTGATAGGGGCTGCAAACGAAATACAGACCGACGAGGCTGTGGCACTATCTGGCCGCAGCTCAGTCGGTTTTTTTTTGATTATTAATACTCCACATATCGCTAATGACGCGGATTTTAGCTACCTTTGTGGCAAAATATAAAAGAATCATCAAAAAAAATAACTAACACAGAGATACTATGACAAAAATTGGTTCTGTTGCTACCCGGGTGGGTAGGAAAGCGTTGTTGTTGGGCAGTGGCGAGCTTGGCAAGGAAGTGGCCATAGAGCTTATGCGCCTTAGCGTGGAGGTGGTTGCGTGCGACAAGTATGCCGGTGCTCCGGCCATGCAGGTTGCCCACCGCAGCCATGTGCTTAACATGCTCGATGGTGCGAAGTTGCGCGAAATCATAGAGCTTGAGCGTCCTGATCACATCATTCCCGAGGTGGAGGCAATAGCCACACCCACGCTTGTGGAGCTTGAGAAAGAAGGCTATCACGTTACTCCCACAGCCAATGCTGCCTTGCTCACCATGAACCGAGAGGGCATACGCCGCCTTGCGGCCGAGGAGCTTGGTATCACCACGTCGCCCTATATGTTTGCCTCGACTGAGGAGGAATTCAGGGAGGCTGTGTCGAAGGTTGGCGTGCCGTGTGTGGTGAAGCCCATAATGAGCTCGTCGGGACACGGACAGAGCGTGGTGCGCTCCATGGACGATGTGGACCGCTCGTGGCACATAGCGCAGGAAGGCGGTCGCGCCGGTGCAGGCCGTGTGATAGTGGAGGGCTTTGTGAATTTCGACTATGAGATAACGCTGCTCACCGTGCGCAGCGTGAGCGGCACGGAGTTCTGCGAGCCTATAGGCCACATACAGATAGACGGCGACTACCGCTACTCGTGGCAGCCACAGGCTATGACGCCCGCCGCCAAGGCCAAGGCGCAGGAGATAGCAAAGAAGGTGACCGATGCGCTGGGTGGCTATGGCATCTTCGGTGTGGAGATGTTCATAAAGGGCGATGATGTGATATTCAGCGAGGTGTCGCCGCGTCCGCACGACACTGGCATGGTGACTATGATTTCGCAGGACATGAGCGAATTTGCGCTCCATGCCCGCGCCCTGCTCGGGCTTCCAGTTCCGGCGATACGCTTCTATGGCCCCTCGGCATCGCGTGCGGTGGTTGTGGAGGGCGACACCAACCGCATAGAGATGGACAACCTTGAGGCTGTGCTTTCCGAGCCGGGCACGCAGATGCGCATCTTTGGCAAGCCGGAGATAGTGGGACATCGCCGCATGGCAGTGATTCTTGCCACCGACGAGAGCGTGGAGGCAGCACGAGCCAAGGCCGAGCGCGCCTACGAGGCACTGCAGGTGACCGTGCTTCCGAGGGAATAGTGCGGAGCAATGGCACGGTACAGATATCTCCAATAGGGGCACAAGGATGTGTGTCAAAAATTGGGGAACAGCCACTTATGAAGGGACGCACCCCGGTGAGTCCGCCCACAGTCTCTTTGTTTATCGCACGATTAAGAGGCTGTAATGCGGACGCACCGGGGTGCGTCACTACATCAAAATATCATCAAACCGAATTTTTGATACACTCGTTTCGGTTGCCTTATGGGGAGGGGTGAAAATAATGAGGCAGAATAGTAACTTATTTTAATCGTTTAGTGATGTATTTGAGCCGAATGGTAATCGAAAAGGCATTTTGGGCATTTTGGGGTTTGTGTAATAGGGTTTTAATGCCTAAATTTGCATCACTGATATGAACCGTTTCCGAGTGCTATTATTATTGGTTTATATTTTGGTGAATGAGTTTTTTGTGAATAATTTACTGAAAAAAAGAGTAAGAAAGAGCGTGCCAGTGATTGGTGCGCTCTACTCATTTTTTAGAGCCGAATAGTAACCGTTTTTGACCGAATGGTAGTGCTGGTGAGCCGAATAGTAACAGGAGAGGAAAGAGAGCGTTGCAATTTACGAATAATTTAGATATTTTTGCAAAGCGTAAAAAAATGAACTAAGCTGCGCCATGTGGTAGGCTGACATAAACAAAAACAAGTACACACACACTATGGGAGTGAAATCGAAAGTATTGATAATAGATGACGACGAGCGCACGGTGGAAAGGCTGGCCGAGATGCTGGCCGACTATCCCGACTTGCAGGTATGTGGCTCAGCGCATACGCTTGCAGAGGGAGAAATGAAACTTGCAGAAACCGACCCCGACTTGCTGTTTCTCGACATAGAGCTGCCCGATGGCAACGGACTTGAGTTTATAGATACCGTGATGCGCCGCCGGGCCGACACATACGTTGTGGTCTTCACGGGATACTACAAGAACTATTCGGAGCGGGCCTTCAGCGGACGAGAGTCGGACTATCTGCTCAAGCCCATCAATGTGTATGAGCTCGACAAGTCGGTGCAGCGCTACCGGCGAGCCATCACCGGGAAGCGCACACAGGTTTACAAGGGCGGCAGCGATCACAGCCTTGGCGAAGTGTTCACCGCCACCACCATCACTAATGAGATGAGGATAATGCGACTTGCTGAGATAGGATATTTTCGCTACAGCACGCGGCGCAAGGTGTGGGAGGTGGCACTGAGCGACCACAGCTTTGTGCAGCTGAAGAAAGGCACTTCGGCCGCCGACATCCTTGCCTACAACGGGCAGTTTGTGCAGACGCACCAGTCGTATATCGTGAATATGCGCTATCTCACGCTCATAGGTGCCACTCAGTGTACGCTCTATCCTCCCTTCAACGAGGATGAGGTGCTTGTGGGCCGTCGCTACAGCCGCGAGCTGAAGTCGCGTTTCACGCTTATATAGTGGGTAGCCCCTTGGTAGAGGCTGCTATTACGGACAGTGAGGGTGGGGGGATAGTGGTGCTATTGTTAAATAATTCATATAAAATGGAATAATTCGGAAGAATAGGGCTATTATGGAGAAAACTATTTGAGTTTTGAAAGTTTTTGCGTAGCTTTGTGGGGTGAAAAGACAAGATGAATGGAGATAAGAGAACGCATACTCGACAAGACCTTTGAGCTGATGTCGCGCCTTGGTGTGTCGTCGGTGACGATGGATACCATAGCGCAGCAGTGTGGCATATCGAAACGCACGCTCTATGAGCAATTTACGGACAAGCGCACATTGTTGCAGACGGTGCTGCACCGGCTCTATGTGCAGCGCAGCCTGAGCTTTAGCCGTGCGATACACAGTGCCCCCAACAAGCTGGAGGCTATGCTGAGTATGTACTTTATCACGAAGGAATATGTGGCCACGGTGTCGGAGGTGTTTATCAACGACATTGAGAGGCTGTATCCGGAGATACAGCTTGAGTGCCGTGAGCGAGAGAAGCTGTATCTGCACGAGCTCACCAGGCTCATAGAGGAGGGGCAGCAGGAGGGAGTGTTCCGCCGGGGCTTCAAGGCAGCGATAGCCGCCACGAGCTTCACGCAGCAGATGCGCACGGTGAAGCCGAGCATAGGGCAATATCCGGAGGGGACCACGGTGATTGAGGTGCTCGACACGCAGTTTATCAATTTCATGCGCGGCATAGCGTCGGACAAGGGTATAAAGATAATCGACAAAGTGCTCAACGACCACGGCATAAAGCCCTGATAATGCAGGAATTTACTTTTTGAATAAAAAAACAATAAAAAATAAATAAATATGAAGAAACCACATTTTATGATTGTGCTTGCAGCCATGCTTGCCATGGCTCCGCTCGGCATGAAAGCGCAAGGGGCAGCCACGGCAGCCACCGACACACTGCGCCTCTCGGCCGATGACTGTGTGCGCATCGCACTGAGCACCAATCCCACGATTAAGGTAGCTGACATGGAGATAACCCGTGTGAGCTACGGAAAGAATCTCACAGTGGCACAATTGCTGCCACAGGTGTCGTTCACGGGACAGTATAGCCGCGCGCTGGCATTGCAGACGATGTATATGGATGCGGGCGACGGCAACGTTAGGGCGATAAAGATGGGCCGCGACAACTCCTACTCGCTGGGCTTCAGCGCGCAGGTGCCGCTCATTGCGCCGCAATTGTGGAAGAGCCTGAAGCTCAACGACATTGAGATAGCACAGAATGTGGAGGCAGCGCGTGCATCGCGGCTGACGATGGCCAACAGCGTGCGCAGCGCCTACTATGCCCTGCTGCTTGCCCTTGACTCGCACGAGGTGCTGATGAAGAACTATGAGACCACGAAATTCAATGCCGAAATCTACAAGAAGAAATTTGAGACAGGAACGGCATCGGAATATGACGTGCTTCGCTCGAGCGTGCAGGTGAAGAACCTTGAGCCTTCGATTATCGAGGCCGAGAACACCATACGCCGCGCGCAACTGCAACTGCTGCTGCTTATGGGTGTGGATATCACCACGCCACTGAAGCCCACAGCGTCGCTCGACGACTACAAGGAGAAGATGTATGACCGCACAATGGCAATCGACACGAGCCTCGACAACAACACCGACCTTCGCACCCTCGACCTGAAGACCGACTACCTGCGCCGTGCGCTTGAGGTGCAGAAGATGGCGTGGTATCCCACGCTGTCGGGCTCAATCAACTATATGTGGCACTCGATGTCGATGGGCTCGCCACTGAAGAACTTCAACTGGACCAACTCATCGACGGCCGCTCTCTCGCTCTCCATTCCACTCTTCCAGGGCGGAACGCGCTACTACAAGCAGCGTCAGGCCGAGGTGGCATACAAGGAGATGACGTGGCAGCGCGAGAACCTGGAGCGCACGCTCAATGTGCAGGTGCGCACGCAGATGGACAACATACAGAAGAACGTGAAGCAGATTTCGACCAACGAGGCCGGCGTGGAGCAAGCCCGCAAGGCCAACCAGATAATGGAGAAGAGCTTCCAGATAGGTGCGGCGTCGTACCTCGACCTGCGCGACTCGGAGGTTGCGCTGCTTGAGAGTGAGCTGAGCTACTACCAGTCGATCTACAACTACCTTGTGGCAGAGAGCGAGCTGCAACTGCTCTTGGGAAAGGAATAGTTCGTTTAGTTAGGAGTTAGGAGTTAGGAGTTATTAGTTAGGAGTTTTTTTGGGGGGATGAATTTGGAAAATAAAAAAATAATATAGCAAGATATGAAAACGATAAAGAAAATCGCCGGCTTTGCCTGCGCTTCGGCACTGCTCTTCTCGTGCTCGGGAAAGCAGGAGCAAGCCGCCACCGACAAGGTGGAGCTCCCCTTGGTGAGCATTGAGAAAGTGATGGAGGAGGATGTGCCTCAAATAGTGAGCTACACCGCCACGGTGGAGCCGTTCAAGACCAACAACATCTCGGCTTCGGCAGCCAACCGCATAAAGTCGATACTTGTGGATGTGGGCAGCACAGTTGCAGCCGGCCAGACGGTGGCAGTGCTCGATGCGGTGAACATAGACCAGCAGGAAATACGCATAGCCAACATGAAGCGCGAATATGACCGCGCCGTGGAGCTTCTCAACATTGGCGGCGGCACGCAGCAGTCGGTGGATCAGCTCAAGACCGAATACGACGCTGCCGTGCGCTCTCTTGAGAACATGAAGGAGAACGTGCGCCTGGTGAGCCCGGTGGCAGGAGTGGTGACCGCCCGCAACTACGATCCGGGCGACATGACCGGCCAGCTCCCCATCCTGACGGTGGAGCAGCAGAACCCGGTGAAGGTGATAGTGAACATTTCGGAGCAGGATTATCCCAAGGTGAAGCAGGGCATGAAGGTGAAGGTTACGCTCGACGTGTATGGCGACGAGGAGTTCCAGGGCACGGTGTATCTTGTGCACCCCACCATCGACTCATCGACCCGCACGTTCACCGTGGAGGTGACTGTGCCCAATGCCGGCAGCCGCATACGCACTGGCATGTTTGCGCGCGTGGAGTTCAACTATGGCACGATGCGCCATGTGGTGGTTCCCGACCGCGCGGTGGTGAAGCAGAGTGGCTCGGGCAACAAGTATGTGTATGTGTACAAGGACGGCCGCGTGAGCTACAACAAGGTGGAGCTTGGCCAGCGCCTTGGCACGCGCTATGAGCTTATCTCGGGCGTGGACAACAACAGCGACGTGGTGATCACAGGCCAGACCCGTCTTGCCGACGGCGCACAGGTGGAGGTGCAGGGAGCGGCTCCGGCAGCCGCGGCCGACAGCACGGCCACGAAGTGATTTTGAGAAAGATGAGTAAAAAAACCAACACTGACAAAAACTGAAATAAAACTATGAGTCTATATGCAAGTGCAGTAAAGCGCCCGGTGATGACCACGCTATGCTTTGTGGCGGTGGCCATTATGGGCTTGTTCTCATTGCAACAGCTGCCTATCGACCTATATCCCGACATCGACACCAACACCATCATGGTGCTGACCACCTATCAGGGAGCGAGTGCGCAGGATATAGAGCAGAATGTGACCCGTCCGCTTGAGAACACGCTCAACTCGGTGCAGCACCTCAAGCACATCACCTCGAAGAGCAAGGAGAACATCTCGGTGATTACACTGGAGTTTGAGTATGGATATGACATTGACGTGATGACCAACGATGTGCGCGACAAGCTCGACATGGTGCTGAAGGCGCTGCCCGATGATGCCGAGAATCCCATACTTTTCAAATTCAGCACCGACATGATTCCGATTGTGCTTCTCTCGGTTCAGGCCGAGGAGAGCATGCCGGGCTTGTACAAGATACTTGACGACGGAGTAGCCAACCCACTGGCTCGTATTGACGGTGTAGGCTCGGTGTCGATTACCGGAGCACCCAAGCGCGAGGTGCATGTGTATGTCGATCCTATCCGCCTTGAGGCATTCAATCTCTCGATTGAGACTATCGCGTCGATAATCGGTGCGGAGAACCGCAACATTCCCGGCGGAAACTTCGATATTGGTTCGGACACCTACGCGCTGCGCGTGCAGGGCGAGTTTAGCGACGCCCAGCAGATGCTCGACGTGGTAGTGGGCTCGAAGAACGGCAAGAACGTGTATCTGCGCGATGTGGCGCGCATTGATGACTCTCTTGAGGAGCGCACGCAGCAGTCGTACAACAATGGCCAGAAGGGAGCGATGATTGTGGTGCAGAAGCAGTCGGGCGCCAACTCGGTGGCCATTGCCAATGCCATACATGAGAAGTTGCCGAGCATACAGAAGACGCTCCCCACCGACATAAAGCTCGGAGTGATTGTAGATACCTCGGACAACATCAAGAACACCATCAACTCGCTGGTGGAGACGGTGCTCTATGCGCTGCTCTTCGTGATGATAGTGGTGCTTGCGTTCCTTGGCCGCTGGCGAGCCACATTCATCATTGTGATTACCATTCCGCTGTCGCTTATTGCCTCGTTTATCTATCTCTATGCCACCGGCAACACGCTCAACATTGTGTCGCTCTCGGCACTCTCGATTTCGATTGGTATGGTGGTGGATGATGCCATTGTGGTGCTTGAGAACGTAACCACGCACATTGAGCGCGGCTCCGACCCCAAGCAGGCGGCAGTGCACGGCACCAACGAGGTGGCCATCTCGGTAATAGCATCGACGCTCACGCTTATCGCCGTGTTCTTCCCGCTGACGCTTGTGAAGGGAATGTCGGGTGTGCTCTTCCGCCAGCTTGGCTGGATGGTGTGCATCATGATGATAATCTCCACCACCTGCGCACTTTCGCTCACCCCGATGCTCTGTAGCCAGTGGTTGCGCCTCAACCCCAAGCAGGGCAATCTCTTCAAGCTGCTTTTCAAGCCCATTGAGCGAGCACTCGATGCCCTCGACGACGGCTATGCCTACTTGCTTGATCGCGTGGTGCGCCACAAGACGGTGACCATACTGATATGCGTGGCTGTGTTCGTAGGCTCAATGTCGCTCACCAAGTTCATAGGCTCGGAGTTCTTCCCCACTGCCGACGACGGCCGCCTCGGCGTGAGCCTTGAGCTGCCCATAGGCACGCGCGTGGAGATAGCACAGGAGACCACCGACCGCCTCTACCGTGAGTGGATGGAGAAATATCCCGAAATCAAGGTGCTCAACTACACCGTGGGACAGGCCAGCACCGACAACACTTTTGCCTCGATGCAGGACAACGGCTCGCACATCGTGTCGATGAACATACGCCTTGTGGATCCCGGCGACCGTGAGCGCGGCATTGTGGAGATAGCTCAGCTGATGCGTGAGGACCTGAAGCACTATCCCGAGTTCAAGAAGGCCCAGGTGAACGTGGGCGGACGCCGTGGCGGCTCGATGAGCGGCCAGTCGAGTGTTGACTATGAGATATATGGCTACGACTTCACCGTGACCGACTCGGTGGCACAGCGCGTGAAGCGCATACTTGAGGGCATTCCCGGCACGGCCGACGTGACCATCTCGCGTGCCGACTACCAGCCGGAATATCAGGTGGACTTCGACCGCGAGAAGCTGGCAATCTATGGCCTGAACCTATCTACGGCGGCCAACTACCTGCGCAACCGTATCAACGGCAGCACGGCGAGCTACTTCCGCGAGGACGGTGAGGAATATGACATCAAGGTGATGTATGCCCCCGAGTTCCGCACCTCGATTGCCGATATTGAGAACATACTCATCTATAATGCCCAGGGCAAGAGTGTGCGCGTGAAGGATGTGGGCACGGTGGTGGAACGATTCACGCCGCCTACGATTGAGCGCAAGGACCGCGAGCGCATCATCACGGTATCGACCATTGTGCAAGGCCGCGCCATGAGTGAAATCGTGGCCGACGCGCAGCCTCTGCTCGACAAGCTCGACCTGCCGGTGGGTGTGAACATCAATCTCTCGGGAAGCTACGAGGACCAGCAGGACTCGTTCCGCGACCTGGGAATGCTTGCCATCCTCATCATCATCCTGGTTTACATTGTGATGGCGGCGCAATTTGAGTCGCTCACCTACCCGGGCATTATCATGACGTCGCTGCCCTTTGCCTTCTCGGGAATCGTGCTCATATTGTGGGCCACCGGCACGCACCTGAACATCATGTCGATGATTGGCTCGATTATGCTTATCGGTATTGTGGTGAAGAATGGTATTGTGCTCATCGACTACATCAGTCTTAACCGTGAGCGCGGCATGAGCATACGCAGCGCCGTGGTGCTGGGAGGAAAGTCGCGTCTGCGCCCTGTGGTTATGACATCGCTCACCACCATCCTGGGCATGGTGCCTATGGCTGTGGGAAGTGGTCAGGGAGCAGAGATGTGGCGTCCGCTGGGCATCGCCGTGATTGGCGGACTCACCTTCTCCACCCTGCTCACGCTGCTCTTTGTGCCGGCGCTCTACTGCATCTTTGCTTATGTGGGTGTGAAGCGCACGCGCAAGCAGCTTCGCAAGAATTGATGGGAGGCTTCTGTGGCTATTGAAATAACAATGGAATAAAAAAACTGCAAAACAGAAATATGAAAGCAATATTTATAGCATTCGACCAGGCCTACTACGAGCGTATCGTGGATATGCTCGAGCGCAACAACTGTCGTGGCTTCACGGCCTGGCAGGAGGTTCAGGGCCGTGGCTCGGTGAAAGGCGAGCCGCACTATGGCACCCATGCGTGGCCTTCTCTTGCATCGTCGGTTATCACCGTGGTTGACGATGCGAAGGTTGACCACCTGCTGGGCATACTCCATGAAATGGACCTTGCCACTCCCAAGCTGGGGCTGAGGGCCTTTGTGTGGAACGTGGAAAAGACCATCTGACACTGCTCCCAAGGAAGGGATAAGAGGAGAAAAGGAACCGAGGCTGCGCCGATAGGAGAATGGCACAGTCTCGGCTTCTTTTTTTGCGGAGAGGCTGCCAGGCATTATGAGTGATGTGGGAGTCCCGGGGAAAAACAAGGGTCGCAGCTATCGAGGTGATGGCTGCGACCGTAATTTGTGTGTAGTGTCAGGCGAGAATAGACTTATTTGGCATTCTCCAAAGAAACCTTGCGGAATTGTTTCATGAGTTTTTCAACTTCCAAAGATGCCTTGCGAGCACGAGTGCCGGCAGCTTTGTTTCCTTTCTCGGCCTGAAGCTTAGCATCGGCAGTGAATGCAGCGTAAGCCTCTTCAATCTTTGCGATAATTTCTTCCATTACTTAAAGAGTTGTTTGTTAAAGTTTATTGTCCGAGCAAAGATAGGCAAAATTTGTAATAACTCTGCTAATTATCAGCAAATTTTATTTGAAAACTGCAAAAATTTTTGGTAATAGCTGGTTTTTGCACCTTGTTTTTGCTAATTTTGCCCTGAGATTGCATAATAAACCGCTTTGCAGCGGCGTTTTTATAAATAATTCATCATTACCCCAATGCCAATGCCCATGTGTTGTCTTATCAGATATTTCCTGCCGGCACTCTTGCTCGTGGCGATGCTTCAGGGCTGCCGAGGAGCAAAGCTCGCCGATGCCGATGCGCAATATTCACGAGGAGAATACTACGATGCATCGAACACCTACCGCAAGGTGTATAACAAGCTCACCAAGCGGGAGGAGCGCAAGTTGCGCGGAGAGGTGGCCTTCAAGATGGGCGAGTGCTACCGCAGGCTCAACATGAGTGGGCGTGCGATGGCCGCCTACCAGAATGCCTTGCGCTATGAGTATGGCGACAGCATGGCAATGTTCTATCTTGCGCAGGCACAGCACGCAGAGGGGAAATATGTGCAGGCGATAAAGAGCTATGAGGAGTTTCTTGCCAAGAAGCCCGGATTCCGCCTTGCCGAAGACGGCATCAGGGGCTGCCGCACAGCCCAGCGCCTTCGCGAGAATCCCACGCGCTACATAGTGCGCAATGCGAAGCTCTTCAACTCGCGGCGGGCCGACTTCTGCCCTCAATTCCTCGACGGGAACTACGACCAGCTGTATTTCACGTCATCGACCGAGAAGGCAACGGGGACAAAAAAGAGTGAAATCACCGGCACGAAGCAGTGTGACGTGTTTTTCTCGAGGCTCGATGAGGCAGGCAACTGGCAGCGTCCGGAGCCTGTGGAGGGTGAGCTGAACACGGAATTTGATGAGGGTGTGACCTCGTTCTCGCCCGATGGCACCACCATGTATCTTGCGCGTGCCCGCCGTGAGCCAAACTCGGGCACGTCGGTGGAAATCTACACTTCGCAGCGCTCGGAGGCTAAATGGAGTGCGCCGGTGAAGTATGAAATCACTGCCGACACTCTTTCGGCCTACGGTGACCCTGCGGTGTCGGCCGATGGCACTTATCTCTATTTCTCGAGCGACATGCCGGGAGGATATGGCGGCAAGGATATCTGGCGAATCAACCTGAAGGAGCGTGTGGGCACGCTGGAGAACCTGGGAGATGTGATCAACACGGCAGGAGATGAGCGTTTCCCCTACATACGCACCGACAGCGTGATGTATTTTTCGTCGGATGGGCATCCGGGCATGGGTGGCCTTGATATTTTCAAGGCAACGAAGACACCCTCGGGTGGCTGGAATGTGGAGAACATGGGTGTGCCTATCAACTCGGCCGGCGATGACTTTGGCATTACATTCGGGAAGGGAGAGAGTGGCTTTTTCTCGTCGAACCGCAATGACGCGCGAGGCTACGACCATATCTACAGCTTTGTGAAGCCCGACTTGAAAATCACAATCTCGGGCTATGTGCTCGACAAGGACGAGGAGCCTGTGCCAAATGCGGTGATACGCATTGTGGGCGATGATGGCTCTAACCAGAAGGCTGTGGGCAAGGATGATGGCACGTTTCAATTCAACTTGCAGCGTGGGGTGAAATATGTGATGATGGCGGGAGCCAAGGGCTACCTGAACGGTAAGCAGGAATTTGAGAGCGATACACTGGAGCAAGATGCGGAGTATGGCGTTGACTTTATCCTTGCGGCGATGCACAAGCCGCAGGTGGTGGAGAATATTTTCTATGACTTCGACAAGGCTACGCTCCGGCCGGAGTCGAAGAAGGCGCTTGATGAGATGGCGCAGATGCTCAAGGATAATCCAAATGTGGCGATAGAGATGGCTTCGCACACCGACCGCAAGGGCAGCGACAAATACAATGAGGGGCTTTCGCAGCGAAGGGCGCAGTCGGTTGTCGATTACTTGGTGGCTGCTGGTGTGGAGCGAGAGCGACTTCAGCCACATGGATATGGCGAGTCGCAGCCGAAGACTGTGACGAAGCGCATTGCGCGTCTCTATCCTCAATTTAAGGAGGGGGATGTGCTCAATGAGGAGTTTATTGAAGGCTTGTCGCCTGAGAATCAGGAGGTTGCGGACCAGATAAACCGGCGCACGGAGTTCCAGGTGCTCACGGTGGAGTTTGGGATTTTTTAGATATTAGATATTAGATATTAGATATTAGATATTAGATATTGTGGGGGGGAGAGGGGATTTTTATATGATGGAGAAGTTTGATATTGATGGACTGTTTGGCCGCACCGGACTGCTTCTTGGCACTGAGGTGCTGGATAGAATGAGGCAGGCTCGTGTGATAGTGTTTGGCACGGGTGGTGTGGGCAGTTGGTGTGTAGAGGCACTTGTCCGCACTGGCATAGGGCATCTGACGCTTGTGGATTTTGACCGAGTGTGTGAGTCGAATGTCAACCGTCAGCTTCCAGCCAGCAGCTCCACTATTGGCAAGCTCAAGGTAGAGGCGATTGCCGAGCGCATGCGCGATATAAATCCTGCGGTTGATATTGTTGCCCGCAGTGAGATGTATGATGCCGGGAGTGCCGACACGTTTGTGCTGAGCGACTACGACTATGTGATTGATGCCATTGACAGCCTCGAATGCAAGGCTCTGCTCATTCGCCGCGCTTGTGAGGCCGGGCCGCACACACGTCTTTACTCCTCGATGGGTGCAGCCCTGAAGATAGACCCTTCGCGAATAGGTGTGGCAGAGTTCTGGAAGGTGAAGGGCGATCCGCTTGCCGCGGCTTTGCGGCGACGCTTCAAGAAGACGGGAGAGTATCCTTGCCGCAAATTCAGATGCGTGTATAGCGATGAGCTGGTGCCAAATGTGCTTCCTCAGCCTGAATCGGCCGATGGCTTGCGTGAGCGTAGGGTGAATGGCTCGCTTGCGCATATCACAGCAATCTTTGGTATGACGCTTGCCTCGCTTGTGATACGCGACCTGGTTGCCCGAGGCGACAAGGCATAGCTCTTGACACTCGAGGATAGCATGGTGAGTGGCAGTGCCAGCACAGAGAAGAATTTTTTGAGTTTTGCTTTCGAATTGCGCAAAATTTATAGTAATTTTGCAGCATGAAATCTATTTGAATAAAAACATAACTAAAATCTATGGGAGGTTTTTTTGGAACTGTCGCCAAGGCGCCCTGCTGCGCCGACTTGTTTTATGGCACTGACTACAACTCGCACCTTGGCACGCGCCGCGGTGGTATGGTAACCTATGATGAGGAGCTTGGCTTTCGCCGCTCGATTCACAATCTTGAGAGCACTTATTTCCGCACAAAATTTGAGAACGAGCTTGATAAGTTTACGGGCAATTCGGGTATCGGCGTGATTAGCGACACCGACCCACAGCCAATCATCTTCAATTCTCATCTTGGCCGCTTTGCCATAGTGACGGTTGCAAAAATAGTGAATATCGCGGAGCTTGAGAAGCAGTTGCTTGAGAAAAACCATCATTTTGCCGAACTAAGCTCGGGCTCGACAAATCCCACAGAGCTAATAGCCTTGCTCATCACCGAGGGAAAGGACTTTGTGGATGGCATAGAGAATGTGTATCGCAACATCAAAGGCTCGTGCTCTATGCTCTTGCTCACAGAGGATGGAATTATTGCCGCCCGCGACCGTCTGGGCCGCACCCCGATAGTGGTGGGACGGAAGGATGGGGCATTTGCGGTGTCGAGCGAATCGACGAGCTTCCCCAATCTCGACTATGAGATAGACCGCTTTATGGGGCCTGGTGAGATACTGAAGCTCACTGCCGATGGCATAGAGCAGCTGCGTGCTCCGGGAGAGGATATGCAGATTTGCGCTTTCCTGTGGGTGTATTACGGCTTCCCCACCTCGTGCTATGAGAACCGCAACGTGGAGGAGGTGCGATTCAACAGCGGACTGGAAATGGGCAAGACCGATGACTCGGAGGTGGACTGCGTGTGTGGAATCCCCGACTCGGGCGTGGGTATGGCTCTGGGCTATGCTGAGGGCAAGGGAGTGCCTTATCACCGCGCCATAGCAAAATACACTCCCACCTGGCCTCGCAGCTTCACGCCGAGCAAGCAGTCGATGCGCTCGCTGGTGGCAAAGATGAAGCTGATTCCTAACCGCGCCATGCTTGAGGGCAAGCGACTGCTCTTCTGCGATGACTCGATAGTGCGTGGCACTCAGCTCAACGACAACGTGCGTGTGCTCTACGACTATGGCGCACGCGAGGTGCACATGCGCATCGCGTGTCCGCCGCTCATCTACAGCTGCCCTTTTGTGGGATTCACTGCTTCGAAGAGCGACATGGAGCTTATCACTCGCCGCATCATAAAGGACTTTGAGGGCGACGCCAACAAGAATCTTGAGAGATATGCCACGACGGACTCTCCTGAATACAAGCGCATGGTGGAGGAGATAAGCAGCCGCTTCGGGCTTACGTCGCTGCGCTTCAACACCATTGAGACGCTGATTCGCGCCATTGGCCTGCCTAAGTGCAAGGTGTGCACCCACTGCTTCGATGGCTCGAGCCATTTCTAAGCCGAGGGGCTTTTTTGTGGATATAACAACGACGACGTTCCTATGCAGGGGCGTCGTCGTTGCTGTATTTTTTTTTGTATTGTCGTGGGGTTTAGAGGCAGTAGATGTAGGCGAGGGTGGAGAGGGAGATTACTGCCCAAAGGAGTATGCCCTGGATGAGAGGCTTGATGCCCACGGTCTTTAGCACGTCGAGTGAGAGAGATGCTCCGATGAAGAAGAGTGTGACGGTGAGCGACTTTCGGGCGATGCCGTTGATGAAGTGTCCTACGGCACTGCCTGCCGTCGTAGGCTCGAGGAGGTAGGTGTTGACCACCATTGCCAGCACGAAGAAGAGGATGAACCAGGGTATGCTCACGCGCTGCCCCTTGCTTTTGAAAATCCACATGCTCACGAATGCCAGAGGGATAATCCACAGGGCGCGTGTGAGCTTGATGGTGGTGGCAATCTGGAGTGCTTCCTCGCCGAAAGCCTGTCCGGCGCCTACCACGGAGCTGGTGTCGTGTATTGCGATTGCTGCCCAGGTGCCAAATTGCTGCTGCGTCATTCCCAGCATCTCGCCGATGGGTGGGAAGATGAATAGTGCTATTGCATTGAGAATGAAGATGGTGCCGAGCGACACCGACATTTCGGCATCTTTGGCTTTCACCACCGGGCCGACGGCGGCAATTGCGCTTCCGCCACATATTGCGGTGCCTGAACTGATGAGGTAGGATGTGATGCGATCGACCTTCAGGAGCTTTCGGCCGATAATCCAGCCTATGAGCATGGTGCCTGCCACTGAAATCACGGTGAAAGCCATGCCTTCGGAGCCGGAGCGGAGCGACTCGGTGAGGTTCATTCCGAATCCGAGACCCACCACGGAGTATTGCAGGAGCATCTTGGATGCTTTCTTGTTGAACTTAGGGAAAGGCTGCCCGAGCGTGAGGGCGAAGACGAGACCCAGGAAAAGTGCCACCGGAGGAGTGACCCATGCGCCGATGAATCCGGCGCCAGGCACATAGTCCATGAGCAGGCACAGCGACATAATCGCGAGCAGTGTGATGTAGATTTGCTTGCTGTAGTGTTTCATTTCTTATTGAGTGCTTTTTTTGAGAAATCGTTGCAAAATTACTGCAATATTGCGGTAAATGCAAGATAATTAGCGAATAATTGTGTGGCGTGATTGCTGAAATGAGACAGTGAATTTGCAGTGAATTTGCAGGAAGAGGAGTGTGAGATGATTTTTTGTGGAAGAAATGAAGGCAGAGCGACAGTAACTTTGCAAGCAGAAACGATAAATATACGAAAGGAGAAAGGATGCTATGGAAAACTTTAATGTGAGTATGGTGGAGGTGATGGGCGTGATAGGGCTGATGCTGGGAGAATATGTGCTGGTGCTGATGGCTGTGCTTGCCGATCTTGCGAGTGGCTTGCGCAAGGCCAAAAAGCGCGGTGAGGCACGCCGCAGCAAGGCACTGCGCCGCACCGTGGACAAGGTGAGCCGCTACTATAATGCCCTCTTTGCCCTATCGGTGATTGATGCAATGCAGATGGTGGCAGTGCTGTATCTGCGCATGACTGATACTGCCACAGTGCCAATTTTGCCGGTGTTCACCCTCTTTGGGACACTAAGCATTGCCATTATTGAGGTGAAGAGCATCTATGAGAAAGCGAGCGAGAAGGAGCAGGCCGATGCCGATGAGGCGGCACGCATGGTGCTGAAGCTGCTTGGTGGCACATGTGGCGGCAAGTGGAGAAATGAGGCCGGAAACAGTGGCGACGAAGAGAGAGGAGGTGCGGAATGAGGCACTTTGGCATAGAAGAGCTCACGGCGTCGGCCACGGCGAAGCGGCTTGGCATCGCCAACACTCCCGATGCCGGTGCCATAGAAGCACTGAAGCGGCTTGTGGAGCAGGTGCTCGACCCCTTGCGCGAGTCTTGGGGAAAACCGATAGTGGTGAACAGTGGCTACCGCAGTGAGGAGCTGAACCGCAGGGTGGGAGGAGTGGCGGCGAGCCAGCACCTGCGAGGGGAGGCCGCCGATATCACTGCCGGCAGTTGTGCCTCCAACCATCAGCTCTTTGCGCTGCTGCGCAGGCTTGACTTGCCGGTGGACCAGGCGATAGAGGAGAATGGCGGGCTGTGGCTGCATGTGTCGCACACAAGCAGGCGCAGGAACCGCGGGCATTATGTGGCTGCAAAGTGATGAGGTAAAAAGAACTGAGCGACAGACTGTGTGGCACACAGCCTGTCGCTCGGTGATAAAGTGCGGCGAATGAGCGCGCCATGAGGGCGCACTATATATTTAGAGGGTCACCTTCTGTGAGGCGTTGCCCTGACGCACGATGTAGAAGCCACGGCCCGGGAGGGTGATTGTGGTGGCTGTGGTGCGGGTGACGAGCTGTCCGGCAGCGTCGAACACTTCGATTGGCGCGTTGCTCTCGCTAATCACCTCGATGGCATTGCCTATGGTGGCGATGGCAAATGGGGCTTTCTTCGAGCCGCCAATCTTCACTGTCTCCACGTCGGTCAGGCCGTTGGGGTCGTTGTAGAACAATGTTACATCGTCGAGATATATAGTCTTGTTTGAGGAAATCTTAATCATAGCCTTGCCCTCGGCGTCGATTGCGTAGGGGAGAACCACGGCCTTTGCACCTGCGCTGACCTCATTTGGCTCAGTGGTGTCGCGAGTGAATATTTCGTTCCAAGTGGCGCCGTCGTCGGTGGAGAGCGACACGGTGATGGTGGCCTTGCCGCTCATGGCAGAATACCACACAGTCAGCTCGAGGTCTTCGATAATCTGCGAGTTGACGGTGTGCATAATCACCTCGCCATTTGCGCTGATTTTCACCGACTTGTCGCCATTGCCCTTGGTTGAGCCATAGGAGCCCACTGCGGCATTGTTGAAGGACCAGGATGTGAAAACGCCCTCAGCCTTGTCCTCGCCGGCTGTCATAGCCTCGAAGTCTTCGACTTTGTAACCAAAGTAGTCTTTGCCCACGGAGAACGACACAGAGCCATCCTCGTTGCGGGTGATATTGGAGATTGCGAGAGGGCACTTCTTTCCGGTCCAGGCCACGAGATTTGCAGGCTTGGTGGAATTGTTGAGCTTAGTCACTTTGGCCGATCCGGGGAAAGGGTCGGAAGAGGAGTCGGTGTACGTGATACTCGGCTTAGCGCGGAGCAACTCATAGTAGTTGTGGGAGGCATTGGCGTTGATGATATTGTTCTTCCAGGGAGATGTGGAAGTGGAATCCACGCGGAAAGCGAGCATTCCGCTGCCGGCGAGGTAGGCGTCCCACTTGGTGTCGGTTGAGCGGTTCTCAAAGAGGAAATACTCCTTATTGCTGCCCGACTCGATGCGGAAGCTGGCACCGGTATCCTCAATCTTTGGTAGAGTGTATTCGCCCGGCTCGGTGATGCGCGTGGGATAGCTGAAGCCGGCCTGCATGCGCTGGAGTGCAGAGTAGGCAGCCGGAGTGCGGCTTTCGTTGAGGTATCCAGAGCTTGCCATCAGGGACCATGTTCCCGGGTCGAAGCTCTGGCCATTGGTGCTGTAGTCGGTGTCGTATTCGTCCATGAGTCCGAGCACATGAGAGAACTCGTGGCAAATTACGCCAATGCCGTCGAGCGTCTTGTCGTTGTAGATTTCCAAGCCCGAAAGCTCGGTGGAGCAGGCGTAGCGGTAGGTGTAAACGCCATCCATATACTTATACTTGTAGCTTGCGTGGGGCCACACATATCCTGCATCGTTGCCAACGTGGGAGCCATATCCGGCAAACACTATGAAGAACATGTCCACAATGCCATCGCCATCGCGGTCGTAGTCGCTAAAGTTCACCTCGGGGTCGGCGGCATTGAGGGCGAGTGTGAGAGCATTGTTAATGTTGGACACTTTCTTGATGTCCTTTGCGCTCATGTTGATTTTGAATGGGCCAGCCACGTCGAACTCGGGGTCGAACTTGCCCAGAGAGGAGTCGTAGAAATAGTCGCGCACGCTGCCGGTGTAGGGGCGAATGTTCTCGGGATTATCCACGCTTGGCACACCTTTGTAGTCGCGCTGCGAAATCATATTGGAGAAAACTTCCTTGATGTCGGGGCGGGAGAAGCTCATGTCGTTGAACTCCACAAGCAGCACGAGGCCGCGGAAATTGGAGTAGTCGTAGTTCTTGGTGCTTGCAGCCTTGGTGCGAGTGCTGAGTATGTGAGCCTCGGCCTCGCCTCGCTCGGCGACAGCCTGCTTCACAGCGTCGTCGGCCACAAGCCCCTTCTGTAGCGACTGTATGAGCTGAAGCTCCCCTGCGGAGCGTAGGTGAGCATCGTGAGCCACTACATCGGTGCGCACGAGCGATGCTCCCACTTTCTGCACATACACAAAGTAGCCATCCTCGTTGCGCTCGATGGTGTATCCATCGGCAGTGGTGGTGTAGCTGAGGAACTCATCGCCCATAAGGCGAGTGGAGATTAGAGAGCCATCGGGCTGTGGCAAAGAGATAAGTCCCGGTTTTGCCGGAATGGCGTAAGCGCTTACAGCACAAGCCGTGGCAGCAAAGAGAGTTAATAGAGTTTTCTTCATATCTTTGAGATTATTGATTTAGTAATCATTTAATTTTCAACTTACAAATATCACAATTTTTTGTGAAACAGCAAAGCGAAGAATGATTTTTTAGTATTTTTTATTGATAAAAACAGTCCTGTGGAGGAATGGGAGAGCTTGTGGGCATTGGTGCTCCCTGTGCAGCTCGCCGATTCCGCCACAGCAACCAGATACCATTAGGCATTATTTTATTTTATAGAGAGCCTTTGGTGGAAGGGAGGCGGTAGGTGAACACATCGCGGCGCAGGGCGGCACGCAAGGCGCGCGCCAGGGCCTTGAAGATGTCCTCAATCTTGTGGTGCTCATTGGTGCCTTGAGCCGAAATGTAGAGATTCATGCGAGCCGCGTCGCTAAGGCTCTTGAAGAAGTGCAGGAACATCTCGGTGGGCATTTCGCCAATGCGCTCGCGGTGAAACTCGGCGTCCCACACCAGCCACGGACGCCCGCCAAAGTCGAGCGCCACGGTGCACCGGCAGTCGTCCATTGGCAGCACGAAGCCATAACGCTCAATTCCGCGCTTGTCGCCGAGTGCTATCCTTATGGCATCGCCCAGGGCAATAGCAGTGTCCTCGATGGTGTGATGCTCATCCACATAGAGGTCGCCAGCCACAGCAATATTGAGGTCGATACCCGAGTGGCGGCCAATCTGGTGCAGCATGTGGTCGAAGAATCCCAGCCCGGTGGAGATATTGCATTGACCGGTGCCGTCGAGGTCGAGGTCGATGGTGATTTGCGTCTCGCTCGTGTTGCGGGTGACGTGGGCAGTGCGCGAGCCGGCGCGCAGGAAGTCGGAGATGCGGAACCAGTCGTCGGTAACGAGAGCCACACAGTCGGTCAGCCCCGCTTCGGCCACCGCCTTAGTCCCCTCGGTGGGGTTGGCGAAGAAGATAGCCTTCGCGCCAAGGTTGCGGGCGAGCAGCACATCGGTGAGGCGGTCGCCAATCACGAAAGAGCCTGCGAGGTCGTAGTTGCCCGAGGTGTATTTGCCCAGCAGTGCCGTGCCCGGCTTGCGCGTGGGGGCGTTCTCGTGCTCAAAGGTGGTGTCGATGATGATGTCGTCGAAGATTACCCCCTCGCCGCGCAGAGTGTCGAGCAGCAGGCGGTGCGGCGGCTCAAAATCCTCGGTGGGGAAGGAGGGAGTGCCAAGTCCGTCCTGGTTGGTCACCATCACAAGCTCAAAGTCGAGCGTGCCGGCGATGAACGCCATGTTGCGAATCACGCCGGGGATAAATTGGAACTTCGCGAGCGAGTCGAGCTGGAAGTCGATAGGCGGCTCCACCACCAGAGTGCCGTCGCGGTCGATAAAAAGGGCGCGTTTATACTTTTCCATAATCATTAAGGGCATTAATCAGTGACTCATTCTCCTCGGCAGTGCCCACGGTGATGCGCAGGCAGCCCAGGCACTTCTCCACGCGGTTGCGGTTGCGCACAATGATGCCTCGGCGGCGCAGATAGTCGTAGATAGCGTCGGCATCGGCTACGCGCACCAGCACGAAGTTGGCGTCGCTCGGGAAAATCTTCTCCACGCACTCCAGTGTGCCGAGAGCCTCGGAGAGAGCCTTGCGGTTGGCAAGCAGCAGCTCCACCCACTCGCGCACCTCGCCGTGGCGCTTCAGGCGGTCGGCGGCATATTGCTGGGTGAGGAGGTTGATGTTGTAGGGGTATTTCACCTTGTTGAAGATGTCGATAATCTCCTGCGAGGCAAAGGCAATGCCCATTCGCACCGCCGCGCTGCCCCAGGCCTTCGATAGCGTCTGCATCACAATGAGGTTGGGTAGGGCATTGAGTCGCGAGAGCATTGAGCCGCGCGAGGAGAAGTCGATGTAGGCCTCATCGACCACCACAATGCCCTCGAAGCGGCGGCACAGAGCCGTAATTTCGTCGAGGTCGAAGGCGTTGCCCGTGGGGTTGTTGGGCGAGCAAATCCACATCACCTTCGTGCATCCGTCGGCAGCGGTGAGCATGGCCTCGGTGTCGAGGCCAAAGGAGCCAGTTAGCGGCACGCGGCGGTAAGCGACATCGTTGATGTCGGCGCACACCTCATACATGCCGTAGCTCGGCGCCATAGCCACCACATTATCCACTCCCGGGCGGCAGAAGGTGCGATACACCACATCGATGCACTCATCGGAGCCAACGCCGAGGAAAATCTGCCCGGCCGGCACGCCGCGCAGCCCGGCTATTAGCTCCTTCACCTCGTGCTGCAAGGGGTCGGGATAGCGGTTGTAGGGAGAGTTGAGCGGATTCTCGTTGGCATCGAGGAACACCGACGCCGTGCCGGTGAACTCGCTGCGGGCCGAGCTGTAAGGCACGAGATTCCAGATATTGTGGCGAACAAGAGCTTTGAGATTCATCATAGAGTGTTGTTTTTAAGAGATTCAAGTCGCACAGTCACGGCGAGGCGGTGTGCCATGAGGTCCTCGTTCTCGGCAAGAATCTCAATGGCGGGGCCAATGGAGGCAAGACCCTCGGGCGTGAGGTGCTGGAAAGTGATTTTACGCATGAAGCTGTCGATGTTCACGCCGCTATAAGCCTTGGCAAAGCCGCTGGTGGGCAGGGTGTGGTTGGTGCCCGAGGCATAGTCGCCGGCGCTCTCGGGCGAATAAGCGCCAACGAACACGCTGCCGGCATTCTCCACACGCTCGGCAATGGCCTGGGCGTCGGAGCGGTTGATGATGAGGTGCTCGGGGGCATACTCATTGGCAAACGCCATCACCTCATCGTCGTCGCGCAGCAGAATCACGCGGCTGTGGGCGAGCGATCGGCGCATCATCTCCCGGCGCGGCAGCGAGGCAAGCATTTCCTCAATCACCTCCGGCAGCGATGTGGCAAGAGCTGCGTCGGTGGTGAGCAGAATCGACTGACTGTCGGGCCCGTGCTCAGCCTGCGAGAGAAAGTCGCTCGCCACAAAACGGGCATTGGCGGCACCGTCGGCAATAATCATCACCTCCGAGGGGCCAGCCGGCATGTCGATGGCCGCCGCGCCGAGGCTCACCTGCTGCTTTGCCTCCATCACGAATCGGTTGCCCGGCCCGAAAATCTTGCTCACTCGCGGCACGCTCCCGGTGCCGTAGGCCATAGCCGCCACTGCCTGTGCGCCGCCCACCTTGTAGATTTCGGTAACGCCAGAGATGCTTGCAGCATAGAGGATTGCCGGGTGCACCCGCCCATCTTTGCCCGGAGGCGTGCAGAGCACAATCTTGCGGCAGCCCGCGAGGCGTGCCGGGATGGCCAGCATGAGCACGGTGGAAAACAGCGGAGAGTTGCCGCCCGGGATGTAGAGCCCAACGCGCGTGATAGGCACCGCCTTCTGGCGGCAGGTGACGCCCGGCACCGTCTGCACCGAGATTTCCTCCATGCGCTGCGCCTTGTGGAACTTCGATATATTCTTTGCAGCCACGGCAATGGCATTCTTCAGCTCGTGAGGCACAGCATCGACGGCCTCGGCAATCTCGGCGGCAGTGACCTTTATTTGGAAGAGCTGCACCCCGTCGAAGCGGGCAGCCATATCGCGCAAGGCATCATCGCCACGCCGGCGCACATCGTCGATGATGGCCGCCACGGTGTCGTGGAGCTCGCGGGTTTCGGCCACGGCGCGAGTCATCAGTGATGGCCACTCGCTCCTATCAGGATAATTTATTGCTTGCATAATAGTGATTGATTTTTTGTTTATAGCCACTAAAGAACCATCTTCTCAATGTCGAGCACCAGTATTCCCTCGGCGCCCGCGCTCTTCAGCGCATTGATAATCTCCCAAAAGTGCTTCTCGGGCAGGACTGTGTGCACCGACGACCACTGCTCATCGGCCAGAGGCAAAATGGTGGGACTCTTTATCCCCGGCAGCACCGCCAGCACATCGGCGAGCTTCGCCTTGGGCACATTCATGAGAATATATTTCTTGCCCTCGGCGGCCTTCACCGCCTCGATGCGGAAAAGCAGCTCCTGGAGAATCTCCTGCTTCTCGTCGGATAGCTTGCGGCTGCCAATGAGCACCGCCTCGGATTGCAGCACGGTGGCCACTTCGGCCAAATTGTTGCTCACCAGCGTGCTGCCCGACGACACAATGTCGAAAATCGCGTCGGCCAGGCCTATGCCCGGAGCAATCTCCACCGAGCCAGAAATCACATGCACGTCGGCCGTGATTCCATTCTCGCGCATGAAGTCGATGAGGATTTTGGGGT
>JAQXTJ010000201.1 GCA_029219425.1 Bacteroidales bacterium
GTGTCGTCGTTCACACAGCGAAAGGTGCGTGGCAAGCTTGCCATGACGGGCGAAATCACACTGCGTGGCAAAGTGCTGCCTGTGGGCGGAATAAAGGAAAAAATCCTTGCCGCCAAGCGTGCCGGAATCACCGACATCATCCTCTGCAACGAGAACCGAAAGGACATTGAGGAGATTAAGGAAACCTATCTCGAAGGTCTCACGTTCCACTATGTGAACACCATTAAAGACGTGATTGACTTCGCCCTCCTCCCCGAAAAGGTGGACGATGCGATGAATCTCTAATAAACAAGCAAATATGCATCGAAAATTTGCTTTTATCGAAATATTATTCTATTTTTGAGCAATAAATTATTGAGTCATAAAGAATATTTTTTATTAATGAAAGCAAGACTATTCTTCTTATCCCTTGGCATGCTCGGCGCCGCCGCTCTTTGTGGAGCCACACTCGAGCAAGCCAAGGCCGTGTTCAATAAGGGCGACTATGCCAAGGCTTTGCCCATGATGCAGGAGCAATACAAGAAAGCTCCTAAGAATGGTTCTGTGAACCACTGGCTCGGTGTGTGTCTGTACGAAACAGGTGAAGCACGTCAATCGCTGAAATATTTCGAATATGCCGCCACCCGCAAGGTGGCCGAGGCTCACCGATATTTGGCACTCATTGCCTACGACAATTACGACTTCGAAACTGCCCAAGAGCACCTCGACGACTATGCCGACGCTCTTTCACGGGCAAAGAAATCAACCGATGCTGTCGAACCTCTGCGCAACTCAATTGCCTGTGCGCAAACGATGCTCGACCATGTGGAAAAGATTGTTATTATCGACAGCACTTCGGTGGATAAAGCCGATATACTGATGGCAATAAACATGTCGGCAAGCTGCGGAACTCTGGGCTACGCCAATGCACTCCCCGAGGAGATTGCACGCTCGGGCGCAACTTTTGTCCACACTATGGAGCTTGGCAGCAAGGTTGTGTGGTCGCAACCGGGAGAAGGCTCCACATCAGAGATATGGGAATCGACACGGCTCATTCAGGGCTGGGACAACCCTGTGCGCCTCGACAACAACTTCGGCCTGGGTGGCAATGTGGCATATCCCTTCCTTCTGCAAGATGGGGTGACACTGTATTTTGCCTCCGATGGTGAGAGCTCGATGGGTGGATATGACATCTTCATGACACGCAAGGATATAGAAACCGGCGAATACTATAAGCCCCAGAATGTGGGAATGCCCTACAACTCTCCCTACGACGACTTCCTGCTCGCAATAGATGAAGAGAAGAACGTGGGATGGTGGGTCACCGACCGCAACCACATTCCGGGCAAGCTCACTATCTACACATTCATTCCAAATCCCTCGCGCATCAACTACAGTGCCGACGACCCATCTGTGGCCTCGCGTGCCCGCGTGACGAGCTATCGCGACACCTGGGGCGACAGCGACTACAGCCAAATGGCACAGGAAATAAAAGAGCCATCCACCAACGCTCTCTATTCGGTAACCGAATTTGCATTTAATGTCTGTAACGGTGTGGTGTATCACACATTCGATGACTTCAAGACGCCTTCGGCTGCAAAAATGATGGAAGAACTCATCGTGATGCAGCGTCACTACAAAAGCAACCGCGAGCGCCTTGCATCGCTGCGCCACAAATATGCCAATGCCTCGAAGCCTGACAAGTTGAGCCTGAAAAGCAGCATCCTGCAACTCGAGACTTCACTCGAGAAAACACGCTCCGACATCTTCGATACAGAAAATGCCATACGCAAAATAGAGCTTAACTAACCAATACTACCACCAACAACTATTATTTAATCATGGCAATTGAATTTGTTTTTATTGCAGTAGTTATGGTATCGATAATTGTATTGTCGATATTCCTCTACTATGTGCCAATGTTCCTATGGATTTCGGCACAAGTTTCGGGAGTGAGAATTTCTCTCGTACAGCTTTTCCTTATGCGCATCCGCAAGGTGCCCGCCAATGTGATTGTGCAGGCACTCATCGAAGCCCACAAGGCCGGACTGAGCGATGTGACGCGCGACGACCTTGAAGCACACTATCTTGCCGGCGGTAATGTGGAAAAAGTGGTTCACGCCCTTGTTTCGGCAGCCAAGGCAAACATCGACCTGGGATTCAAGATGGCCACAGCCATCGACCTCGCCGGACGCGACGTGTTTCAGGCCGTGCAAATGTCGGTCAACCCCAAGGTTATCGACACCCCACCCGTAACCGCAGTGGCAAAAGATGGCATCCAGCTCATTGCCAAGGCCCGTGTGACGGTGCGAGCCAACATACGCCAGCTTGTGGGCGGCGCCGGTGAGGACACCGTGCTTGCCCGCGTGGGCGAAGGCATAGTGTCGTCGATCGGTTCATCCGAAAGCCACAAGCAGGTGCTCGAGAATCCCGACTCAATATCCAAGTTAGTGCTCAAGAAAGGCCTCGACTCGGGTACGGCATTCGAGATTCTATCCATTGATATTGCAGATATAGACATAGGCAAGAATATTGGTGCAACACTGCAAATCGACCAGGCCCAGGCCGACAAGAACATCGCCCAGGCCAAGGCCGAGGAGCGCCGTGCCATGGCTATTGCACTCGAGCAGGAAATGAAGGCAAAGGCTCAGGAGGCCCGCGCCAAGGTGATTGAGGCCGAGGCCGAAGTGCCCCTCGCCATGGCCGAGGCTTTCCGCAATGGTAACCTTGGCATCATGGACTACTACCGCATGAAGAACATTGAGGCCGACACCTCAATGCGAGAGTCGATAGCTCGACCTGCCACACCCACCCAGAAACAGTAGTAGCAGCAACAATCTCACACAAAGAAATATGCAACAAAAAGAATCTGTGGGTACACTCCATTGCGAAGCCCACAGATTTTTTAATGACTTCAATAAAATAATCTTTTTTCACACTCACCACTTTTTCACATTCCTTCTATGATTGATTTCAGAGAGATAACCAAAAGCAGCAAGCTATATAATTTTCACTCACACACTCAGTTTTGCGACGGTCGCGCCTCAATGGAGCAATTTGTGACGGCTGCAATTGAACAGGGATTCACACACTATGGTTTCACACCTCACTCTCCTGTACCCATTGCCTCGCCCTGCAACATGAAAGCTGAGGATGTGCCTGCCTACATTGACGAGTTCAGGCGGCTCAAGAACTTGTATGGCAACCGCATCAGCCTGTATCTCTCTATGGAAATCGACTACCTCGGACCGCAGTGGGGCGCATCGAACAACTATTTCGCATCTTTGCCTCTCGACTATCGCCTCTCGTCGGTGCACTTCATCCCCTCAATTACCGACAGCAACGAAATGGTGGATGTAGATGGCAATTTCCTCTCTTTCCGCAAGAAGATGGGCACCTATTTTTGCAACGACATAGAGGCAGTGGTGCGCAGCTTCTATGCACAGAGCCTGGCGATGATTGAGGCGGGTGGATTCGATGTGGTGGGACACTTCGACAAGATTGGCCACAATGCCGGCCATTTCCGCATGGGCATTGAGCAAGAACCTTGGTATGTGCAGCTGGTGGAGCGCACCTTCGAGGCTATTATGGATCATCACCTCATCATCGAGATAAACACCAAAGCCCTGCGCGACCACTGCCGCACCTTCCCCAACGAGCACTTCTACCATTTACTCAGGCGCTACCACGCCCCATTGCTCATCAACAGCGATGCCCACTATCCCGAGCTAATCAACGCCGGCAGAGAGGAAACCATGTCGCTCCTCGCCACTGCCCTCCAGCCCAAGTAGCGCAGCCCCATCCACTTCACTTCCTATGTGCACCCAACAATAATTGCCATTACCATAAAAATTGGCCCTAATGCTAATTATTGAAATAGAATCTATGGTGCTTCAGCGGCTGTCAGTCGGTAGGGAAAGGGTAGCCTTGAGCCTGTAGGAAGTCGCGCAGCACACGCGAGAAGTGATCATTGTTTGCCCGGTTGTAGCGAATGTCGGTGAATACATGGGCGAGCGAAGGCTTGGAGTTCTCAGCCACATATTTCTTGTTGACCTCAAGTGATTCTTTTTCGGCATATATTTTCTTTATGTCGGTGGAAGTGAAATCGGCATATTTCTCGCTGTGCACTATTGCGCCGGTGGGTAGCCGCTCGGCCTTGGGCTCGGCGGCCGCATCGAGTGGATAGCCAAGCGTAACGGTAATCACCGGCACAACTTTGTCGGGAAGGCAGAGCACACGGGCTATCTCCGGGGCATTATAAGTGGTGGTGCCGAGGTAGCAACATCCCAGCCCTTCCATCTCGGCAGCAGTGACAAATTGCTGTGCGAGGATGGTGGCATCGAGCATCGCACCGATGAACGACTGGAAATTGCCATATCCCGGCTCTGCGCCCGAAGCAAGACACCACTGCTCGAAGCGGTGGAAATCGGCACAGAAGGTGAGCACCACCGGCGCCTGTGTGACCATTGGCTGATTGAAGTGACATGGCGCAAGGCACTTTTTCATCTCTGCATCGCGTGTCACCACCACGCTGTAGAGCTGCATTCCTCCAAGCGTGGGAGCCTGCACAGCTTTTTCTATCAGGGAATTGAGCAGTGCCTCACTCACGCCGGCATCGGAGTAGTGCCTTATAGTCTTTCGGTGTAATAAGAAATCTTTGTCCATATATTATTGTCTTTTTTTTGATTTTTGCCCGAAGATAACTAAAACTTTACAATTGTGCAAGAGTCTGTGCCGGGGTGGGAAAACAGGTGGCACAATGCCGGCAGCCGAAATCATTAATTTTCAAGCCAATATGCAACAGCAGTTTCTTTTTGGAAAACTTTTTCCATAGCAAAAAATCCTAATTCATTATGAATCAGCATATTGTATTTTTTTATTAAACATTACGCAAAAATATTGCACAATAGAGATTTTCGTTTTATCTTTGCAACAACAAAAAATCTAACGAAAAAGACATTAAACCAAAGTGGACAATAAAACAACTTACACCTACGAAGAGGCATATAATGCCTCGCTTACATATTTCGGAGGTGATGAGTTGGCTGCAAGAGTATGGGCAAGCAAGTATGCTCTGAAGGATTCTTTCGGGCATCTTTATGAAGTAACGCCCGACGATATGCACCGGCGCATCGCTTCAGAGCTCCACCGTATTGAGCAGAAGTATCCCAACCCAATGCCCGAAGAAGACATTTTTGAGCTTCTCCGCAACTTCAGGTACATTGTGCCTCAAGGCAGCCCTATGGCCGGAATCGGCAACAATTTTCAGGTTGGTTCTCTTTCTAATTGCTTCGTGATTGGCCTCGACGGCGCACCCGACTCCTATGGCGGCATTATCCGCATCGACGAAGAGCAAGTGCAGCTCATGAAACGTCGCGGAGGAGTGGGACACGACCTCTCGCACATCCGTCCCAAAGGCTCGCCGGTGAAAAACTCCGCTTTGACTTCTACCGGAATTGTCCCCTTCATGGAGCGATACTCCAACAGCACACGCGAGGTTGCCCAGGACGGCCGCCGCGGTGCACTTATGCTCACCGTGAGCATAAAGCATCCCGACTCCGAGAAATTCATTGATGCAAAGATGACCGAAGGCAAGGTGACAGGTGCGAATGTGTCGGTAAGAATCACCGACGACTTTATGGAGGCTGCTACAAAGGGCGAGAAATTCACCCAAAAATACCCCATCGACTCCGACGCCCCAATGGTGACAAAGGATATCGACGCACAGGCACTGTGGCGCAAGATTGTGCACAATGCCTGGAAAAGCGCCGAGCCGGGCGTGCTCTTCTGGGACACCATCATACGCGAATCACTGCCCGACTGCTATGCCGACCTTGGTTTCAAGACCATATCGACCAATCCATGCGGAGAGATTCCTCTTTGCCCCTACGACAGTTGCCGCCTGCTTGCAATCAATCTCTACTCCTATGTGAAGAATCCTTTCACACCCGAGGCAGAATTCGACTTCGAGCTCTTTGCAAACCATGTGGCACGCGCTCAGCGCATGATGGACGACATCATCGACCTCGAGATGGAGAAGATTGAGATTATCCGCGAGAAAATTGCAAGCGACCCCGAGACCGAGGAGGTGAAATCGGCCGAGCTGCATCTTTGGGACAAGATTCGCAACAAGACCCTCAAGGGCCGTCGCACAGGTGTGGGCACCACAGCCGAGGGCGACATGCTTGCCGCACTGGGCTTGCGCTATGGCTCCGAAGAGGCTATTTCCATGTCGGAGCGCGTGCACAAGGCCCTTGCCCTTGCTGCCTACGGCTCATCGGTGCAAATGGCTAAAGAACGCGGAGCATTCGAGATATATGATTCCGAGCGCGAGAAAAACAATCCTTTCGTGCTTCGCATAAAAGAGGCCGACCCGGCTCTGTATGAGGAGATGACCCGTGTGGGCCGCCGCAACATTGCCTGCCTCACCATAGCTCCTACCGGCACCACGAGCCTTATGACGCAAACCACTTCGGGCATTGAGCCGGTGTTCCTGCCCGTGTATAAGCGCCGCCGCAAGGTGAACCCTGGCGATGCCGATGCACATGTGGACTACACCGACGAAACCGGCGACTCCTTCGAGGAATACATCGTTTACCACCACAAGTTCATCACCTGGATGCAGCAGAATGGCATTGATGCCACCAAGAAGTACACCCAGGAAGAACTCGATGAGATTCTTGCCCGCTCACCCTACTACAAGGCTACTGCCAACGACATAGACTGGCTCGCCAAAGTGAGGATGCAGGGACGCATACAGAAGTGGGTGGACCACTCCATAAGCGTGACAATCAACCTGCCGTCCGACGTGAGCGAAGACCTTGTTGGCTCACTCTATGTGGAGGCATGGAAATCGGGCTGCAAAGGATGCACCGTGTATCGCGACGGCTCGCGCTCGGGAGTTCTCCTCTCGACCAAGAAGGAAGAGCCCAAGCAAAAATACATGGCCGAGGAAGAGCACATACTGAAGCGCCCCTTTGAGCTCGAAGCCGATGTGGTGCGTTTCCAGAACAACAAGGAGAAGTGGATTGCATTCATCGGAAAGATAAACGGACGCCCCTACGAGATATTCACCGGACTCGCCGATGATGATGAGGGCATTTTCTGCCCCAAGTCGGTCACCAAGGGCACTATTGTGAAAGCTATTGCCGAAGACGGCACCAAGCGCTACGACTTCCGATTCGTGAACAAGCGTGGATACAAGACCACCATCGAAGGTCTGTCCGACAAGTTCAACCCCGAGTTCTGGAACTATGCCAAGCTCATCTCGGGCGTGCTTCGCTACGGAATGCCAATCGACCAGGTGCTCAAGCTTGTGAGCGGTCTCGACCTTGACAGCAAGTCGATCAACACCTGGAAAATGGGCGTGGAGCGTGCCTTGAAGAAGTATCTGCCCAACGGCACAAAGGCCAGCGGACAGAAATGCCCGAATTGCGGACAGGAAACCCTCATCTATCAGGAAGGTTGCCTCATCTGCACTTCGTGCGGAACATCGAAATGTGGTTGATTAGTAAATATAGTAATCGTTCGAAGGGTTGGCTGGATTTTTTCAGTCAACCCTTTATGCTTATTCAAAAAAAATTACTACCTTTAGCCTGAATTTTCGAAAACCTATAGTATTCAATCAACTAATATCATATTTATATAGATAGATTCTTTTATGAAATTGACTTTTAGCATCGACTATCGCACCAACTGGGGCGAGTCGCTTTATCTCCTGGGCAACATTGCCGAGCTTGGCGGCAACGCCGACTCTCGCGCAGTGAAGATGGCCTTCGATGGCAACAGCCGCTGGAGCGTGGCTCTGACCTTGCCCGACTCAACCGAATGTTTCACTTACCGCTACCTCGTGAGAAATGAAAATGGCACTGTCCGCTCGGAATGGGGACAGCCCCGCCAATTCACAGCCACCGATGGCGTTACCGACTATGAGCTTATTGATGCCTGGCAGGATTTTCCTGCCGACAAGCCCCTCTACTCCTCGGCATTCACACACGGCATCTTCTCGCGCGGCAAGGCAGAGTGCTCACAGAAGCCTGCCGGATGCAACCTCCTACTCCGCATAAATGCACCCTACATCAAGCGCAACCAGGTGCTTGCAGTGAGCGGCAGTTGCGAGTCGCTCGGCAACTGGAACCCGGCCAAGGCCGTGCGCTTGTGCGACTGCAACTTCCCCGAATGGAGCACCGCTATCGACCTCACCGGCGTAACCGGCAACATAGAGTATAAATTCCTGCTTATCGACAAAGAAACCGGAGCAGAGATTACATGGGAAAACAGCGACAACCGCACATTCGCCCACACCCCTCTCCGCAAGAATGAAATGGTGATCGTCAGTGGTCTCACATTTGCCAACCCACAGCCTCTGTGGCGAGGCGCAGGCACGGCAATCCCGGTGTTCTCGCTCCGCTCGGCCGACGACTTCGGCGTGGGCGACTTCTACGACCTCTTCAAAATGGTGGATTGGGCCGTTCTCACCGAGCAAAAGATGCTCCAGATTCTGCCCATCAACGACACCACAATGACACACACCTGGACCGACTCATATCCCTACAACGCCAACTCAACCTTTGCCCTCCACCCAATGTTTCTCCGCCCCGAGGCGATAGGCACACTGAGCAACGAGACAAAGCTCTCTGAGTACCGACGCATCGCCGACGAGCTAAATGCACTGCCACAAATCGACTATGAGCGCGTGAACAACACAAAGATGGCCTACGTCCGCGACCTGTTCGACGAGCTGGGCGAGGCTACCATGGCCACCGACGACTATAAGCAATTCATAGAGCAAAACAACTACTGGCTCAAGCCATACGCCGCATTCTGCGTGCTCCGCGACCAAAAAGGCACTGCCGACTTCAAGCAATGGGGAAAATATGCCACCTACGAGCCCGAGATAATCAACCGCTTCTGCGACAACAATGCCGCCGACATCAATTTTGCCTGCTTCTGCCAGTATCACCTCGACAAGCAATTGCGTGCCGTGCGCGACTATGCCCACTCGCGTGGCGTGGTGCTAAAAGGCGATATCCCCATCGGCATCAGCCGCACAAGCGTCGATGCCTGGGTGTCGCCACAGCTCTTCTACATGGACTGCCAGGCCGGTGCGCCGCCCGACGACTTCTCTGTGCAGGGACAGAACTGGGGATTCCCGACCTACAACTGGGAGGAAATGAACAAAGACGGTTTCCAGTGGTGGAAAAACCGCTTCCGCAAAATGGCCGAATACTTCGACGCATACCGCATCGACCATATTCTCGGCTTCTTCCGCATCTGGCAGATTCCCATGAATGCCATCCACGGCTTGCTTGGAACTTTCAATCCTGCCCTGCCATTCTCGGCCGATGAGCTGCGCGGAAGCTACGACTTCTGGATCAACAAGGACAGGCACACAACTCCCTACATCATGGACTACTTCCTTGGCGACTTCTTCGGCGAATACACCGAAGAAGTGAAATCCACTTTCCTCTACCCTAAGGGCGACGGTCGATATGGACTCCAGGAATATGTCGATACTCAGCGCAAGGTGGAAGCCTTCTTTGCCGACAAGGAGAAAAACGACAAGAACAACCGCATAAAGGAGGCTCTAATGGGGCTTATCGACGAAGTCCTATTCATTGAGGACTCTGAGCAGAAGGACATGTATCACCCTCGCATCACTGCGCAGTTCACATACATCTACCGTTCTCTCACCGACTATGAGAAATGGTGCTTCGACCGCCTCTACAACGACTTCTTCTACCACCGCCACAACGACTTCTGGTATGGCAAGGCTATGTGGAAGCTGCCTCCGCTCATCAATGCCACCGATATGCTCGTGTGTGGCGAGGATCTCGGCATGATTCCCGACTGCGTGGCATCGGTGATGAGCTCGCAAAAGATTCTCTCGCTCGAGATTCAGCGCATGCCAAAAGACCCGACTATGGAATTTGGCGACACCTACCGCTACCCATACTACTCGGTGTGCACCACATCCACTCACGACATGCCCGGCATTCGCGCCTGGTGGGAGGACAACCGTGAGGCCACCCAGCACTTCTTCAACAACACACTGCACGAGAACGGCCAGGCGCCCTACTTTGCCGAGCCGTGGGTGTGCGACCGCATTATCACCATGCATCTCGAGTCGCCCGCAATGCTCACAGTGCTGCCATTGCAGGACTGGCTCTCCATTGATGGCGTGCTACGACGCGAGAATCCAGCCGACGAGCAAATCAACGTGCCAGCCAATCCACGCCACTACTGGCGCTACCGCATGCACCTCTCACTCGAGGACCTGCTCTCCGCCGACACCTTCAACACCTACCTCCGCGACAAAATTCTCTCCAGCGGCCGCTAACCCCACCGCATACACCCGCAGGAAAATGGTAATGAAACGACAGGCTGTGTCACCACTTAGGCGCGACACAGCCTGTCATATATTTATATGCCGTCAGCTATATGAGATTCAGCTGAACATTCCATCTATGCGGTCGAGTGGAAGCATGCAAATCACGGTTTTGCCGGCAGGCGTGTAATTTGGCTGCGGCAAGCGCAGCAAGTCGCCTATGAGAGCTTCCATCTCTCCATTATTAAGCACCTTCCCGTAAGGAATAGCTGCACGCTCGGCCACAGTGAGAGCAATGTGCTCAAACACGCGACTGGCAATCGAGTCGCCCCCCTCAATAATCGAGTCAATCACCTGGAGCAGCAAGTCCTTCACATCCACATTCTCCACACCGGCGGGTATTGCCGAAACCGACCAGTCGGTGCCGCTAAGAGATGACAGGCTGAACCCAACCTTCTCTATCTCCTCGCACAGCTCGGCCATGATGAGGTGCTGCGACTGCGACAGGTGCAACACTTCGGGAAACAGGACAGACTGCGACACTATGCTGTTGTTGCTCACCTGCTTAATGTAGCGGTCGTAGAGCACACGCACATGGGCACGGTGCTGGTCCACAAGCATTAGCCCCGAACGCACAGGCTGCACTATGTAGCGTCCCTTAATCTGCATCATCACAGCACTGTCCCCTGCCCCATCATCTCCACAGTCGATGGCTGCCTGTTCCGGCTCTTCGGCAGGAGCAGGCTCATCTTCGGCTGCATCAAGCCCCACGAGCTTCGAGCTCTCGAAATTCTCATAGAGCGACTCCCAGTCCATTGCGGGATGCGACTTGGCATAGCTGCCTCCACCCTGCGATGGCCTGGCTGTGGCAGGCTTGCGCTCAGCATTGAATGGATTGTATGTGGGGTCGATGTCGAGGCGCGGAGCCTCAATGTTGTCGAGCTCCAGAGGCTGATAAGCAGGCATATCAAGAGCACCCACTGTGTCGAAGTCGATTGTAGGAGCCACGCTGAAGCGTCCCAGCGACTCTTTCACAGCAGCCGAGAGAATCTGCCATATAGGCTGTTCGTTCTCAAACTTTATCTCGGTCTTGGTGGGGTGGATGTTCACATCAATAGTCTCGGGATCGACGGTGAAATTCAGGAAATAGTTTGGCTGGGTCCCCTCGGGTATAAGCTGCTCGTAGCTCGCGACTATGGCCTTGTGAAAATAGGGGTGGCGCATGAAGCGTCCGTTCACAAAGAGATATTGCAGAAAATTTCGCTTTCTCACGTTCTCGGGCTTGCTCACGAAGCCCTCTATCTTCACCAGGTCGGTGTCGATGGAGATTGGGATGAGCTGCTGGTCGAGGTTGCGGCTGAAAAGCGACTTGATGCGCTGCTTGAAAGAGCCTGAACCAAGCTTGTACATCACGCTGTCGTTGTGCACGAGCGTGAATTCCACCGTTGGATTCACCAGGGCAAGTTTCTCAAATTCCTTCACAATATTCGACAATTCCACAGAGTTCGACTTTAGGAACTTGCGGCGAGCCGGGACATTATAGAAGATGTTCTTCACCATGAAGTTACTGCCAGACTGGCACACATCAGGCTCCTGACTCTCGCACTGCGACGCACTGATTATAATGTGAGTGCCAAGGTCGGCACCACGGCAGCAAGTGCGCAGTTCTATTTGCGAAATAGCGGCTATCGAAGCAAGGGCCTCGCCACGGAAGCCATTGGTGTGAAGAGCAAAGAGGTCGTCAGCCTTGCGTATCTTCGAGGTCGAATGGCGCTCAAATGAGAGGCGTGCATCGGTGTCGGTCATGCCTATGCCATTGTCGATAACCTGAATAAGCGTGCGTCCGGCCTCCTTCAGAATTATCTGCACCTGTGTGGCCTTGGCGTCGATGGAGTTCTCCACGAGTTCCTTAATCACCGATGCTGGCCGCTGAATCACCTCGCCTGCCGCAATCTGGTTGGCAACGGAATCGGGAAGCACTTTTATTATGTCGCTCATAATTAGGGTACTGTGTTTGTTTGTGGGTGGTTAGTGGGAGAAAAAAATTTTGTGTTACCGGCGCACACTGCGGCGCTTTGTCATCTCTGTGCCCATGAGCTTCTGCATCTCTTCCTCGGGATAAATGAAAATATCGTCAGGCTCCTTGGGACGCAGGGCTTCATACCAGGCAAAACCCTTGAGGAAGTATTGCGAGCGCTTGGACAGGTAGAGCGGCGTAACGTTGCCTGTCACATCGGGCCACATTGTTATTTTCTCTATCTCCTGCTTGGGCTTGAGAAGAATCTTCATGTAGCTGCTCTCGGCATCTACGAGCTTATTATATGTTGAGTCTTCTTCCATTGGATACATGATGAGCTGCACGTTGCCGTTCACATCGAGCTGGCGCAGCTCCTCATTCTCGAAGTATGCCTTTATCTCCTTTCCGGCGAGCTGGTTGTAGTAGGTCTCGCCAATGTGCTCAGCCATCATGCCATAGTCGGGCAGCAGCGCATAATCTACGGTACTGTCGTTTCCGTGAACATGAATCACGTTACCTGTAATCTGCCGGTTGCTTTTCCACAGCACGCAGTGGTCATACATATTGAGCATTGAGTCGCGCTCGGTCACTGTCATCGAGTCACAAAGTCCCTGCACATTCACGCGGTAGAAGCGCACGCGGGGGGTGGCCACCATCACGCGCATAGAGTCGTCGCCTTCCTCAAGGAAAGTGCTTATAGTGTCGGCGTGCAGGTATAGTGTGTCGCCTTTCGAGTATTCGCGGGCACGGGCACGCAGGGTGGCAAAAGAGCGGTTTTCCTTCTCGTTGTGGTAGCCATAGTCGCCATCGAGAATTGAGCTATGCACAGAGTCGGTGAGAACCATATTGCCAAAAGCCTCGCCATAGCCCTTTGCCCGGTCGTAATATACGGTGTCGCCGGTGAGCTTCTGCCCATTGTTGGCCACGATGAGCGAGCGGTTGTAGAGTGTTGCATTGTCGGCGTCGGTGTTATACCAGCCGCGGCTTGTGTAGATTATGTTGCTGTCCGACACTATCGTGGTCCGTCCTACAATGTCGGCAATGTGGGTGTCGGTGTTGTAGTGCAGGGTGTCGGTGTGCATCACATAGTCGTCATTGAGCAGCTCCACATCGAACAAGAACTCTGCGTTCTTGGTGTCGGGCTCATACTGGCCATACACACTCGATAGCTCATTCTTTGCATCCACAATCTTTCCACCCTCGAAGTAGTAGCCCAGATTCTCCACCATGTCGTAGTCGAGGCTGTCGGTGAAGAGTGTCACATCGCGGTTTTCCAATCTCACGTTGTAGCGAAGCTGGGCAATCTCGTCCACGCCGCTGTAGTAGAGCACATCGGCATACACAAAGAGTGTGTCACCCTGGTTCATTTTCACATGTCCAAAAGCATCGAGAGAGTTGGTGGAGTCGTAGAAGTAGGCACTGTCGCAATACATTCGCGTGCCGCTCTTGCTAAATTCCACGTTGCCACGCAGAATCTGGTAATCGCGACTAATGTTCTCATCGGCCACAAGCACGTCGGCCCGCTCGAGAAATATCTTGTTCTTTTGGTTGCGGTTGGCGGTGGGAATCTGTGGTGTGATGCGGTTTTGCCGGGTGACGGGCTTCCTGGCCTTGATGGTGGTCTTGGCCTGCACTCGGGGTTGTTTTTTCCCGGCTTGTGCCCAGGCGTTGCCACCCATCGCACTCAGCATAGATATAGCCAAAAGGCATAAGATTCCGTTGCGAACCTTATGCCCAAGTCGGTGATTATTCTTTTTAGGGAATCTACTCATTGATTTCTTAGTGGAAATTCGTAGCTGTTAGTTTTTAATCCATCCGCTATATTTGAATTCGCAGTTGCGCCAGTCGTCGTCGATGCGCACAAAGGTCTCGCGCTGCTTCTTCGCCACCCAGTCGTCGATAATCTTTGCCTTGCGGCTGTTCTCATACATTGCCTTCAGCGTCTGGTAGTCTTCGCTCAGGTTGGCCTTGTGCCCCGCTATGCGGCGTGTGAGCTTCACTATTGCCACAATCTCCTTGTTACGGTTAGGGTCAATCATCACAAATGGCTGCGATATTTCTCCTTCCTGCATCTTATCCACCACCTTGGCTATTTCTTGTGGCAGGTCGGCCATCTCAAATTTCGTGCTGCTGGTGCGGCGGTTCACCATGATTCCCTTGTTGTTCTTGGTGTCCTTGTCCTGCGATATCCACTGCGTGGCTTCCTCGAAAGTAAACTTTCCGGCAATCATATCCTGCCGAATCGAATCGAGGCGTACCGTTGCTTCTTCAAGATCTTTCTGCGCCACCTTGGGGCGGAGAAGGATGTGACGGCAATTGATGCGGTCGCCGCGCTTCTCAATGAGCTGTATGATGTGATAGCCAAACTCCGTTTCCACTATCTTCGACACCTTCTTGGTGTCGTTGAGGTTGAACGCCACGCTGGCAAACTCGGGCACAAGCTCCGAGCGGCTCTTGAAGCCAATCTCACCGCCATACATTGAGCTGCCGTCCTCGGAGTAGAGAATGGCAAGAGTGGAAAACTCGCTTTCGCCCGAATTAATCTTGTTGGTGAAGTCGCGCAGGCGCGATTTCACATCGTCGATTTCCTGCTGCGGAATCACTGGGTTGAGCGAGAGGAGCTTCACCTCCACTTGCTGCGGTATGTAGGGGATGCTGTCGGATGGCAGCGAGGCAAAGTATTTACGCACGTCAGAGGGAGTTGCCTTCACGTCCTTAGTGAGACTGCGCTGCACCTCCTGCACCGTGTATTGGTTGCGAATCACCTCTATCATCTGTTCCTTGAGCTCAGGGAGTGGCTTGCGGAAGTATTCCTCCACCTTCTCGCGCGATCCAAGATTGGCAATGAAATAGTTGATGCGGCTCTCGGCCTGCTGTATCACCATGGCGTCCTGCACCTTAACGGTGTCGATTTTTGCCTGGTGCAAGAAGAGCTTCTCAATGGCCATGCGCTCGGGTATCACACAATAGGGATTGCCATCAATTGGCTGGCGCTCATATTGAAGCTGCATATACTGCTCCTCTATGTCGGATTTATAGATAGGCTCATCGCCCACAACCCATGCCACTTCCTCGGCAACATTGTTTTGTGCCGAAGCCTGCACTGCAACTCCAAGCAGCAATGCTATTATTGCAAATTTCGCTTTCACTTAGCTATCTTTGTTTTTATTGATTTATTTTCTTGCAAAATTACGAAAAATCCGCGATATTTTTCATTGCTATTATGGAAAAGTGCCTTTTTATGGAAGAATATAACTCTTTTTACGCCACAACCACTCACACACCCTGACTTTTTTCACATATTATAACTGAAAATGCCAAATCCCCACAGCGAGGATCTGGCATTCTTATTCTGCATCCCGCTTGGGGACTGATGTGTGTGTTACCAGCGTGGTATTTCGAGGTCGTCCTTCGATGGCAATGCAGGGAACTTGCCATGGGGCTCGGCCTGATACCAGAACGACACCGATGAAATGTCCGACTTCTGGTTGTTGTAACGTCCGTCGTGGCGCCAGCCAAGGTCCTGTATGGTCACTCGCAGGTCTTTGTCGAAGCGAATGGGGTCGAGGATGTGCCAGCGGTAGAGGCCGAATGCCGTCACGGCACGATATAGCCCATCGGGGCGTATCACCTGGTGCATTCCGGCGTAGGGAGTGGTGAACTCCTGATACTGGCGGGTCTTGGGGTTCTCAAAGTTGTAGGAGCCGCAGAAATAGTCCTCGGCACCGGTGCCGCAAATTGTGGGATAATTCTTGTCGCCGTCCATATAGAACTTAATCTCACCCTCGCCCCACCAGCAGTTGTCGTTCACACGCCAGGCGATATAAGTGCCCACATATTGACCCTTGCCCTTCACACCATCGAGCAACGTGTGCAGAGAGCCGGTTGTGGGATTGGAGCGGCGAAACTGAGCGTGGAAGTAAGCCTCGTCCTCGGGCACTTCGGTGAGTGTGTAGTTAATCTGGTAGTATAGCCGCATTTCCTCGGCAGTGTTGATATTCTCCATTGTGATGCGGGCGCGTCGGCGGAAAGGCATTTTCCAGTAGCAATTGAATGCACTGCCTGGATTCACACACACGGCCAGTGAGGAGAGCTGTGCATATTCGTTGTAGGCCGAGCAGAAGAAATCGCCCACCGGGCACTCCACCGATGGAGTCTTCTCATCGTCCCAGTAGATGCGGATAATGGTGAAGCGCCAGTTGCCTGTGGGAGTCATCCACATTTGCTGTATTGCTCCCGGGCCTTCAATGTCGGCAATAGTGATTGTCTCGCCCGGCTTGATGATGATGAAAGGGTTCACCTTCCATCCATCGCCAAGAGTGCGGGCTGCCTGTGCGGCATTGGCCACATTGCGCTTGTCTTTGTCGGCAATTTTGGCCTTGGCTCCTCCACCCTTTTCGCCGGTATAATTCTCGGGGCTGATAGAACGCGACTTGGCATTAGAGAGCCGGGAGAGATTGCCCATGTTCATGTCCAGTCCGTTGAATTGATAGTTGCCTTGTGCACAGAGCATGAGAGCCGATATGCACACCATTAATGCAAAAAAGTTTCTTTTCATTGATTTTTGGTTAATATGGGAATTACATGAATTTACGCCGCAAAGATAGTGCAAATCGAGTGCAAAACCAGCAAAGCTTGCTTGAGCTGTTTTGCCAAGATGCAGCCTATCTTCTGCAAAGATAATAAAATTATCTCATTTATATGCAGTTATATATTAAAATTGTTTATCAACATTGCGTTAATCTAAAGAAGCCGCTGTCGCACTACATGCGTTGACAGCGGCTTCTTTGTTTGTTATTTCTTTGCTAATTAGAGAGGCAACGGCTCAAAGTCACTTCACCTGCTTCAGCACCTTTTCGTTCACTTTAATTGGGTACTTCTGCTTAAGAGCAGCCACCCACTGGTTCTCGAGCTCGGTCTGGTAGTCGCTCGTCACGGCACCTCTCACGTCGGCTGCCTCCTCGGGCTGCTCAATCAC
>JAQXTJ010000202.1 GCA_029219425.1 Bacteroidales bacterium
ATCCTCTATGAGAAGGAGATGCAGCACCGCCGTGCCGAGCAGCGCAAGGTGGAGGACAGCAAGATGAAAATTGAGTGGGGATCACAGATTCGAAGCTATGTATTCGACGACCGCCGCGTGAGGGACCACCGCACCAACTTCCAGACATCCGACGTAGGCGGAGTGATGGACGGCGAAATCGACGATTTCATCAAGGCCTACCTCATGGAATTTGCAGGCTCCACCAATTAGCCATTCCACGCCTCTCTCCACTAAAATAACGCGAGGGTGTATCAAAATTCTGTTTGAGAATATTTTGATGCAGGGACGCACCCTGGTGCGTCCGCGTCACAACCTCATCATTAAGCGATAGCCAAAGCGACTGTGGGCGGACGCACCGGGGTGCGTCCCTACATAAGTGGTTATTTTCCAATTTTTGATACACCCTCTAAGCTATCTTAGATATCACATACAATGCAAGAATTAACTATCGTAAAAGTCGGCGGAAAGATTGTTGAGGAAGAATCCTCCCTCAAGCAGCTTCTCGCCGATTTCTCTTCTATCGAGGGGAAAAAGCTCCTCGTGCATGGTGGAGGCCGCTCGGCAACGCGCATCGCTGAGCGTCTTGGCATCGCCACACAGATGGTCGATGGCCGGCGAATCACCGACACCCCTATGCTCGAGGTCGTAACTATGGTATATGGCGGACTGGTAAATAAGCATATTGTGGCACGACTCCAGGCTCTCGGCATCAACGCCCTGGGCATGACAGGTGCCGACATGAACATCATGCTCAGCGACCGCCGCCCCTTCACCACCATCGACTATGGCTGGGTGGGCGACGTGCGACGTGCCGACGGCGATGCCCTGGCCCGGCTCATCGACTCGGGTGTGGTGCCAGTTATAGCCCCTCTCACTCACGATGGCAAGGGCAACATCCTCAACACCAATGCCGACACCATGGCAGGCGAAACCGCCAAGGCTCTCGCCGGGCTCTACCGCGTGAAACTGGTGTTCTGCTTCGAGAAGAATGGCGTGCTGCGCGATGAGAACGACGACAACAGCGTGATTCCCACAATCACCCCCGAGGAATATGCCTCTCTGCGTGCCGAGGGAATTGTGCAGGGAGGAATGATTCCTAAGCTCGACAACTCGTTTGCCACTCTCGCCGCCGGCGTGGAGGAGGTGATAATAACCCGTGCCTCCAACCTCCACAATCTCTCGCTCGGCACTCACCTGCGCTAAAAAAGAATAATCAACAATATCAGGAATATTATGACAAACATCTTTCGCTCGGCAATAATGGCTGGTGTGTGCATCGGCATTGCCGGTTTCGGCTACCTCGCCGTGGGAGGCGTGGTGGGTGCCGTGACTTTTGCTTTCGGCCTCCTCGCCGTGGTGCACTACCGACTAAAGCTCTACACCGGCACTGCCGGATTCTTCAAGAAGGGCGAGCTGGCGCAATTGTGCCTCATCCTTGCCGCCAACATAGTGGGCTGCCTGCTTGTGGCCCTTATGGCGCGCATGTCGCCCATGCATCTGCAAGACACCGCACAGCGGATAGTCGAAGGCCGCCTCAATGCAGGCATAGCGCAGTGTGGCCTGCTCGCCATTGGCTGCGGCTTCATTATGACCACCGCCGTGAAGTGGGCGCGCGAGGCGAAATTTCTGCCCCTGCTCTTTGGCGTGCCGCTATTCATTATCTGCGGCTTCCCCCACTGTGTTGCCGACGCATTCTACTACCTGTGCGTCCCCTGCGATTTCCTTGCCCAAAATGCCACGCGCGTGCTGCTGCTCTACGCATCGATTGTGCTTGGCAATTTCGTGGGATGCAACCTCTACCGCCTTGTCATCGGCAACAACGAGCCGGCATAAGGCCGTCGCATCCTCACTTCAGATACTTGCGAATAAATGGAAGCAAGAACGAGGCACAACGCTCAAAGCCCAGGTCGGTGAAGTGAGCGCAATCCACAGTGGCCTCGCCATCGCTGCCTATCATGCCGGTGGTGTCGATAAAGTGCACATTGCTGTCGCCGGCTGCGCGAAACTGCCGGTAGAACTCAAGCCATGTAGCATCCTTCTCGTCCACAAGGCGGCGCACTTCGCTGTTGAATCGCTTGTTTGGGAACTCGGGTGTGCGCACCATCAGTATGGGTGTGTTGGGATGGGCTGCCCTCAGAATTGAGTAGAACTTCTCGGTGCGCTCCTTTATCTGGGGCGTGGTGAGATTGGGAAGGCAGTCGAGGATATACATTCCGGCGTCGATTGCAGCCATCACATTGGCAATCTCCGGGTCAAGACGCCCGTTGCCACTGAAGCCAAGATTGATTACCACCCTGTTAAGCTCGCGCTCAAGTATATTGCTGGCAGCCATACCAGGCCGGCTTGCACACCCTCCCTGGGTGATGCTCGTGCCATACCACACCACAGGCCTCTCCACTTGCGGAAGGTCTATTGCCGGCTGCTCAATCACTGCTGTCGAGTCGATGCCTATCGCCACTCTCTCACAGCCATCGTAGAGTGGCAGGAAGAGCAGGTATTCGCGCATCTGTGCCGTCATGTTGCTCATTATGGTGCAAGTGTTAAGAGGCTTAGTGCCGGGGCGTGCCGAGTTGACAAAAGCCCACGAGCCATCGGGCTGCAAAGCATAGAGGTCGAGGCCTCGAACTCCGGTAGCGGTCATGTGGTTCATGGCAAAGTTGTTCCTCACGGTCCACTCCGCACCGATTGTGGTGGTATTCGAGCGGAAACGCACAGCAATACCCGCCGAGTTGCGCCCCAAGTCCCACAGCGGCTTGCGCACCTTGCCACAGAGCGAGTCGGGCAAGCGGCTAAAGACAGTGTCGGTGGCAAGAGTGGGCTTGCCAATCACCTTGAATTGAGATGCATCGTGATAGTGGAACCCGGCAAGTGCGGCCGGTGCAAGCACGATGAGAATGAGTGAGAACAGAAGTTTTTTCATTTTTTGTGTGTCATTGAGTTTTCGTAGCTATTGGCTGCAAATATAGGAATTATCATTGATATTTAGCTCCTCGAAGCTAATATTATTGTTATTTTTTTCGCCTTTATAATGCCAAAATACGGATTTGCCACCACTTTGCACAAAATTTCACTAACTTTGTGTTGCAGATATCTGTTATAAGTCCATAACACGACTTTTCGCCAATTACTTTTTTTATATGATAATAAAACAATTCACAATCATTCTCTCTGCCATCCTACTCACCCTGTCGGCCACTGCGTGTGGCTACGATGAGATTGCAACTGATAGTGTGACGGAGATTCGCATCGCACCTTTCGACAATGCCGGTGAGCTGCCAAAGAGCCTTGATGCCGATGGCCGGTGTTGCCGTCAGTCGCTGATGTTGTGGATTTCTTTCCGCCTCACCGACTATGCCGATTTGGCTCACCTCGCATCGCCTATGGTGAGGATGCAAGTCATTGCCCTCTCCGACTTCGACGAGGGACTGCCTGCCGGCTCCGACATCACGTCCAGATTTATGCTACACCCTGTACGTCCCGAGATAAGCATGACCGACCCCGACACCCACACCTACGAACCGGTGCGCTTCTCCATGCCATCGGAGCAAGAGCCGCTCCACACCATTTATCAGGAAGGCGCCTATCTTATGCTCGTCTCGCCACCTGCCGAGCCTGTGAAATGCAGGTTTACAGTAGTGGCAACTTTTGCCGATGGCACCTCGCTCTCGGCAACAACCGGTGAAATCGACCTTTTTTAATCCCAACCAAGCACTCACAGCAAAGAAATGAGACCATTGCCACTACGCATATCAGCAATCATCATTGCCGCCATTTGCACGCTTTCGAGCCATGCAGAGGAAGTCTTCGCCTATGCCGACGCCACAAGCATCGACCTTAGTCTCGGCGTGAGCTTCAACATTGCCAATTACCACTCCGAGGACTATGGAGCCGCCCTTTTCTCCGGTCGCATCGGCAACCCCACACTCGCCCTGCGCGTGCACCACTTCTTCTCCAGGCACTGGGGCGCCTACATCAAGGCCGAATGGATGCAAAACAGCTATCTTTGCTCCCAGAAGACCGTGCTCAACAAGCTGCATGAGCGTAACGACGGATTCGACTATATCACCACCGACAAGCCCAAAGGCCGACGTGGATACGCCCTGCTTGCCGGCGCATCCTACCGCTTCGACAAGCTGCGCTGGAGTCTGCGCCCCATGCTCGCCGTGGGCTTCTCAAGCTACAACCTCAACCGCACTTTCACCGCATTCCGCAAAGCAGAGGGAACCAACCGACTCCAGGAGATGCTCTATGCCATCGATCAGCCCGAGCACCGCAACCTTTGTGGCGTGGTGGTGTCGCCAGCCCTCGAAGCCACTCTCCACGTCACCAGGCGCATCGACTTCTTCTGCAACCTCGCATACGAGTACAATTCCACGCGCGTGTGGCAAAAGCTCACCATCACCGACCTCACATCGGGCCGTGTACTCGACAGCATTCTGGGGCACGAGCCCATCGGCAACAACATCTCGGCCACATTCGGCGTGCGCTACATCATCACACACCGCTGATTCCTCATCCGGTTATCCTCATTCCGCCCACAATCTTGCACGGCAGCCCGCCCGCAATTCATGTGCAATCTACCGTGTGGGCACGACTTATGCACGACTTATGCGCTTGTCAGCGCAAAAAATTTTTTTGCACTCGGCTTTTATCTTGCAGGATATTTTCGTAGATTTGCAGAAATTTTCTAATCTACACTCATTTTTTAATTACACGAATCAATTATGAAGAAACATATCCTTCCCATCGCTGCAATCGCCGCAATGATGTGTGCATGCGGCGACAGCGGCTACAAAGTGAGCGGAACAATCGACGGTGCCGCCGACACCACAACAATGGTTCTCGAGGAGTCGAGCAATGGACGCTGGTTCATCATCGACTCGGTGAAGACCACCGGCAGCGGCAAGTTCCAAATTGAGCAGCCAGCACCACATTTCCCCGACATCTACCGCCTGCGCCTTGGCGACAAGATGATCTACTTCCCCATCGACAGCATCGACAGGATAGAAATTTCCACCTCTCTCGCATCGTTTGGAACCGACTACCAGCTCTCGGGAAGCGACAATGCCGCAAAAGTGATGGAAATCGACAAGAAAGCTCTTGCCATGAGCGCACTTCCTGCCTCCGAATATGCTAAGCAAGCCACCGAATGGAAGCGTGAGCTTGCCGGCCAGATTCTGAGCGACCCAAGCAGCATTGTGGCCTATTACATTATCAACAAATATATTGGCGACGAACCGCTGTTCAATCCAATCAACGACTTCGATTTCAAGATTATTGGGGCTGTGACCAACGCCTTCAATTCGTTCCGTCCCAACGACCCACGCACGCCCTATATGGTGGATGTGCTGCGCCAGGGACTCGCCATGCGTCACCGCTCATCGGCCAAGGCCGACACAATGTTTGTGACCGAAACAAAACTCATCGACATCAGGCTGCAAGACAAGAAGGGCGTGATGCAAGACCTTCAGGAAGTAGCAAAGCAAGGCAAGCTGCTGCTGCTCAACTTCACCATCTACAGTGCAGATTTCTCTCCTGTCTGCAACAAGTTGCTTGCCGAAATCTACCGCAAATACAAGGCTCAGGGTCTCGAAATCTTCCAAGTGGGCATCGACACCGAGGAGTTCCAGTGGCGACAGTCGGCAGTCAACCTGCCCTGGATTACCGTGTACGACCCCATGGGGCTCGACTCACGCAACTTTGCCGCCTACAATGTGAACCAGCTGCCTCTCACCTACATCATCGACCGCACCGGCGAAATTGTGGAGCGCGTTGCCGACATCACCGAGCTCGAACGTGCCGTTGCTCGCCACATGTAGAGAAAACGCACACGCCGTGGCCTCCTATCTCCATTTATTGGGATTACTGCGGCGTGAATTTACCGGGATTTTCCCATCAACGCAGGAACGCACCCCTCATGCGCCAGCCGGCAGCAGCATTGCCTGTCTTCGGATAATGCGACTGTAACGGCAAAACGCAGCAGGAGGTGCGTTCCTGCATTAAAGCATCAAGACCGCCCTATATGTTAATTCGCATCAGTGTTTATTAACACTTTGTAGCCGCATATATAATTTATTGTTAATTGCAATAAAATTCTTGTCCAAAAATTATGCTATATAACATAAATCCATTATCTTTGCATCAGTTTTCATGGTAAATGATTTTTAAGGCAACAAAATGGTTGTCGCGACGACAATCAATTGTTAGTTTTTAGGTTTATGTTAATGGTATTAGAAGGTTAATTAAGTAAGCGATTCCTG
>JAQXTJ010000203.1 GCA_029219425.1 Bacteroidales bacterium
CTTGCTTTCCTTAGCCTGGAACACCACATTGACTACAGTCTTAACCTTTGTAGGCGAGCCGGGCATACCAATCTGCTCGGGGTCGGCCTCCACCTCGGCGGCGTTCCACTCAAAGAGGTTAAGGTAGTCGCGGGTGTCGAGCAGTCGCTTCACATCATCGCTTGCCGCAGCCTTCTCGCTGGGAGTGGCTGCATATTTAAATTTCTGGATGAGACGTGCGTTGCGTGGACGGCAGGGAGCAGCCGAGCCATTCACGGTCACTACAAGAGGAAGCGGAGCCTCCACCACTTCCACACCATTCTCAATGCGGCGCTTGATTGTGGCCTTGCCATCCTCCACCTTTATTTCCTCGGCGTAGGTCACCTGTGGCAAGCCGAGCTTCTCGGCAATCTGCGGGCCCACCTGAGCGGTGTCGCCGTCGATAGCCTGACGGCCTCCAATGATAATGTCGTAGTTGCCGATGTGGCGCACGGCCTGTGCCAGCGAATAGGAAGTGGCAAGCGTGTCGGCACCACCAAGAGCGCGGTCGGTGAGCACGATTCCGGTGTCGGCACCGCGGTAAAGTCCCTCACGAATCACCTCGGCAGCGCGTGGAAGTCCCATGGTAAGCAGCGTGATTTTCGAACCGGGATGTGATTCCTTGATGCGCAGTGCCTGCTCAAGTGCATTCAGGTCCTCGGGGTTGAAGATTGCGGGAAGGGCGCTGCGGTTGATGGTTCCATCTTCCTTCATTGCATCCTTGCCCACATTGCGTGTGTCAGGCACTTGTTTTGCCAGAACAACGATATTCAAACTCATAATCTTTAGATATTAGAACGTGATTTATAATATTTTTTTCAATTTATCTCGACACGAAAAACACGTGTTGCTGCGCACGTGTTCTCATAATCATTACAAAATTACTAAATAATTGCCGAAGCCGCAAGCAAATCACCCTCAAAAACGCATTTTTAATGATAAAAAAATCATTTTTTCGCGCCCCACAGCGCAACCATGTGCTGTTGCATTTTGGCCTCCTGCGCATTGTCGGCAGGCTGCCAGAAGCAGGTCCCGGCTATCTCGGCGGGCTGGTATTGCTGCTGCACGAAGTGGCCGGGGTAGTCGTGGGCATATTTGTAGTCCTTGCCATAGCCCAGCTCGTCCATGAGCTTGGTGGGAGCGTTGCGCAGGTGCAGCGGCACGGGCAGGTTGCCGGTTTTCTCCACGAACGACAGCGCCGAATTGATTGCCATGTAGGCCGAGTTGCTCTTGGGTGAGGTGGCAAGATAGATAGTGGCTTCGGCGAGTGGAATGCGCCCCTCGGGCCAGCCTATCTTGTTGACAGCCTCAAAGGCGGCGTTGGCAAGCAACATAGCATTTGGGTTGGCAAGGCCTATATCCTCGCTTGCCGAAATCATGAGGCGGCGAGCAATAAACTTGGGATCCTCGCCTCCGGCAATGAGGCGTGCCAGCCAGTAAATTGCCGCATCGGGGTCGCTGCCACGAATCGACTTTATGAAGGCCGAAATGATGTCGTAGTGCATCTCGCCGTTCTTGTCGAACGCCATTGGATTTTGCTGGAGGCTCTCGGTGACGATGGCATCGCTAATCACTATGCGGCGGCCTGCCGGTGTCGATTGATAGAGCAGGTCGAGGATATTGAGCAGCTTGCGCGCATCTCCTCCCGAGTAGCGCAGCAGCGCCTCGGTTTCCCTCACCTCCACCTCCATCTTCGAGAGCATAGGGTCGGTGGTGATGGCGCGGTGCAGCAACTCAAGCAAATCCTCTCTCTCAAGCGGCTTCAGCACATAGACCTGCGCACGCGATAGCAGCGGGCGGATTACCTCAAATGAGGGATTCTCGGTGGTGGCGCCTATGAGCGTCACAGTGCCATTCTCCACCGCGCCGAGCAGCGAATCTTGTTGCGACTTGTTGAAACGGTGAATCTCGTCGATGAAGAGAATGGGACGTCCCTTTGAGAACACGCTCGCCGACTCGGCACGGCAGCGGTCGAGCACTTCGCGCACCTCCTTCACACCCGATGTTACTGCCGAGAGAGTGAAGAATGATGATTGCGTCTGTTCGGCTATGATTCGGGCAAGAGTGGTCTTGCCAACACCCGGCGGGCCCCACAGGATAAATGAGGCAATGCGCCCCGACTCAATCATGCGGCGTATCACGGACCCGTCGCCCACAAGGTGCTTCTGGCCAATATATTCATCGAGCGACTTAGGTCGCATTCGTTCAGCAAGTGGTTCGTTCATAGCGTTGTATTATTGTCAAAAAAAATCAAGTGTCAGCAGGCTCACAGTTCATTGCTCACAGCTGATTCTCCAGATGGTGCCTTCGATAAGCGAGGTATATACGTCGCCGTTGGCGTCAATCTCCCAGCCGTTGAACTCCGAACTGCCCAGACGGTATTGCCACAGTAGTTGTTGCTTCACCGGGTCGATTGCTGCCATGAGACCCTGGCGTGACCCTACGAATACAATGCCCTTCGATTCCACCACAATGCAAGGCGCGTGCTCATAGCCGAGCTTGGCATCCACCTTCCACAGCAGTTTGTATTCGTTGCCTTCGGTGCTCACTGCCACTATCTCGCCGTCCATAGTCTTGGCATAGGCACGCTTGCCATCGGCCGAAGTGCCAAGGCTCTCGCGGTACTTGAAGTCGTTATTACGCCATATCTGGCGTCCCGAAGAGCGGTCGATTGCTGTCATATAGCGGTCGGGGGCAACCACGATAACCTTGTCGGGGGCAACCACAGGCACACAGTTGCCCGGGCCAAGCATATTGGCACTCTTGCCATTGTTCCATGCCCATCGCAGGCGGCCGGTGTTGCGGTCGAGCAGGCGCAGGTTGGTGTCCCACGCGCCGAAGGCTATGTCGTTGCCGGCAATTGTGGGAGCGGCCTGACAGTAATTGAAGATGCTGTCGTAGTGCCACAGCAAGCGGTGCTTCTTTATGTCCCATGCCTGAAAGGTCATGTATCCGCCCTGATAGAGTGTGTTGCCCGCCACCACTCCATCGGCGACGTAGGGCCCGTGTGCTGCTTCCTCGTGCAGCACGCGGCCGCTCTTCTTGCTGAGCCACACAAGGCGCTTGTCGGCAGTGGGGACAATCACCACATTCTTTGCCACGGCGGGGCGTGCGAAGAGTGAGGCAGAAGTCTTGTAGGCCCAGTTCACCTTGCCCGTGGTCTTGTTCACCGATTTTGCGTAGCCGAGCGAGTTGCCGAAATACACATTGTCCTTGTCAATGCCAATACGGGTGAAAATTGAAGCCTCGTCGCGGTGCACGAGCGATATTTTCACGTTGGAAGGTAGTTGGAAATCCTCCTTTGCGGCAGATGAGATGGGAGCAATATCGGTGTCGATGGCGTAGGCGTGCTTCAGCACGGGTGCTATGCCAAGCTGCTTGTCGAACAGGCGCACCGAGTCGGCTGTCACCTCGAGCAGCGAGTATCCATAATTTCCGTTGCGCATGTCGAGGGCGCGGCACATTAGCGCGTCGATGTCGCCGCCCTTGTAGTGCTTGAAGGTGTGATAGTGACCACAGATGTGGCTCACCACCGGATATTTTTGCAGCACCGCCACATAGTCGGCGCAGTTGTCGAGGTCGGGCATGATAGGGTAGTGGCACACGCTCAGCACGAGCTTGCCGGTTGCCGTGCGATCGGCGAGGGTGGTGTCGAGCCACGAGAGATCTTCCTGCTTTATGTGTCCGTCGCCCATCTTCATGTATGGGCCGCAGTTTATTCCCACAATCACAAGGCTGTCGGTCTCGGCCACGAAGCGGTCGTTGCCCCACAAGTCGTTGAATGTCTTGCAGGCACTCTGGCTCCAGTTGTTCTCGTGGTTGCCGGGAATCACAAACAGGGGCTTGTTCAAGCCGTCGATAATATTCTTCACATTGGCAAGCTGCTCGTCGCTGCCCTCATTTGTGAGGTCGCCGGCAAGGATTACCATTCGCGCGTCGCCGGCATTGATTTCGGCCACGGCCTGACGCAGTTTCTCTTCATTGGCATTGCCGGGAGTGACGTGCGTGTCGGCAAGCACGGCAATCTTCACTCCAAATGCATTGAGCGACACCGATAGCATTATCAGTGTCGCAGTCAATACACGAAAGTAGATGTTGTGTATCTGTTTCATGAAATAAATAAGTTGGTATTTCTTGGTAAATTGCGCATTAACGCCACGCAAGGCATTGCCCGGCCCATGCTGCAACGTCAGCAGCGCAGGTCGGCATTGCCCTCGTAGTAATTTATAAACGCACGGTTCACCATTTTATTGCCTCCGGGAGTAGGATAATTGCCTGAGAAGTACCAGTCGCCAGGATGATTGGGTATCGACTTGTGCAGCCCATTGAGCGACTGGTAGATTATCTCAATCTTGGCGCCTGTGCCGCTCGGGGTGAGCATCTGTGCTATCTTGCGCGAAACCTCCTCGTCGGTGAATGGAGCGTAGATTTCGGTCACATAGTTCACCACCTGCTCCTTGGGTAAGTTCTCCTGCGCCTTGCACTTGCGATACACCTCATCGATTACATTGCCCATGCGTCGCTCTTTGAGCAATGCCATTGTTGCGCGAAAAGCGGCAAACTCGCCCATGCGCGACATGTCAATTCCATAGTAGTCGGGGTAGCGCACTTGTGGCGACGACGACACTATCACAATCTTGCGCGGTTGCAGGCGGTCGAGGATGCGAATGATTGATTGTTTCAGCGTTGTTCCGCGCACAATGCTGTCGTCGATTACCACCAGGTTGTCCACGCCGGGCTTCACGATGCCATAGGTCACGTCATAGACGTGTGCGGCAAGGTCGTTGCGCGACTCACCCTCGGCTATGAATGTACGCAGCTTTATGTCCTTTATAGCAAGTTTCTCCACGCGCAGCTTGTGGGATATGATTTGCTCCACCTGCCGGTAATAGTCGGGCGCAGTCGGGTCGAGGTGCTCTATTTGCTCAATCTGCTTGCTTCGGCGATAGTCGTCGAGTCCCTCAATCATGCCTATGTAGGCCACCTCGGCAGTGTTGGGAATGAAGGAGAGCACTGTGTTGTCGAGGTCGTAGTTCACGGCCTTGAGGATTGCTGGCGCCAGCTCGCGACCAAGAGCCTTACGCTCCTCATAGATGTCGGCGTCGCTGCCTCGCGAGAAGTAGATGCGCTCGAAAGAGCAACGCTCGTTCTTTTGCTCGCCGAGAATGTCGGTAATCTTCACTTCTCCAGCGCGGTTCACCGATATCGCCGAACCCGGTGCAAGCTCGTGCACCTCATTGAGAGTGACATTCATGGTGGTCTGTATCACCGGACGCTCCGATGCCACCACCACGATTTCATCGTCCACATAGTAGAATGCCGGGCGAATGCCGTGTGGATCGCGCAGGGCAAACATATCGCCGCTTCCAATGGCTCCACAAATCACAAAGCCGCCGTCCCACAGACGTGCTTTGTCTCGCAGCACGTTGGTCACCTCAATGCTGTCCTCAATCTTGTGGGTGAGAGCGATGCCATCGAGTCCCTCGGCCTGATAGCGGTCGTGCAGGCGGCGATGCTCCTTGTCGAGCTCATTGCCGAGCTGCTCGAGCAGCAGCACGGTGTCGGAGTAGATTCGTGGATGCTGTCCCTCGTCGATTACCGTCTGGAATATCTCCTCCACATTGGTCATATTGAAGTTGCCGCACAGCAGCATGTTGCGCGCCTTCCAGTTGTTGCGGCGCAGGAAGGGGTGCACATAGCTTATGCCCGAACGGCCGGTGGTGGAATAGCGCAGGTGGCCAATATACACCTCACCGGCAAAGGGCAGCTCCTCATCGTGCTTCGAGGCTATTTCGCTGCCAATTCCCTTCTTTACATTGGCAAAAATTTCCTGAATAGCACCCGAGCCAAGCGCACGCTCACGGAATATATATTCGCTGCCGGGCTGCGAGTTGAGCTTTATGCAGCCCAGTCCGGCACCTTCCTGACCGCGGTTGTGCTGCTTCTCCATGAGGAGGTAGAGCTTGTTGAGCCCATAGAAACAGGTGTCATATTTCTGCTTGTAGTAGGCAAGTGGCTTGCGCAGGCGAACCATCGCTATGCCACATTCGTGTTTTAGAATCTCCATATCTTTGAGTGTGTAGTTTTTTTTAGGAAAAGGATGAGGCCGGAACGCACATTGATGTGATTCGCGGCCTCATTGCTATGCTGTTACTTGTCCTTTAAGTATTGGTCGATGCCTGCGGCGGCTTTTTGTCCCGATGCTATGCATCGCACCACGAGCGATGCTCCCGTGGATGCGTCGCCGGCGGCAAACACCTTATCCACCGATGTCATCTGGCGGTCGTCAACCTTCACGTTCTTGCGGGCGTCGAGCTCGGGTTTAAGGTCGGCGAGCAGACCATCATACACGGGATTCGTGAATCCCATTGCCAGCAGCACCAGCTCGGCCTTTATTGTCGATACCTTTCCGGTGTGGATTAAGCTCATGCGGCCGGTTGCCTCGTCCTTCTGCCATTCCACTTCTTCCACCTCCACAGCGGCCACGCGGCCGTTGTCGTCGGGGATAAACTTGCGTGTATCGAGCAGCCAGCGGCGGTCGCAGCCTTCCTCGTGCGAGCTGGAGGTCTTGAGCACCACTGGCCAGTAGGGCCACGGAGTTGCAGGATTCTCGCCCACAGGAGGCTTGGGCATTATCTCAATTTGTGTGACGCTGAGTGCTCCCTGGCGGTTGGCAGTGCCCACGCAGTCGCTGCCGGTGTCGCCACCACCAATCACGAGTACATTCTTTCCCTTGGCGGTGATGCGCTCGCCGGCAGGTATCTCCGAGCCTGCAATCACACGGTTTTGCTGCTGGAGCAGCTCGAGGGCAAAGTGTACGCCCTTCAAATCGCGTCCCTCCACACTGAGGTTGCGTGGCACACCCGAGCCAATGGCAACACACACGGCATCGTATTGGTCGATAATCTCCTGAACGGCAATGTCGGCGCCGACCTTAACGCCACAGATGAATTTCACGCCTTCTTCCTCCATGAGCTTCACGCGGCGGTCGATAACGCTCTTGTTGAGTTTGAAATCGGGGATGCCAAATCGCAAAAGTCCGCCCGGAGCCTCATCTTTCTCATACACCGTAACCAAGTAGCCCATACGGTTCAGGCGGTTGGCGCACGCCAGTCCTGCCGGGCCCGAGCCAATCACAGCCACACTCTTGCTCAGGCGCACCTTGGGGATGAAAGGCTGAATCAGCCCCTCGAGAAAAGCGCGCTCCACAATTGCGGCCTCATTCTCACGAATAGTCACTGCCTGGTGCGACTTATTCAGCACGCACCCCTTCTCGCACAGGGCAGGACACACGCGGCCGGTAAATTCGGGGAAGTCGTTGGTGAGTGATAGTATGGTGTAGGCACCGCGTATGTCGTTCTTGAAAAGGCGGTCTTGCCACTCGGGCTGACGGCTGCCTGTGGGGCAGCTCCAGTGGCAGAATGGCACACCGCACTCCATGCAGCGCGATGCCTGCAAGCGGCGGTCTTCGGGGTTGAGCGTCTGCTCCACCTCACCAAAATCCCTTATTCTATCGTTGATAGGGCGATAGCCCGCCTCTTTTCTGTCGATGCTTAAAAATGCTGTTGGGTTTCCCATATTATATTGTGATATTGCTATGGTTCATTGAATAGTGATTGGTGAGTTATTCGCGGTCGAGCTGTGCAATCTTTCGCTGGAGCTTCTCCATCTTCTCATCGTGGAGCACCTTCTTGTATTCGAAAGGAATCACCTTGATGAACTGATTCACATACTCCTGCCAGTTGTCGAGCATCTTGGCGGCAAGTGCGCTGCGGGTGTATTTGTAGTGGTTGCCGATGATGCGGTAAAGCTCGCGATTGTCGGCCATGTCCTCAATGAGCGAGAGCTCCACCATCTCCATGTTGCAGAAGTAGTCGAAGTCGCCATTGGGATTCCAGACGTATGCTACGCCACCGCTCATTCCGGCAGCGAAATTACGGCCTGTGGGGCCAAGCACCACGGTGCGTCCGCCAGTCATATACTCACAGCAGTGGTCGCCCACGCCCTCTACCACAGCGGTTGCGCCGCTGTTGCGCACACAGAATCTCTCGCCCACGCGGCCATTGATATACATCTCGCCCGACGTTGCGCCATAGAGGATGGTGTTGCCGGCTATGATGTTGTCCTCCGGAGCGAATGTGCTGCCCGAGGGAGGCACAATCACGATGCGTCCGCCAGAGAGTCCCTTGCCCACATAATCGTTGGCGTCGCCTTCGAGGCGGAAGGTGATACCGTGCTCGAGAAATGCGCCGAAGCTCTGTCCGGCCGAGCCTTTGAATGTGCACGCTATGGTGCCATCGGGCAGTCCGTCGTTGCCATAGCGTTTTGCCACCGCACCCGAGAGCATTGCGCCCACCGAGCGGTTGGTGTTCTTAATGGGGAAGTCGAGTTCCACGGGCATTCCCGATGAGATTGCGGGATAACTGCGGTTGATTAGCTCGCGGTCGAGCACGGTTTTTATGTCGTGTTCCTGCTCGGTAACGTTGATAATGGCATTTGTGGCGCACTCTTCGGGGCGGTAGAGCAGGCGAGAAAAATCGAGATGCTCAGTCTTGCTCACATGCACGCCCTCCTTCACTGTGAGCATGTCGCTGCGGCCCACGATGTCGTCGAAGCGTCTGACGCCTATTTCGGCAAGATACTCACGGATTTCCTGCGCCATGAAAGTGAAGAAATTCACAAGGTAGTCGGCCTTTCCGGCAAAGCGCTTGCGCAGCTCTTCATTTTGCGTTGCCACACCCACCGGGCAGGTGTTCTTGTGGCACTTGCGCATGAGCACGCATCCCAGCACTATGAGTGCCGATGTGGCGAAACCAAATTCCTCTGCTCCAAGCATGGCCTGGATTATCACGTCGCGACCCGTCTTTAGCTGTCCATCGACCTGCAAGCGCACCTGTCCGCGCAGGTTGTTGAGCACGAGCGTCTGCTGTGTTTCGGCAAGGCCTATTTCCGAGGGCAATCCGGCATATCGAATTGAGCTGGCAGGACTTGCTCCAGTGCCTCCCTCGGCACCGCTGATGATTATAAGGTCGGCCTTTGCCTTTGCCACACCAGCGGCAATGGTGCCCACTCCGCTCTCCGACACAAGTTTCACACTTATCTTAGCCGAAGGGTTGATGTTCTTGAGGTCGAAGATGAGCTGTGCGAGGTCCTCGATGGAGTAGATGTCGTGGTGAGGTGGGGGAGAGATGAGCGAGATTCCGGGAATGGAGTGGCGCGTCTTGGCAATCACCTTATCCACCTTGAAGCCTGGAAGCTGACCTCCCTCACCAGGCTTTGCGCCCTGAGCAATCTTAATCTGAATCTCATCGGCATTCACCAAGTATTCGGCTGTCACTCCAAAGCGTCCCGAAGCCACCTGCTTGATTGCGCTGCGTGCCGACTCGCCATCGGGACGGGGCTTGAAGCGCTCGGCATCCTCACCGCCCTCACCGGTGTTGCTCTTGGCGCCAATGCGGTTCATGGCAATACCAAGAGCCTCGTGAGCCTCCTTGCTGATAGCGCCAAACGACATTGCGCCCGTCACGAAACGGCGCATGATGCTCTCCACGCCCTCTACTTCCTCAATGGGAATGGGAGTGCCTTTCTTGAAGTCGAAGAAATCACGGATGAATATAGGACGCGTCTTGCCATCGACAGCAGCAGTATATTCCTTGAATTTCTTGTAGCTGCCCAGTCGGGTGGCAATCTGTAAAGTGGCAATAGTCTCTGGATTCCAGGCATGCAGCTCGCCGGTCTTACGGTAGGCATACATTCCCAGATTGCTGAGCGGCAGACGGTCGTCGAAGCAGTCGCTCCATGCCTTTGTGTGCGATGCAAGAATCTCGTTGGCAAGGTCGTTGATGTCAACACCGCCAATTTTTGACACCGTCTTTCCGAAATAAGCGTCGATAAGGCTTTGCGAGAGTCCGATAGCCTCAAAGAGCTGTGCGCCCTTGTAGCTTGTGATTGTGGCAATACCCATCTTCGACATAATTTTTAGCAGCCCCTTATCCACGGCCTTGATGTAGTTCTTCATAGCCGTGTTGAAGTCGAGCTGTATCTCCTTGCGTTTCACCAAGTCGTCGATGACAGCAAATGCAAGGTAGGGATTGATTGCACTTGCGCCGTAGCCCGAGAGCAGGGCAAAGTGCATCACCTCGCGGGCATCGGCGGTCTCAATGATAAGCGCAGTCTGCACGCGCTTCTTGCGCTCGATGAGGTGGTGGTGCACTGCCGAGGTGGCGAGCAGTGAGGGGATGGGAGCATGGCCGGCATCCACGTCGCGGTCGCTGAGCACAATGTAGTTGCAACCCTCGTCAACGGCTTTCTCGGCCTCGATGCACAAGTTCTCAATGCCCTTACGCAGCCCATCGGCACCATCGGCAACGGCAAAGGTCATCTTCACCTTGCGTGTGTTGAAGCCCTTGTAGCGCAGGTTGCACAGAATGTCGAGCTCGGCATTAGTGAGGATGGGGCGGTTAAGCTCCACCATCTTGCAGAGGTCGGGCGTAGGCTCGAGCAAGTTCATCTTTATGGCTCCGATATAGCTGTCGAGGCTCATCACAAGTTCTTCGCGCAAGGGGTCGATTGGCGGGTTGGTCACCTGCGCGAAGTGCTGGCGGAAGTAGTTGAAGAGCGTCTGCGGAATGTCGCTCATCACGGCCAGCGGTGTGTCGTTGCCCATAGAGTGCACAGGTTCCTTTGCGTCGGTCACCATAGGGGTGATTATGCTCTCAATTTCTTCTTTGTGATAGTTGAAGGTGGTGAGCAGGCGCATATACTCGGGCACATCGTTGTTCACCTTCTTTCCGCTGTTGATCTGGTCGAGCTTTATGCGGTTCTTGGCGAGCCAGTCGCGATAAGGGAACTCATTGGCGAGATTCTCCTTGAGCAGTGCATCGTCGAGCACCTCACCTTTCTCCATATCCACCATGAGCATCTTGCCGGGGCGCAGGCGACCTTTCTCCTTCACCTCCGAGGCCTCAAAGGGCAGCACGCTCATCTCCGAAGCCACCACAATGGTGTTGTTCTTGGTGATAAGGTAGCGGGCCGGACGCAGGCCGTTACGGTCGAGCATACCGCCGGCATAGCGACCGTCGCTGAAGAGCAGCGTGGCAGGGCCGTCCCATGCCTCCATGAGAATGCTGTGGTATTCATAGAATGCCTTCAGCTCGGGTGAGATAGGGTTCTTGTCATTGAACGACTCAGGCACGAGCATTGCCAGAGCATGAGGCAGCGACATGCCTGCCATCACGAAATATTCGAGCACATTATCGAGAGAGGCGCTGTCGCTCATGTTGGGCTGGATGATGGGCGACACGTCGGCTCCTCCGAGCGACTTTGGACTGAGCACGCACTCGCGGGCGTGCATCCACATGCGGTTGCCCTTTATTGTGTTGATTTCACCATTGTGGCCAAGCATTCTGAAGGGCTGTGCCAGGCTCCAGGTGGGGAATGTGTTGGTGCTGAAGCGTGAGTGCACCAGTGCCATTCCAGTGGTGAAATAGGGATTCATAAGGTCGGGGAAGTAGTATCGCAATTGAAGCGACGAAAGCATTCCCTTGTAGATTATCACTCGCGACGACAAGGACACAATGTAGAAATCATCCTTGCCGGCCACTGCCGACTCGGCCACTTTCTTCTCCACGCGGCGACGCAGAATGTAGAGCTTAGGCTCAATGTCCTCGTTTGTACGCTCATCGGCGATGAAAATTTGCTTTATTGACGGCTCGGCGGCCTTCGCCACTTCGCCAAGCTGCTCATTGTTGGTGGGCACATCTCGCACCGGCAGCAGTGTGAGGCCAAGTTCGAGTGCCTCGCGCTCTATTAGGTCGAAAATAAGTTGCTGTGAGTCGTCGTTCTTTGGCAGGAACACCAGTCCGCTGCCATAACGTCCCTTCTCGGGCACGGCAATGCCCTGAAGCAAAATGAACTCATGCGGAATCTGCACCATTATGCCGGCGCCATCTCCGGTCTTTGAGTCGGCACCCTCGGCGCCACGGTGAACCATATTCTCAAGCACCTGTAGTCCCTTTTCTACCAGTTGGTGCGATTTTATGCCATTGATATTGGCGAGGAGACCCACACCACAGGCATCTTTCTCGTTGATAGGATCATATAGTCCCTGTTGTCGTGGTAACATAATTGGTTTCTTTATTTTTATCGAAGTGAAAAAAACGGGTGTGTGGTTGCCGCAGACGGGAAAAGAACAGATAAACAAAATGAAATTAAAAAAACTACATCTGCAACCACCACAACACACGTTGATATGCTTTATTTCCTTTTTCTCTCGCTTGGAGTATCTTCATTGCCGGCACTGCCGCCACCAATGCAAAGCACTGTGGTTGCAACACTAGCCGGCAATGAAGTTCATTTAGTCAGTTAAACTAAATCTCCTTCGTTGCTGCGCTATCAGCGTATGAAGAGCAGTTCGCGATACTTTGGCAGCGGCCACATCTCATCATCCACCATTAGCTCGAGCTTGTCGATGTGGTAGCGAATCACATCCATGTGCGGATACACGGTGTCGTGGTAGGCGATTGCCTTCTCACGCTCACTCTCAATCTTGTTGGCCATCTTGCGGGCTGCTATCATCTCGCGCACGCTCTTCTTAATCACAAGCATGTGCTCTGCCATTTTCTCAATCATCGATAGGTCTTGCTCTGCAATCTTGGCTCCACGGTCGGCCGGGAAAAGACTCTTAATCTTGAATACGTTGTCGAGCAAAAGCGACTGATAGCGAGTTGCCACGGGCAGAATATGGTTGGTTGCCAGGTCGCCAAGCACGCGCGACTCTATCTGTATCTTCTTTGTATAGATTTCCCACTTCACCTCATTGCGTGCCTTGAGCTCCACCTCACTGAACACACCTGTTTTGGCAAACATATCCACGCTCTCTGGACGCAGATAGGCATCGAAAATGAGAGGCGTGGATGTCTCACAGTCGAGACCTCGCCGGGCTGCCTCCTCTTTCCACTCGTCGCTATAGCCGTTGCCATCGAAGTGAATCGGCTTGGAGAATGTGATGAGTGCCTTAACCTCTGTGAGAATGGCATGCTCAATAGCCTCACCGTCTGCCACGCGCTTATCCACTGAGGCCTTGAACTCTGTGAGCTGGTGTGCCACGGCGGCATTGAGCGCAATCATAGCCGAAGCACAGTTGGCCGACGACCCCACTGCTCGGAACTCAAAGCGGTTGCCGGTGAATGCGAATGGCGAGGTGCGGTTGCGGTCGGTGTTGTCGAGAAGTATCTCGGGAATCTGCGAGAGTCCGAGCTTAATCTGCTCCTTGTTGGCAAAGCTGATAAGCTCATCCTTTGTGCTCTTCTCGAGCTTGTCGAGAATCTCAGTGAGCTGCGAGCCGAGGAACATTGAGATGATTGCCGGAGGAGCCTCGTTGGCGCCAAGACGGTGCTGGTTGGTGGCCGACGAGATTGAGGCCTTGAGCAACCCGTTGTGCTTATACACGGCAGCCATCACATTGGCCACGAAAGTGATGAACTGGAGGTTGGCCTTCGGTGTCTTGCCGGGTGCGAAGAGAAGCACGCCTGTGTCGGTGCCAAGGCTCCAGTTGTTGTGCTTGCCCGAGCCGTTGATGCCGGCAAATGGCTTCTCGTGCAGAAGCACGCGGAAGTTATGGCGACGCGCCACATCGGCAATGAGCGACATAAGCAGCAAGTTGTGGTCGTTGGCAAGGTTTGTTTCCTCAAAAATAGGAGCAAGCTCAAACTGGTTTGGGGCAACCTCATTGTGACGTGTCTTGGCAGGTATTCCCAGCTTGTGGCACTCTATCTCAAGGTCGAGCATAAAGGCCTCCACACGCGAGGGGATTGCTCCAAAGTAGTGGTCCTCGAGCTGCTGGTTCTTTGCGCTCTCATGACCCATTAGTGTGCGGCCGGTCATCACAAGGTCGGGACGCGCTGCATAGAGAGCCTCATCCACGAGGAAGTATTCCTGCTCCCAGCCAAGGTAGGAGAAAACGTGCTTCACCGAGGGGTCGAAGTATTGTGCTACGGCTGTTCCTGCCTTATCAACGCTGTTGAGCGCACGCAGAAGCGGTGTCTTGTAGTCGAGCGACTCACCTGTATAGGAAATGAAGATAGTGGGGATGCACAGAGTGTTGTCGATGATGAATGCAGGCGATGAGATGTCCCATGCCGAGTAACCGCGAGCCTCAAAGGTGTTGCGGATTCCGCCATTGGGGAAGCTCGACGCGTCGGGCTCCTGCTGCACGAGCAGCTTGCCGCTGAACTCCTCCATCACGCCACCCTTGCCGTCGTGCTCAATGAATGAATCGTGCTTCTCGGCAGTGCCGTCGGTGAGGGGATGAAACCAGTGTGTGTAGTGCTTTGCGCCGTTGTCGATGGCCCACTGCTTCATGCCAGCTGCCACGCTGTCGGCAATCTCCCGGTTAAGCGGCTCCTTGTTGTCGATTGCATACACAAGTGCATCGTAGGTCTTTTTAGGCAGATACTCAAACATTTTCTTGCGGTTGAATACATACTTGCCGTAGTAGTCCGTAGGTCGCTCCTTGGGAATCTCTACTTTCAGTGCTTTGCGGTCGAAAGCAGTTTCAACTACTTTGAATCTTAACTGTGACATAACTCTGAACGTTTAGTATTTTATTTGATATGTTTTTATATTTCTAATTTCTTTATCCGTTCCACAGCCTCGAGCGTCAGCTCATAGGTGTTGAATGCCGTGAGGCGGAAGTAACCTTCGCCCGACGGGCCGAAGCCCACGCCGGGTGTCCCTACAATGTGACACTGGCTTAACAACTTGTTGAAGAACTCCCACGACGACATGCCGGAAGGTGTCTTTACCCAAACGTAGGGCGCGTTCACTCCACCCACTGCATCCAGCCCTGCTGAAGCGAGGCCGCTGCGCAGAATGAGGGCGTTGCGCAGGTAGTAGGCTATAGCATCGCGCACCTGTGTGCGTCCTTCTTGGCTGTAGGTGGCCTCTGCCGCACGCTGAGTAACATAGCTTGCGCCATTAAACTTGGTGCACTGGCGACGGTTCCATAGCTTGTTGAGCATCACTGGACGTCCATCGGCGTCGTATCCCAGCAGTTCCTTTGGCACCACGGTGTAGCCGCAACGCAGGCCTGTGAATCCTGCCGTCTTCGAGAAACTGCGGAACTCAATGGCACAGCGGCGTGCTCCCTCAATCTCATATATGGAATGAGGCACATCGTCCTCAGTGATAAATGCCTCGTAGGCCGAGTCGAAGAGAAGCAACGACTTGTTTTGCAGCGCATAATCCACCCATTTTTTCAGTTCACTGCGTGTGAGCGTGGTTCCGGTAGGATTGTTGGGGTAGCACAAATAAATCATATCGGGAATCACAGCCGGCAAGGCTGGGACGAATCCATTGGCGGCATTGCAGGGCATATACATGATATTGCTCCATGTGCCTCGCTCCGTGAGGCTGCCGGCACGGCCTGCCATTACATTCGAATCGACATACACGGGATAGACCGGGTCGGTCACCGCCACCAGGTTTTGGGTCGAGAGTATGTCACCAATGTTGCCGGTGTCGCTCTTGGCACCGTCGCTTATGAATATCTCATCGGTGGCAATGGTGATGCCACGCTCGGCATAGTCATATTTTGCAATGCACTCGGCAAGGAAAGCGTAGCCCTGCTCAGGGCCGTAGCCGTGGAAAGTGGCTCTCTTGCCCATTTCATCCACAGCCTTGTGCATTGCCTTCACCGATGCCTCGCAGATAGGAAGAGTAACGTCGCCAATCCCCATCCTGATTATGTGGGCTTCGGGATTCTGAGCCTCGAAAGCCTTCACTTTGCGGGCAATCTCTGAAAACAGGTACGACTCCTGCAACTTGCTGAAATTGTCGTTTACGCGTATCATTTAGTATATCTCATTTAGTCATTCAATCCAAATAATAAGTTCCTTCGAACACCATTGTCGCCGGACCGGTCATATACACATGGTTGTTCTTCTCCTGCCACTCAATGAGCAAGTCGCCACCCAGCAGGTGAATGGTGGCTTTGCGGTCGCAATTGCCGGTGAGTGCTGCTGCCACAAGCGTGGCGCATGCTCCTGTGCCACAAGCAAGGGTCTCACCGCTGCCACGCTCCCACACGCGCATTGCTATCTCATCGCGCCTGAGAATCTGCGCAAATTCTATATTGGCCTTTTGCGGGAATAGGGGATTCACCTCAAGCTCACGTCCGGTGCCGTGCACGTCAACGTCGGCAAGATGCTTCACAATCACCACCCCATGGGGATTGCCCATCGACACAGCCGTGATTTCCACCACACCACTGCTTGTGGCCACCGGCATCATTATCACGTCGCGGTCGATTGCCACCGGTATCTTTGCCGGCTCAAGCACCGGCTCTCCCATATCCACGGTCACGCTCTCCACCGTGCCTTCTGCTGTCACGGCAAGCGAGAGCGTCTTTATTCCTGCAAGCGTTTCGAGGGTGATGTGACGGTTTTTTGTAAGTCCTTTCTCAAACACATATTTGCCTATGCAGCGCGACGCATTTCCACACATCTCGCCCTCTGATCCATCGGCATTGAACATTCGCATCCTGAAATCGGCTACTGCCGAGGGCATAATGGCCACCAGCCCGTCCGACCCAACGCCCTTGTGCCTGTCGCTCATAGCCACAGCAAGCGTGCTCAGATCTTCGGGACATTCATCCATGCAATTCAAGTAGATGTAGTCGTTGCCTGCCCCGTGCATTTTCGTAAAACTTATCGTCTTTTTCACCTTTGATTATCGTTTAGTTTTAATTACAGTGCAAAGATAAGCATTTTGAAAGCAATTATGCAAATATTATTGAATAATTTTAATAAAAAATATTTTTCAATAAACTTTTGCTACATATTCGGCGATTTTGTGGCAAATTTCCACAATTACACAGCGACACGGCGCGAATCTGCTATTTTGCAGACTCACGCCGTGTGATATTTATTGCTTTATGTGGGTGAAATCATAACTCATAGTCAACGCAAGCTCTCATGTCTTTATGACCGGCCAGCAGCCCTGCCGCAGCGATATGAGCGGGATGCTTGGCATACACTTCCACGTCGGCCATTGTAGGCACTATGGCCGTGAGCACCACATCCCAGGTTTCACCGGGATTCTCGTTGACACCCACCTCAATGCTCTCGAGCACATCAATCTGCTCTGGCAGTGCCTCAAGCGCAGCCTTGAAGCGGAGAGCTACCTCCTTGCGCTCCTCGGGAGTGCCGGTGAGTCGAAATGTCACAATATGCTTTACCATATCAAGTGTTTATTATTAGTTGTTATAAAAAATCAAATTCCCTAATTTATATCTAATATCTAATATCTGATATCTGACATCTTACCTTTGATACAACTTCTCCTTCAGTGCCAGCACCTTCTCATCGCTGATGTAGTCGTCATAGTCCATCATCTTGTCGATGATGCCATTGGGCGTAAGCTCCACCATGCGGTTGCACACCGTCTGGATAAACTCATGGTCGTGCGACGACATAATAATATTGCCCTTGAAAGCCTGGAGCGTGTTGTTGAACGCCTGAATCGACTCCAGGTCGAGGTGGTTGGTGGGCGTGTCAAGAATCAGCGTGTTGGCGTTGGTCATCATCATCTTGGCTATCATGCAGCGCATCTTCTCACCTCCCGAGAGTACAGAAGCCTTCTTCATAACTTCCTCGCCCGAGAAAAGCATCTTGCCAAGGAAGCCCTTCAGATAAATCTCGCTCGTGTCTGTGCTAAACTGGCACAGCCAGTCAACGAGGTTAAGGTCGGTGTTGAAGAACGCCGAGTTGTCGAGTGGCAGGTAGGCTATGGTGATGGTCTGTCCCCACTCGTATGTGCCGCTGTCGGGCTTGCGGTTGCCAGTGATAATCTCAAAGAGTGCCGTCATGGCACGCGGATCGCGGCTCAGGAACACCACCTTGTCGTTCTTCTCAATGGTGAGGTTGAGATCCTGGAAAAGCACATCACCCTCCACGCTGGCGGTGAGACCGTGAAGCTCAAGAATCTTGTTGCCCGGCTCACGCTCTGGAGTGAATATTATGCCCGGATAGCGTCGCGACGATGGCTGGATTTCCTCAATGTTGAGCTTCTCAAGCATCTTCTTGCGGCTGGTTGTCTGCTTCGACTTGGCCACGTTGGCGCTGAATCGGCGAATGAACTCCTGAAGCTCTTTCTTCTTCTCTTCGGCCTTCTTGTTCTGCTGCTGTTGCTGGCGCAGGGCGAGCTGGCTCGACTGATACCAGAAGCTGTAGTTGCCGGCAAAGAGCGTCACCTTGTTATAGTCGATGTCGAGAGTGTGGGTGGATATGGCATCAAGGAAGTGGCGGTCGTGCGACACTACAAGCACCGTGTTCTCAAAGTTGGATAGATAGTTCTCAAGCCAAGTAACGGTGTCGAGGTCGAGGTCGTTGGTAGGCTCGTCGAGCAGCAGGTTGTCGGGGTTGCCGAAGAGTGCCTTTGCGAGCAGCACGCGCACCTTCTCCTTGGCACTCATGTCTTTCATGAGGGTGTAGTGCTTCTCCTCTTTGATGCCCAGTCCGCTAAGCAGGGCGGCAGCATCGCTCTCAGCATTCCAGCCTTCCATTTCGGCAAATTTTTCCTCAAGCTCCGAGGCACGAATGCCGTCGGCATCCGAGAAATCAGGCTTGGCATAAAGCGCATCCTTCTCCTGCATCACTTCCCACAGTGTGGTATGACCGCGAAGCACGGTTTCCATCACCGTGCACTCGTCGAACTCGAAGTGGTCCTGACTGAGCACCGACATACGTTCGCCCGGTCCCTGACTCACTGTGCCGTGAGTAGGTGCAAGCTGTCCGCTAAGCATACGCATCAGCGTACTTTTCCCCGCGCCATTTGCGCCAATTATACCATAACAGTTTCCCGGAGTGAACTTCAGGTTCACATCTTGAAACAATACTCTCTTACCAAACTGAATACCTAAATTGCTTACTGATATCATTAA